>JAITTG010000037.1 GCA_031287095.1 Candidatus Parendomicrobium reticulitermitis | reverse complement strand
CTGGCTGTCTGGCTGTCTGGCTGTCTGGCTGTCTGGCTGTCTGGCTGTCTGGCTGTCTGGCTGTCTGGCTGTCTGGCTGTCTGGCTGTCTGGCTGTCTGGCTGTCTAGAAGATTCTATTGTTTGAAAAAAAGAAAAAGTCAAGCACTGATTTCTGCCCGCAATCAACGAATAAAATTTATTTAATTGCAAAATATTGCTTTTCATCGTTTAATTCCTTTCTTCTGTTTTTTGATTACGAAATGGATTATAACACTTTTTAGCGAATAATTATCCGCAACTTTTGCCGCATGCGGGCTTGAACCGCAATCTACGCCGTTTTCCTAAAAACGCTTTGCGGGGAGATTGCGGGGCAAGCCTGTAATGACGACAATGACTGTATTTTATAGATTCTGCGGCGAAGGCGAACCTGCCGCGCAATGACAACACGGCGGTAACAGTCGCTTTTAATCTAAGAAATATCTTAAACCGAAACTGCCTGAATAATCTTGATAACTGCCGGCGCCTTTAAAACTTCCGCCGCCGTATATGGACATTGAATCTGTGATTGAATAATTTAGATTTAGAGAAACTTCAACAAATATATTGCCTAAATCAACGCCCCTGTATTCAAACGGCTCGCCTGTGCCTTCTAACTCCGCTTTAAATTGAGGAATTACGCCTGACAAAATATAGTCGCCTGAAAGAGACGCCGACCATTGCAAACTGCCGTCAAATAATTGTCCGTCTGTGGCTATGCCGCACCTTATCGCCGTGCGAAAAAGAATGTCTGACATATATGTGAGATTTAGCGAGTCCGCGCCTTTTTCCGTAAAGTTAGGTTGATGAAGCATCATAGCGTAAAATCCGCCGAAAGGTCTAAAAATTCTATCATTGACATTCAGTCTGTATGAAACTTCCACATCAAAGTTTGCGTCAACCGAGGTGAATTCCCCTCGCGCAGTTCTTCCCATAAACATTATTACGCGGTTGACTTCGTATTTGCCTATGTTCATACCAAGCATGGTTCTGAGTTCTATTTCATCGTCAAATGCGCCGCCGTATAATCCGAAAGAATATGTTTCTATAGTCGCATTGCTTGCGGATTGATTGGGATATGCTGTGTTAAATCTGCCGAAAAACCCGTATTCAATTTGATAATACTCGTCAAATTTGTCTAAACCAAATATTGTTCCGCTATTTGAATTTCTAAATTGACCTATGGAATTTTCGTCGGCGTTAAATATGGCGACTCCGCCTTGATAACGAGCCCAAGTTCCATTGGTTCCGCCATAAGCGTCGGGTTTCATTATTCTGCTGTAAATATCGGTTCTTTGGCTTATGAGATTTTGTCCTAAAAATACATTGGCAAGAAAATATGGAGCAATTTCAGACAGCGCCGCTAATCTTTCGGAATCAGTCATATCTTCATACAGAGCGCTGATTATATAATCCAAATCTCCGCCGTTAAAATCTCCGTTCATTGTGGAAACCGCGTAAGAATCAAATCTCGTGGACAATGCGTCAAGATTTTGAGCGACTGATTTTTGGTTAAAACTCATATTGGGAGTTTTGGCTATATCTGTTTGGCTGGGTTTGTCTCCGTCTAAAACAAGAACGATGCGGTCCTTAAAAAGAACGCCGTAATCCATTATATAATCATTGATGATTTGATTTAGTTCGCTTATCTTACGCGCTCCGGTTGACGATAAGAAAATGTCGTCAATCATTATATTGTCTTTATCAAATTTTCCCTCTATGCCGTTGCTTGTTGAAAATAAAAAGTAATATCTGCGTCTATAATCTTTATCTTTTATATTGGCATTGAGATGAAGTTTTGTGTCTTGGCTAATTGTTATTTTGTCTGAAGAAATTTGGTCGTAGGCGGCATTTCTAAAAACATCCATCTCAAATGTTCCGGAAGTATTGTTTATTTCGTTTATATATACGGAATCCCTTAAATCATTTTGCAGGCTTAAAACGGCGTTAGAACTTATATTTAATTTGCCGCTGGCAAGAAAACTGCCGTTTTGCATAGTCATATTTGAATAATCATTTAAGAAAACAGTTCCTTCGGAAAACATTCTCGCGCCGTCGGCTAAATATAAAACGGAATTTCCGCTTAAAGTGAGAGTTGAAACTTTCATAGTAGCCTGAGATATGACTGTGAGTTGGGCGCTGTCATTGACACTAGCCTCGTATAAGTCCGCCGCAGAATATATTTGCGCAATGCCGGTCCCGTCGATGTTTATCTGCGAGCCTTCTTCGCTTGAAATAATGTCAACTATATGAACAATAGCGTCCGCGCCGTTAAGATGAAAATTAACTACGCCGCCGCTTGCTATGTGTATTCCGCTTGGAAGATTTGTATAGTCATAATCAAATACATTGGCTTTTTTTGCCACATTCTGATATATATACGCTTCTTTATAATCTTCAACGGTATAATTTAACACGCCTTTCTCGGCGACATAAATTCCGCCTCCTTCTTTGCCGGAAGTATTTGAGATAAAATTGGCGTTTTTTAAAGAAATTTCAGCGCCTTTTGCGACATAAAGTCCGCCGCCGTGATTGTCCGCTTTATTGTTTTGAAAATATGTAATCTCGCTGTCAAAAGTAACCGACGAATTTTCAGCGTAAAGTCCGCCGCCAAGACCGCCATTTTGGGCTATATTGGAATCAAAAACCGTGTATTGTTTGCTATTAAATACGGCGGAAGAATTTTTTATATACGCCCCGCCGCCGATATTTGCGATATTGCCGCTTGAATAAAAGATGGAATTGTTAAATTCTCCATAGGATGAATTTTCCATATATATTGCGCCGCCTGAACTTTTGGCTAAATTCGTCATAAATTGCATATTGGCATTGTTAAAAATTGCGGTAGAACCGTTCAAATAAAAAGCGCCGCCGCTTGCCGACGAGACATTGCTTGTAAAATTAGACGCTCCCGTATCTTTAACTTCAAAGAATGAATTAAGAGCGTATATTGCGCCGCCTGCGCCTGTGGATTTGTTAGAAGAAAAAGCGGCTCCTTTTTCAAAAGTCAAAGATGAATTTTCTATTTTCAAAGCGCCGCCTGTTTGAGACGCTTTGTTTTCCGACATAGTAATATCTTTAAAAAATATCATATCTTTGTTTTTTAAAAACATAAAACCGCCGTTTTTGCCTTCGTTTTTATTAGCCGTCAGAGACGCGCTTGAAAAATCAACAAAAGAAGCCTCGTCAATATATACCGCGCCGCCGTCGGTATTTGATTTATTGCCGTCAAAAGTAACGCTATTATAAAACGCAAGAGTAGTTCCATTTATTATGTAAAGCGCTCCGCCTTTTGAAGACGCTGTGTTTTCTGTAAATGTCATATTGCCGTAAAATTCAATAAGACCTAATCCGTCATATTTCATAAAACCGCCGTTTTTGGCGCTATTGCCTTTTGCCGTGATATTGCTATGGCTTGAAAAAGATATTGTGGAAGTTGCGTCGTTATAAAACACTCCTCCGTCGCCGTCATTATTATTGAAATACTCAAAAGTTAAATTGCCGCCTTTAAACTCTATCAAACTTCCGTTTTTGGCAATAATGGCAGAGCCTTGCGCTGTGATAGTTCCTCTCAAAACAGCGTCTTTGCCGTTAAATGTAATTGAAGAACCGTCCGCGTAAATAAGATTGTTTGAGCCGCCTTTATTTTTTGAGACGCCGTTTGTCATAGTAACATTGTTGTCAAAAATCATACTGCTGGCGGTAAGACCTATTGCGCTGCCAAAACCTCCGCTTGATATATTGTTATTAAAGTAGACGCTTGTATGAGAGCCAAAATAAACAAAAGAATCTTTTGCATATATTGCTCCGCCGGAAGAACTTGATTTATTGTTTTCAAAATAAATGCTTATATCGGCGTAATTTTGGCTATTAAACACAGCCTTGCCGCCGTTTTCAAGAGCAATAGCCCCGCCTGAACTTTGAGCGGTATTCCAAATAAAATATACGGTGGTATTTGGATTAAAGTCTGCAAGAGAATTGTTGATATGGACTGCTCCTCCGATTAGAGACGCCGTATTGCTTGAAAAACCTGTGATTTCTCTGTTAAAGACTATGGCCGCTCCATTGATTAAATTGACGGCTCCGCCGCTTGAAAGCGCCGCGTTAAAAGTGAAATTCGCGCGGCTTTCCGTGCTAAATTCAATAAAAGAAGCGTCAACATTTATTGCGCCGCCTGAGACAAGAGCCGTATTTCTTTCAAACGCAACATAACCTTTGAAAGTTATACTGCCGCCATTTGCCGCATTTAATGCGCCGCCGTTTTGCAATGCTTTATTAAGTTTGAAATCAACATTTCTACCTTGCGCAAATTCTATAAAAACATTATCGGCAAATACGGCGCCGCCGTCCGCTATCGCCGTATTGCTTGTAAAATAGGCATGTCCGTCAAAAAATGCAGAACTAAAATTGACGGCGGCAAAAGCCCCGCCTTTGTTTGCCGTATTGGAAGTAAAATCAACGCTTTTATCTCGGTTAAAATAGAGATAAGAATTATCGGCAAATAAAGCCCCGCCGTTTGAAGACGCATTATTGCTTGAAAAATAAACGCTTGCATCAAACGACACTGCGCTGTTTTCTTGCAAACTTATTGCGCCGCCATTGCCGGCTCTGTTGGCTATAAAAGAAATGCCGTCTCTATAAAAAGCAAGAGTGGATCCCGAAACGCTTATTGCGCCGCCGCCCGCATAAGATGTGTTTTTTAAAAATAGCGTTTGCCCTCTAAATTCCGCGCTGCTATTGTTCACTATGCTTATTGCTCCGCCGGAACTTGTAGCGATATTTGAATTAAATATTATGTCGCTATTGTCCTTAAAAAACAGACTTGCATTTGAACCGTATAATGCGCCGCCGTTTTTAGCGAAATTTGATATGAAATATATAGTTTCGCTAAACGCCGCTGTGCTTTGACTAATATAAAAAGCGCCGCCGCTATTGCCCGCTTTATTGTTTGTAAAAGAGGATAATCTGACTGAAATCAAGGAATTTCCATCGGCATAAATAGAGCCGCCGTCAAATCGGGATATATTGTCTTTGATTATCGTATTGTATAAAGACGCTGACGAATTATTTGTCATATAAAAAACCGAGCCTGAAGAAAAAGACAGCGCGCTTTGTATAGTCAAATCCCTGACATTAAATGAGACTGCGGCGCCGCTCAACTTGAAAAAAGAATATATTCCTCCGCCAGACAAAACGCTGCTTGAAGCGTCGGTATTATATCCCAATACATTGAAATCGCCGTCAGCCATAGCCGATAAATCTTCCCAAATATCATAAATTTTAACTGATGAAAAACTAAATACCCGCAAACCTTGATAAGCGTTCACTTTGTTTAAAGAATACCCATTGGCTATGCTGACTCTATACAAGTCTATGTAATTAGCGCCTGCATTGACGCTAAAATCATATTCATATTGAGTGGTGGCATATATGCCCGCTTTATTTGAAGCAAATGTGAGTCCGTCTAAAACGGCAACATGAGAAGAAACTCCTATGGCAAGATTGGTATTTGGCTCATATATTTTGAGCATTTCAAATTCTATTTGAGACGAGCCGACAAGATTATTGACGACAAGTTTGTCAGATTGGACATTGCCGTTTGAATCAAAACCTATGCCTAAAATTATGGAATTATTATTGTTTTCAAAATGGTCAAATGTAATAGTCCTTGCGGCTTGATTGCGGGACAAATCTATAACCGAGTCTTGAAATTTATATGTGGTTGAGCCTGTAAAATTTTGCTCAGAGCCGAATGTTATATTTGAATGTTCAAAAGTTATTTGGTTTGAGAGGCTATTATACCCGTTTTCCAATTTTCCGTTCAGGCTATAATTGGCATTTCCCGAAAAACCTGCATCTCTTCCAAACAAAACGGTTGTATTAATGCCTTGCAGTTGAACTCTTCCCCCGTCTATATTTGACATTTGGTCGGAATTAGCGAGATGAGTAAATTGCGTATTAGTTCCAAGCGTAACGCTATATCCAAAGGTATTGCCCGTTGCTTTAAATTGATTATTATCGTTCAAATAAAGTCTGCCGCTATATTCTGAATTTAAAACTTCAAAATTGCCTGAATTTTGATATATCGTTCCGCCGCCTCTGAGCGTAAGAAGGGTATTGTTGACGCCGTTATCAATAATCAATGTCCCGCCGTTGACTTCAACGGTAGAAGTGTTTATTAAAGAACTGCCTGCCTCTAATATCACAAAACCGCCGTTTAGATAATTGTGTCCTCCAAAAAAATTATTTCTAACAGTGGTCGTGCCGTTTCCTTCTTGAGTAAAAGAGAATCGGCTATAATCGCCGTTGACTACCATATTAGACCAATCGCCCGTTTTTGTGATTCTGCCGTAATCGGTAGTAAGGACGCTGTTGCTCGTGTAAGTATGTCCCGCTATTGCGCCCATAGAATCCAAAACAACATTTGAACCGCTGCTGAGATTTAATCTTAAATTTCCTTCTTGACCGATATTTATAGAGCCTGTCCAAGCGCCGTTGACTATTGCATTGCTTGATATTTCAAAAGTTCCTTTGACTATATCTTTATTGCCGCCGAAGACCTTGCTTGTTATAAGGACTGTATTATTATTGTCTTGAATGAAACCGCCGTCAAAAGAACTATAATCTCCGCCAAATTCAACCCGCCCGCCGCTTACAAAAATTTTGCCAAAATTGCCTGTTCCGCCGTTAGTTATCATATTTTCCACAAACAATTGGTCTGCATCTATTTGTAATACGGCATTTTGCCAAAGTTGTATTTGAGTTTTTACTATACCGCTTGATACATAAGTATAAGTTGATATTACGCTGCCTCCGCCTAAAACCAAAGTTCCGCCTTCTATTATTGTTTTGTTTCCATTTTTTGTTAGGAAATTCCCCTCTATTCTTGTAGTTCCTGTGGTTTGTCTAAATGTTCCAGTCCAATCGGAATCATTGCCGCCTCTGATATTGACCGTTTGATAACTGTTTTGATTGATAGTTCCGCTTCCCGCTATGCCGCTGTTGAAATCAAGAGTAGGATTTATTTCCGTGCTTGACCTAACGCCTGTGATATTGATTATGCCTGTCTGCGTATTATAGATATCGTTATTTTTTCTTTTGCTTTCGCCGTTTTCTTTCCATTCAACTCTATTGTCGCTAAAAATTATACTGCCTGAACTTATATCCAAATTCAAAATCCCAGCGTTAAAAATCGCGCCGCCTGCGCCTGAAATAGTTTTAGTTGAACTATATACAACATTGCTTGCAAAATCAGTATTGCCTCCCGCTCGGTTTATAGTCATAGTTGAATTTCTATCAATATATACCGCGCCTCCGGAACTAAACGCCGTATTGCTGTTAAATGTAGCCCGCGCCATAGAGCTTTCAAGAATGATAAAGGAATTTTCAAGATAAATAGCGCCCGCTTTGACGCCCGCCGTATTATTATTGAAATTTACTTCGCGCAAACCTGTAAAAGATAAACTTGAATTTTTGATATATAGACCGCCGCCGGAAGATTTTGAAGATATATTGTTGCTAAATGAAACATAAACTCCGTTAAAAACAGCCGTGCTATTTACAATAAAAGCGCCGCCGCCAAAACCCGAAGCCTTATTATTGTTGAAATTCACATCTTTGTTAGAGTCAAAAATCATATAAGAATTGCCAAGAAACAAACCTCCGCCCGCTCCTCTTGATGAAATACTGTCGCTTACTGAAAAAGACATAGATGTAAACGACGCGGAACTATTGATTATATACAGCGCTCCGCCGGAACTTACTGCAAAGCCTTTGCTGATAGATATTGAAGAATCGCCGTAAAAAGTCAGAGAAGAATTGTTTGCGTATATATGTCCGCCCAATTGCGCAGCCGTGCCATATTCCAATGAAATTGCGCCTTTGACAGACATTGTGCTTTGATTGATATAAAAAGAACCGCCTGACCCTGCGGCGGAACTTTGTTTGACATTAAAACCTGAGGCGAACTTTAAATATGAATTATCTATGTAGAAACCGCCGCCTGAACCTTTAGCCCTTGAGCCTTCTAAGTCAACTGAAGAATTGAAAATTATTGAACTGTTTCTAACAAAGAAAGCGCCGCCTGCGTTTGAGGCTGTGCTGTATTTGATATTTACCGCGCCTCTGAAAAATATATACGGATTACTGACGCTGTAAAAAGAGCCGCCGTAAGACTTTGAGAAAGACTTCTCAACGCTAAAACTATCGTTGAAAACAGCGGTGCTGTTTGTAATATAAAAAACTCCGCCCGCGCCGACAGCGGAACTCTGTTTAACGCTCACAGGAGCGGCAAAATAAGCGTAAGAATTTCCATTTAAATAAAATGAGCCGCCCGCGCCGCTTGACTTGCTGTTTTCAATAGTAAGAGATTTGTTAAAAATAATCGATGAGCCGAAATTTAGATAAAAACTTCCGCCGTCAAGTTTTGCAAAAGATGAAGTTATATTGACGCTGTCTTCAAAATGAGTATAAGAGCCGCCGATTGCAAAAATCACTCCGCCTGCGCCGCTTGATCTGACATTTCCAAATATCGCGGCGGATTTAAAGTCTATATTGGAATTTTGCAAATACAGCGCTCCGCCGGAACTTACGGCTATGGAATTTTGAATGGTAATTTCTTTATTAAACGACATAGTCGAGGCGCTCAAATAAAACGCTCCGCCCAAAAATCCAGAACTGCTGCTATCAACCATAACCTTATTGTTAAAAGTTACAGAACTTGCGCTTAAAAACATACTTCCGCCGCCGCCAAAAGCGGTATTGCTTGAAAAAGTTATCGTTGCTCCCGCATAGTCAATAAAATCAATAATAGAATTTAAAGCGTATATAGCCCCGCCTTCTTTTTTGGCGGTATTAAGCAGAAATGCCGCCGAGTCATAAAATGCCGCCGTCGCATTTTCTATATAAAAAACGCCGCCTTTTAAACCCGCCGTATTTCTGTTGAAAGAAACGCTGCTTAAAGAAATTTTTGTATCTTTGACATATATGACCCCGCCGGAACCAGACGCCGTATTGTTTTGAAAATAGACATTTCTTATTTCTGCTGTGGATTGAGAATTGGTAAAAAGAAGCGCCGAGCCTGACGATGAGGAGAAAGCCTTTTGTATAGTCAAATTAGATAATCTGAAATCCGTATTATTGTTTGATATATTGAAAAATGAATATTTATTTTCTCCCGACAAAACGCTGTGAGACGAAAAAATATCATATCCCAAAACAAGAAAAGAGCCTGAACTTGCCGCGCCTAAGTTTGAAGCCAATTTATAAGGCTCGGCGGCAGAGTCATAATAAGAAAACCCAAATTGGCGGACAGAATGAGAACTTTTATTTATTTTGGAAAGGGTATTTCCATCGGTTTTTTGAGAAACTTTCAGATTTAAGCCTGTGGAATTAAACGCCTCATATTCATAAACAAACTTAGTTGTGGCGATTATGCCTTTTGACGCGTCAAAATTGAGATTCCCGCTAAACACTAAAAGAGAAAATGTCGAGCCGATTACCATATTCATATTTTCCGCATTGTCGCCGAAAATTCTAATATCGCCGACTTTTATTGTTCCGCCTTGTCCTTGCATTTTTAAAACCAAAATGTCGGAGTCCGCGTCAACTTGCCCTCTTTTGCTTGCAGAGATATAAATACCGAAATTCATAGAAGTGTCGCCGAGTATTTCAAGATTTGAGAATTTTATTTTGCGCATAGCGTTAGACGCTATCAAATCAAGAACAGAATCGTTAAGAATATAGGACGCGCTGCTCTTATATTCATTTTGATAAAAAGACACTATGGAATTATTAAATTGAGCCGTATTTGAAGCGGGACCTTTGATGTCGGCAAGAAGTCTATAATACGCTTTATCTTCTATTGAGTTCTTTTTGTCAAAGAGAGCGATTGCGTTATTGCTCGTAAAAGATATACTGTTGCCGTATATATTGGAGATATTTCTGTTTGAATTATTGTAATGATTTAATACTGCATTTGAGCCTAATTTTACCGAATAAGAAACAGCGCCCGCCGTCACATTTAAAACGCTGTTATAAATCAAATTTGTTCCCGCAAAGAAAACGCCCGACTCGCCGACTGTGGTGTCTCCGTCCGTTTGGATAAAAGTCCCTGTAAAGTTTGAACCGTCGCCGTTGATAAAAAGAGAACCCGCCCCAGTTTTTTCTATAGTTCCTTGTCCAAGAACGCCGTCGTTTATAACGACGCTGTTTGCGCTTCCTGAAATTTTTATTGAAGCAAAAATATCATTATATATGCTGCCGGGAACCGGGACTACAGACCAACCCGACGGATAATTGAATGTATTTGACGAAAATGAAATGTCTCCGCTTGTTGAATCTAAGTCTAATGTCCCGTAATTTGCTATTGCGCCGCCCATTACCGAAGTATTGCCTGAATTGTTCTCATTAAATATGGTATTTCCGTTGATTGTGAGACTGCCTTTATTATAAATAGCGCCGAAATCGCTTCCGCTGTTTTTTAAAAATTGAGTATCGGCAATTGTTACAGCAGAGTCTTCCGATATATTTATACCGCCTGCATTAGAATTAAAAATAGAATTAGCAATATCGGCTGTTGAATTTTTGCCCATATCAAGCGCTTTGCCTTTATTGCCGCTAAAATTTACATTGTCTATTGTTATATTGGAATTTTCGCCGACTTTGATGACGGCGGAATTGCTTGTAAATGAAACGGATAAAAGGTCAAGAGTTGCATTATCGCCCATCAAAATAGTCAATCCGCCGAATTTTTCAAAAATTATATTTGACGCGTCTAATGTAGAATTGCCTGCGAAAGCAAGACCAGAAAATGTATTTGTAGTCCATACCGGAAGCGAAGGATTTGCCGCAGTATATGTGGAAATAAACGGGTATAAGCCGCTTACTTCAAAACCCATGCCGTTTATTGTATAGATAGAGCCGGCAGGGGCAGCGCTTACGCTGCTTGTGAAAACAAAACTTGAAGTCAAAGTCCAATTTTGAGTTCCGCCGCTTTCAAAATTTGACTTAAATGTGTCAAAATCCAAAGCAAAAGCATAAATGGCGCTAAACAAAATAAATACTATAAAAAATGATTTGCGTAATATTTTCTGTATCATAAATTTCCTGTTTTTTTATTTTTAAAACTCTGTGTTGCGCGATAGCAAAGCCTGTCAATTGCGGCGGCAATCAATAATTCTATTTAATATCCATCTTTTCTTTTGCCTTTATTTCTTCCCACATTTTCTCAATATCTTTGACGCTTTTTACTTTATATCCGCTAAAAATATGCGGATGGCGGCGAATGAGTTTTTGGTTTAAATTTCTTATAACAGCCGCTATGTCAAAATGTTTTTTCTCTTTGGCGATTTGAGCGTAAAAAACTATGTGGAGAAGGACATCGCCTAATTCTTCTTTCAAATTTTCTGCGTCTTTTTTCATTACTGCCGACTTGACTTCCTGCGTTTCAGATAAGAAATGTTTGATAAGGGATTGATATGTCTGCTTTTTATCCCATTGGCAGCCGCTTTTTGAACGCAATTTATTCATTATTCCAATGAGTTTTTCAAATTCTTTTAGATATGGTTTCATCTATTATTCCTTATATTAAACATTCCTCCGTTGCAAAACCGCTGTCTTGCAACGGAGGAACTGCGGTGATAGTATCAAAATCTTGTAGAAAATACAATGATATTTTAGATTATGACTCTCTCTAAAACCTATATTTTACCTCTATCTGCCAATTGCGGGCTTACCCTACAATCTACTTCGCTTTTTTTATCATCTCCGATCGTTTCAACAATTCCGTCATTCCCAAGCATATACCCAACTCCGTCATTGCCAAATGTCTCTATCGGGAATCCAAGTTTAACCGCAGAGCGATTGAGCGATAATGATTTTTTGCTAAAAATGGATTCCCGATAGAGACATTCGGGAATGACGGCAAAAAAACAAAGACGGAGGTTGCGGGTCATGCCCGCAATAAATTGGAAAAACTCAATCACATTCTGTCAAAACTCCTATATTGGACGGCTTCGGCTATGTGGACGCTTTTGATTAGAGCGCTTTTGTCTAAATCCGCTATTGTTCTTGATACTTTTAAAATCTTGTCATAAGCCCTTGCTGAAAATTTTAATTTTTCTATGGCGCGCTTTAAAACTTGTTTTCCCATCTCGTCCATAACGCAGTATTTTCTTATATCCTTAACATTCATTTGTGCATTGGAAAAAATTTTTAAGCCTTTAAATCTCATATTTTGTATTTGTCTTGCGTATATTATGCGCCCTCTGATTGTTTGGGAATTCTCTGAAAATTGCGTCCAATCCGCAAGTTCGCCCGCTCTTAATGCTGGAACTTCAATGTGTATATCTATTCTGTCTAAAAGCGGACCTGATATTTTATTTTTATATCTCAAAATTTGTCCCGCAGAACACGCGCATTCTTTATCATAAGACCCAAAATTCCCGCAAGGGCAGGGATTCATAGCCGCAACGAGCATAAAAGATGCTGGAAAAGAAATCGTTGTTTTTGCGCGGGAAACTGTAATCCGTCTATCCTCCAAAGGCTGTCTTAAAATCTCCAAAGCGTCTCTTCTAAATTCCGCAAATTCGTCTAAAAACAAAACGCCGTTATGGGCGAGGCTTATTTCTCCGGGTTTTGGATAAACGCCTCCGCCTGCAAGAGCGACGGCGGAACTTGTATGATGAGGACTTCTAAACGGTCTTTGCGCTATCAAAGCACCGCCAAAATTTTGACCGCAGGCTGAATGTATTTTTGTGGTTTCTACAGATTCTTCAAAAGTCATTGGGGGAAGTATTGAAGGTATTCTTTTGGCAAGCATTGTTTTGCCGGCGCCGGGAGGACCTGACATTATCATATTATGCCCGCCTGCGGCTGAAATTTCCGCCGCTCTTTTGGCGCTGCGCTGTCCTTTTATATCGCTAAAATCGTATTCGCTATCAAAAAAATGGTTTTGAGAATTGTCGGGATTATAGACAAAAGGCGGCAAAGCGAGTTCTTCGTTTATAAAGGCGGCGGCTTCCGCGAGGGTTTTGAAAGGAAACACTTCTATTGTTTTTACTATTGCGCTTTCCTGCCTATTGGCAAAAGGAACGAGCAATTTTTTTAAAGGATTTTTTTGAAGACCAAGCGCGATTGAGAGAAGTCCGCGCCCTTTTCTGATTTTGCCTTCAAGAGACAATTCTCCGATTATGCAAAACTCGGACAATTTATCTTTTTGTATTCTGCCTACTGCCGCAAGGAGCGCGAGAGCCAAAGGCAAATCAAAAGCGCCGCCTTCTTTTTTCAAATCGGCGGGCGCTAAATTAGCGACTATTTTTTTCTGATATGGAAAATCAAAACCGGAATTTTTTATTGCCGCAACTACTCTATCTTTGGATTCTTTTACCGCAGCGTCAGGAAGACCGACTATTGTAATGGAAGGACTGCCTGAAGATATATAAACCTCAACTTCTATAATATCTGCATCTATCCCATTAACAGCCGCAGAAAAAGTTTTCGCTATCATAAAGCCCTCTTTTATATTTAAGCAATAGGCTTGATAACGATACACGCATTATTTTTATTGCATTGGGGTTTATTTGATTTTTTATTTTATGCGGTTATTTGATTGCTATTGCGGGATTGGTTTTAATCCGCTGTTTGCGGGCTTGACCCAAAAAACATGGAGTGGTGAAACATTTTTGCTTCTTGCCGTCATTCCCGAATGTTTCTATCGGGAATGACGGAGTTGGAGGGACATTCGACAATGACACAGCAGATTTGCCTTTTGCCGTCATTCCCGAGCGTCTTTGTCGGGAATCCAAGTTAATCGCAGAGCGATTGAACGACAATAATTGTTTGCTAAAAAAGGGGATTAATTGCCGCTTTGCTTTGCTTTGCTTTGCTTTGCTTTGCGATTTATCCTTCTCCTCGCTTTGCGTCCCTCTCCACGCCTCTCCCGTAGGGATGAAAAAAACGGCGCGCTTTGTGTTGAAAGTGGATTCCCGATAGAGACACTCGGAAATGACAACATTGATGAGATATTTTGGAATGACGGAATTGAGGAGACAGTCATGAAGGACGCAGGAAGGAAATGATGTAGATTGCGGGTCTTACCCGCAAGCGGCGACAAACTATGGTTTTTAGATAAACAATCCAATAAGCCAATAGAGAAAGTTAAAATTCATATATATAAAAAAACACAGCCCATTGAGGCTGTGTTTTTTTATTTGAAACCATTAGGAAAACGCTGATTAACTAAACTCTTTTACTTCGTGAACTTGTTATGCAAATCCCAACAATTTGATAAGTTAATCAGCGTTTCTTTAAGGACTTAATCCGTGAAAGTATAACGATCTGTTTCACATAGAGTTTCAGGTAATCCTTTATAACCTACATGAATGTCAACATTAAAAGAAATCCCGCTAGCGCCGCCAACATTAGATACTATATCGCTCATTAAAATAGCATGCTTGTATCATCCTGCGCCGTCAGAAACAGCCGTATATGGCATGTTTGTAGCATTGATGGTATATCTATGTGTTGCTTCAGGAATGGTAGATAGTCCTGTTCGGCTATCAAGCATATAGGCATTTTTTACATTGCTTGATACTGTCCTAACAACTATTACATTAAACCATAGACCCCTCTCCATGATAACGGAGAACGACTAAAATAAAAAAACTATGTATCAAAGAGCATACATAGGTTTTTATTGTTGTAAAACTGCTTGATTTGAACTATTTATTGAACTCATTTTATTTGACTTTTCTTTTCCGCCTTTTTAGCGTTTGACAATTTTATAAGGTCTTTATCAAATGTGTGAAGGACAATATTTTCAACTTCATTATATCCCGCTAATAAACAGTCAACAAAATCCAATTTTGTTTTGCCAAAATATTCTATTCCAACCGATATTGCTCCTTTATGCACCAAAATACAGCCTGTACTTTCAATAAATTCTTTTAAATTTAACGCGAGCTTTTCACGAGGAACTTTATACACATTAGTCAAAACATAAACAACTTCGCATAAAACCTCTGTAAAAACAACAATTGTATTATTGTCAATAATATCTTTTGCATAAGGCGAGAGTTTCTCGTCATTATTAAGCATATAGCGAAGAATAATATTTGTATCAACTGTTTGCATATTTTGCCGCCGCCGCCCTTTCCCATGCGCCTTTTTCTAAATTTGATAACGCAGGTTCGGCGTATTCATGGAGAGAACCAAATGAAGATTTTTTAGTTTTCTTCTCAGTCGGTTCATCTTTATCAATAGCAAGAATAATAACCTCTGCTTTTTTACTATTAAATTGTTCTGGAATGTCAAAAATTGAGACGAGTTTATCCGTATCAACTGTTTGGCGTAAATAATTCATATTAAACCTCCTATTTTAAAACTATTGCGAATCCTTATTGGTATATTGCTTTTGACGAGCGAAATAATACTAAAAAGAGGTTGAAAAGACAAACAAACTCTATAATAACTCCATCTGTTTTTTGAAATGCTCTTTTTGGGCGTCTAATTGGGCGGTTTTTTGGGATAGGGCGGCGTAGAAATTTTCTATGTCTGTCGTTATCTTTTTGGCGATTTTTGGAATTTCAGATAATAATGATATATCCTTGTCTATTGAGGCTTGTATCATTATTTCATTGTTTTGTTTTAATTCTTTTTCCGCTGTCTCTATTTGCTTTTCAAGTTGGGCGATTTCGGCTTCAAGAGGGGCGATTGTTGCTGACTTTTCTTGTATTAACTGGGCTTTCATTTTTTTAATTTCTTCTTTGGTATAAGATTTTTTATTCTTATTAGTTTTAGATTTGATTGAGCCGCCTTCGTCTTCCCAGCCGCAAGAATTTAAAAAATCTCTGTATGTTCCGTCAAAAACTGAAACTTTATCCCTGTCAAAAACAATTAGTTTTTGCGCTATATTGTCCAATAATTCCTCATTATGAGTAACAAGAATTACAGAACCTTCAAAATTATTGACAGCGTCTATCAAACTTTCGCAAGATTCTAAATCCAAATGATTTGTCGGTTCGTCTAAAAGCAAAAGATGGGCGGGCTGAACTAAAATTTTGCCAAGCAGGACTCTCGCTTTTTCCCCGCCGCTTAAAAATTCTATTTTCTTTAAAGCCTCGTCTCCGCTAAACATCATAGCGCCCGCTATATTTCTCGCTTTTTGTGTTACGCAGGAAGTATCTGTACTCATTATTTCTTCAAAAACATTTTTTTGCGGATTCAGATTTGCGCTGTCTGATTGGACAAAATATGAAACTTTTAAATCAGGATGAGTTTTGATATTGCCCGCCGCGGGTTTGAGCCGTCCTGCAAGAAGTTTTAAAAGCGTGGATTTGCCTTTGCCGTTTTTGCCGATTACGCAAATTCTCTCTTTTTTTAAAACTTCAAATTTGAGTTTTTGCATAAGCGGTTTGTCCGCGCTATATCCAAATTCCAAATTGTTAACTTCAAGCATTTTAGCGGCGCAAAAAGGAATGCTTGAAAAAGAAAAATCCAAATCCTCAATACTTGTCAACTCTCGCATATCTTCTTGTTTTTCAAGAGATTTTATACGAGATTGAACCATGCCTGCAAGCCTTGCTTTCGCTCTAAAACGGCGTATAAAAATTTCCGTTTGCTTTCTTTTCTTTTCAATATTTGCGCGGGTTTTTTCGTAAATCTCTTCTTCTTTTTCTATTTGCTCATAGACTTTTTGAGTATTGCCCTCAATTTTTCTGATTTTTCCTCTATGGACTGCGGCGCAATGAGTGATGACAGAATCCATAAATTTTCTATCGTGAGTTATGAGCAGCAATTCTCCTTTCCAAGCGCGTAAAAAACCAACAAGCCATCTTATAGCGACAATATCAAGATAATTATTAGGCTCGTCAAGCATAAGCATATCCGAATCCGACAACAAAACTTTCGCGAGATTTATTCTGATTTTATATCCGCCTGAAAATTCCATAGGATTTTTGAGCATATCCTCTTTTGAAAAACCAAGCCCGGAAAGAGTTTTTTCGCCTTTCCACCTTTGAGTATCCAGATCATGAGAATTGAAAACAGCGCAGACTTCTTCAATAGCCGAAGTTTTAGAAAAATCTATATGCTGTCTTAAAAAACCGATTTTATAGTTTTTAGGGATATTGATAGAGCCGCTATCATATTCCATCTCGCCCAAAATCATTTTAAAAAGCGTGGTTTTGCCATGCCCATTCCTACCGACAAGCCCTACTCTTTCTTTAGGATTGACGGTCAAATCAAGCCCGTCAAACAAAACCCTTTGCCCAAAAGATTTACTTAACCCCGAAATTTTAATCATACCGCTTCCTTTTTGAATTTTGTTGATTATATCAAATCTCCATACCGCCTTGCCGCCGCAAAACAAGGAAACGGAAACGGCAAAGGCTTTCTCGCAAGTTGTAGCCGCCGTGCTATGAATAAAGAATGCATGTCTGGCGGCGGGCGTGAGATGTGAGCGCCCTTTCCTTAAACAACGACAAAGGCAACGACCGCGCAAGGAGCGCAAAAACAGCAAAAAACAAAACCAAATGTAGAGACGCGCTACACACGCGTCCCAATCCAGAAAACACGACAAAAGTTATTAAAAACAAACGACACGCTATGCGTTGACCTTCTCTAACTGCCGCTTTGCGGTGCGCTCTGCGATTGACTCCTTTCATTAGTTTTGAGCGCTCATATCTTGCGCCCGCCGATAGACTTACGCTTCTGATTTGTTGCGCGGCGGCTCTCAAGAGGAGAAAAAACAACGACGCGCTTTGCGTTGAACGGCGTTATTACTCCGTCCGCTACGCGTCCACCCTTTCACTCG
>JAITTG010000030.1 GCA_031287095.1 Candidatus Parendomicrobium reticulitermitis | reverse complement strand
ATATAAGCCCCCTTTGTTTGAGCCTAAATGCTACATTATTTAACTCCCTTTCGGTGTCATCCCTTAAATGATATTTCACCTTTTATTTCGGTGTCATTTTAGATGATTAAATGCGCGTTCTTGCAATTAAGCAGCCGATTTGATATATATCCGCCGCCAAACTTTGCTCTAAGGTTCGCTTAGGGCTAAACCATATAAGCGTAACGCTTGTGGAAAACCGGAAAGGAGGTGTATAGTAATGAATTATGAAAGCACATTTATTTGTTCCCCTGATTTGCCTACGGAAAAAGTAGAAGAACTTACCTCAAAAACAAAATCCATCATTGAAAGCGCAAAAGGCGTCGTAAAATCAATCCAGCAATTGGGCAAAAAGAAACTTGCTTATCCCATAAGCAAATTTCGCGAAGGCTCCTATGTCTTTATTGAGTATAGCGTTGAGGGAGCGGCAATCGGCGAGTTGGAGTCTTTCTTCAAACTCAATGACGGAATTATCAGATTTCTCACAATCAAAATTGAGAAAAAGAAAGTAGATGAAAAAAAGCCGTCAAAAAAATCCGTTGAAACGGAGGTAAAAGATGAATCAACAAAACAGCCTACGCTTGCCTGAACAAAATAATGTAATGCTTGTAGGCAGGCTGACAAGAGACCCAGAAGTTAGACGCACAGGAAGCGGAAAAGCAGTTTGTTCCTTTGATATAGCCATAGGCAAAAGGATGAAAGATCCTGTAAGCGGCGAATGGAAAGACGCCGACCCCGTATTTGTTCCTATTATTGTTTGGAATGAGCAGGGCGAAAGATGCGGCGAGAGGCTTAAAAAAGGCTCTCCTGTGCATGTTGAAGGCAAACTTCATACCAATAAGTGGGAAGCGCAAGACGGAACTAAAAAAAGCCGTCTTGAAGTCATTGCGTCAAGGGTGCAATTCTTGCAGATAGCGGGCAAATCATCGGCAGACATAGTAGGCGGAAAAATAGACGATGACTCCGCTCCTATACCAAGAGAAGAACCCGCCCCTTATAAAGATGACGAGGAAGATATACCTTTTTAAAAAACAATGGAGGAGAAAATGGCATTTACTAAAAAACGGACGGGAACTAAACCCCCGGCGGCCGGAGAAGGCGCAGGTCGTCAAGGCGGCGGAAAATTTAAAAAGCCCGGCTTTGTAAAAAAGAAAATCTGCCGCTTTTGCGCGGATAAATTAGAGATAGATTATAAAAATCTAAGCATGTTGCGCGCTTTTGTGACCGACGGCGGAAAAATTTTGTCGGGGCGCATCACAGGCTCTTGCGCAAAACATCAAAGAGAACTTGATAGAGCGGTAAAAAGAGCAAGAATGCTCGCTATGCTGCCGTTTAGTTCAAATAATTAACGGAGGATTAAATGAAAGTTATATTGAGGTCTGACATTACAAATATAGGCAGACAAGGCGATATAAAAGAAGTCGCGGCGGGTTTTGCCAGAAACTTTCTTCTTCCTAAAAAACTTGTGATGGAAGCGACAGCCCATAACTTGAAAATTTGGGAAAGAGAAAAAGGCAAACTTGAAAAACAAAGAAACGATATTATATCTGCGGCAAAATCGCTTGTTGAAAAACTTGAAGCAGTTCAGTATTCAATCAAAGTCAAAATAGGCGAGAATGGAAAAATTTTTGGGTCTGTCACTACGGCAACTGTGGCAAAAGCCATTGCAGAACAGGGTTTTGACATAAGCAAAAAAGATATTTTACTTCCCCACAACATAAAAGAAGTCGGCGAATATGAAATATCTTTGAGACTTCATCCCGAAGTTCAAGCAAAAATAAAACTCTCAATTGTCAACGAGAAAGAATAATTGACGGCAAGCAAATTAGCAATAGGCGGATTTCTATGTCGTCATCAACCCCTTTGAAAATAGGACAAAAGCCTTTTATTCGTCATTCCCGAAATTCGTTATCGGAAATCCAAGTTAAAAAGTCAACAGCAAAAGTGGATTCCCGACAGAGACATTCGGGAATGACGCGATAGGTGCGGCTTTACCACGATTGCAGGATTGATGCTTAATTTGAATATGGCTTATATTTTCTATACCGTTGCGGGATTTCGTATCTGTCAATTGCGGGTCAAGCCCGCAATGACGAATACGCAATCTATGCCTGCAATAACGACTCCGACGCAATCCAAACTCGCAATTGACGACAAAGACGCAAATCAAGCCTGTAATGACGACATCAAATAGGATAAAATTATGGCTGCAAATATCACAGATAAAATTCCACCGCAAGCATTAGATGCTGAAATGGCTGTTTTGGGCGCTATGCTTATTGAAAAAGAAGCGCTCAATAAAGTAGCCGATATTATAAGCGAAAATGATTTTTATAAAGATTTGCATAGGCAGGTTTTTAACGCCATTTTAGAACTTGATAGATTTAATCTGCCCATAGACATAATAACGCTATACGATAAATTGAAAAAAAACGGCAATTTTTTGGAAGCGGGCGGAGCGTCTTATCTCAATTCTTTGGTAGATATGGTGCAAACTGCGGCTAATGTTGAGCAATACGCTCAAATTGTGCGCGACAAATCTATTCTCAGGCAAATTGTTAATGCTGGAAGCGAAATGTCCACGAAAGCGTTTAATGAAGCATTGCCGGCTGAAGAACTCCTTGATAACTCTCAAAAACAATTATTTGACATATCTTTATCTCAAAAGAGCGGAGAATTCACAAAAATTGGAGAACTTATCCATCCTACGCTTGCAATTCTTGAAAAATTACATTCCGAAAAAAAGTCCGTCACGGGAGTAAGCACAGGGTTTGAAAAATTGGATTCTTTAACGGCTGGTTTTCAGCCTTCGGATTTGATTATTATAGCGGCAAGACCGTCTATGGGAAAAACCGCTTTGGGTTTAAATATAGCCGAGCATGTATCAATTAAGGAAAACAAGCCCGTGATTGTTTTCTCTCTTGAAATGTCCAAAGAAGCGCTTACTATGAGATTGCTTTCTTCTATCGGAAGAGTTGATGGAAACAAAATCAGGACAGGCTGGTTTAATACAAATAATGAATGGCCCAATATTACGGCGGCGGCTCAAAAACTTTCCACAGCGCCTCTATATATAGACGACGATTCCAGCGCCACGGTGATGGAAATGCGCGCAAGAAGCAGAAGATTAGCGTCAAGACTTGCCGCCGCGGGAACGCCTCTTGCTATGATAATGGTTGATTATATTCAAATTATGAACGGCGGCTCTGGAAGGAAAGAGTCGCGCCAAATAGAAGTTGCGGAAATTTCCCGTTCTCTCAAAGGTCTTGCAAAAGATTTGAAAGTCCCAGTTGTCGCATTAGCCCAACTTTCAAGAAAGTCTGACGAGAGAGGCAAAGGCGCGGGAAGCGTAAACAGCGAGCCTATACTTTCTGATTTAAGAGAATCGGGCGCAATAGAGCAAGACGCGGATTTAGTCGCTTTTATACATTATAAAAGACCGGAATTTGGAGACGACAGCGCAATTAGCGCCGATTTATTGATAAGAAAACAAAGAAATGGACCTATCGGAAATGTGCCGTTGTTGTTTGAAAGAAATTTCACAAAATTTTCAACCCGCGATTACAGCAGAACTGAAGAATAAAAAATCGCTATCCGACGCTATCTATTACCTTGTCTTAATCCGCAGGCGGCGCGCGTAATTAACAAAACGGCAAGAGATAAAAATATGAAAGAGCAAAACTATATTCAAACTTGGGTTGAGATTGATAAGAAGGCTTTTGCTTCCAATCTCAAAAAAATTAAGACTTTTGCCAAAGGCGCTGAGATTATTCCAGTGTTAAAGGCTGACGCTTACGGGCATGGAGCCGTTGAACTTGCTAAAGAAGTTCAAAATATGGGTTTTATACGCATAGCGGTTTTTTCTATGCAAGAAGGCATAGAATTAAGAAATGCGGGAATCCATATCGCTATTTTAATGCTAAATCCAGTTGAGCCCGTTGAGGCTCTTAATACTGCCGTTGAGAATTTTTTAGTTCCGACTATTTTAGACATTAAATCTTTAGATTTTTTTGACAGTATAGCCAAAAAACAAAAAAGACTTTTACCCTTTCATTTGGAAGTTGATACGGGTATGGGACGGACTGGTCTTTCAGTTAGCGATACCTATGATTTTCTTGGAGAAATTAACAAGAGAAAATATGCGAAAATGACGGGAATGTATTCCCATTTTGCAGTATCTGACACAGATAAAAAATTCACGCAAAAACAATTTGAACAGTTTCACGCTATATCAAGATGCGCCAGATTAAAATATGATATGAGATTTATATCCCATATAGCGAGTTCAGTCGGAATTTTAAAAAGTAAAAAATATCATCTTGACGCAGTTCGTCCGGGCATAAGTCTTTATGAAGGCGGACAGCCCGTTTTAACATGGAAAACAAAAATCGCTTATATTAAAAAAGTTCCGTCCGGTTTTGGCATAAGTTACG
Source organism: Candidatus Parendomicrobium reticulitermitis (assembly GCA_031287095.1). Taxonomy (GTDB): domain Bacteria; phylum Elusimicrobiota; class Endomicrobiia; order Endomicrobiales; family Endomicrobiaceae; genus Parendomicrobium; species Parendomicrobium reticulitermitis. The sequence goes on along the minus strand of JAITTG010000030.1, from coordinate 6,780 downwards.
GCAGAACATTTATAACAAAAAAACCGTCCGTAATCGCCGCTATTCCAATAGGATATTGCGACGGGTATAATAGGCTTCTATCAAATAAAGGGTTTGTTTTAATAAAAGGAAAACGCTGTCCGGTAACAGGCAGAGTCACAATGAATATGACTATGATAGATATAAGCGCGCTAAAAAACGCCGCTGTCGGAGATGAAGTTGTTTTGCTCGGACGGCAGGGCAAACAGGAAGTTTCGGCTAAAGAAATTGCAGATATTTGCAAAACTATAAGTTATGAAATTTTTTGCAATATATCGCCCCGCATAAAAAGAATTATGGTGTAAATTATGTCTATAAATAAAACGGCAAATATCTCAAATGAAATAGGATTTTTCGCTCATTTATTATCCATAGCATACTCTGTATTGGAAGGCATAGGCGAAGCCGCTCGTATGAGCGTTGAAACTTTTTTTTGGATATTTAGAGGAAAAATTTCAATATCCAATACTGTTTCTCAAATGGTTGAAATGGGATGGCGTTCTCTGCCGATAGTCGCTTTGACTTCTTTTTCAACGGGTATGGTGATAGCGCTTCAAGTAGGCACAGCCACTACAAATATGTTTAATGAGCCGATTTTTGTCGGTATGATTATGGGATTTTCATTAGTGCTTGAATTAGGTCCTATTCTTACTGCCGTCGTAGTGACAGGCAGAGTCGGCGCGGCAATCACGGCTGAGATTGGCACTATGAAAGTGACTGAACAAATAGACGCGCTATACACGCTTGGGACAAATCCCGTTAAATATCTCGCCGTCCCGCGATTTTTGGCTTGTCTCACTATGCTGCCTTTGCTCACTGTGATAGCAAATATAGTGGGTATGTATGGCGGCTTGATTGTAACTACTTCGTCTTGGGATGTTACAGCGGCTCAATTTATGCGCGACGCTTTAGACATTATGACTGTAAAAACATTTTTTCACGGTTTTATAAAGTCTATTTTCTTTTCTCTCATTATAGTTATAACCGCCTGCCATAAAGGATTTAATGCAAAAGGCGGCGCTGAAGGAGTGGGAAAAGCGACTACAAGTTCTGTGATGCTCTCTTTGGTTTTGATTTTGGTTTCTGATTATTTTTTGAGTTCCTTGCTCGTATCTTTGAGGATAAAATGATAAAAATAAGAAATCTCAGCAAAAGTTTCGGCAATAAGCGCGTATTAAGCGGTCTTAATTTTGAAGCCAGAGACGGAGAGACGCTCGTTATTTTGGGTTCTTCTGGAACGGGTAAAAGCGTTTTGCTAAAAAGCATAGTCGGTCTTATGAAGCCCACGAACGGCAGCATTATGATAAACGGCGCAGACATTACAAAATGTTCCAGCATGGAACTCCACGAAATTCAAAAAAAAATGGGTTATGTTTTTCAAGAGGCGGCTCTTTTTGATTCTTTGACTGTTGAAGAAAATGTGGCTTTCGGACTTACCGCTTTAAGCGATTTGTCCAAAAAAGAAACAACAAAAAGGGTAGAGGAATGCCTCTCTATGGTAGGATTAAAAGGAATAGAAAAATTAAAGCCGTCAGACCTTTCGGGCGGTATGAAAAAGCGCGTCGCTATAGCGCGCACAATAGCCTATAGACCTCAATATATTTTTTACGACGAGCCTACTACGGGTTTAGACCCTATAATGTCGGATGTAATAAGCGATTTGATTATATATTTGAGAGACAATTTAAAAGTGACATCTCTCGCCGTGTCTCACGATATGAAGTCCGCTCATAAAATTGCGGACAGAATAATAATGCTTTATAAGGGCGACATTGTTTTTGAAGGAACTCCAAAAGAAGTTGATGAAACGGACAATGCGATTGTGCGTCAGTTTGTATCGGGATCAAGCCAAGGACCTATTGAAGCAGAAAGGACTTTTCAATTATGAATAATTCAGTTAAATTAGGTTTATTTACAGCGTTGGGTATAGCGGCGATAATCGGCTCTATTATCGCATTAGGCGATATTTCAATATCGCGCCAAATCAAAGTCTATGTTCTATTTGATAATGTCACAGGCATAACGCAAAAAGCGAGAGTGAGAATCGCGGGCGTCAATGTGGGATTTTTAAACGGAGCGCAACTCCAAGGCAAAAGAGCCCGCCTAACTTTAGCGATCAATAGAGATATTAAAATTTATAAAAATGCCAAAGCTTCAATAGCCTCAACGGGTATGATAGGCGCAAAATATATAGAAATTTATCCCGGCGACGATAGTTTCCCTCTTGTAAAAAACGGAGATACTATTGAATCGTCCGCCGCCGCCTCTTTAAACGATATTCTTGATAATCTTGCAAAATCGCTTGACGCGGATAGAATATCTAATATATTTGAAGGTCTTGCGGATTCGGTCAACAATGTAAAAAATATCACTCAAGCCATAGCCTCTCAAACGCAAGAAATCAAAATGATAATAGATAATTTTTACGCCGTTTCTTCCGATATGGCGTCTATCACAAAAGACAATAAAGAAGATATTAGAGTAGCGATAGCCAATATGAAAGACATTTCCGACAAATTAGACGAGATTATTCTCAATGTATATAACGGGCAGGGATTTGCCGGCGCTTTATTGGCTGACGAACAAGTGGGCGAAGATTTAAAACAGACTATAGCCAGCGCAAAAGAAACTATGCAGGGTATTCAAGACATTATAGGCAGCGCTGGAAAATTGCAAATGCAATGGGAATATATGGGTTACTATAATACTGAAAGCCAAAAATATAAAAATGACCTCGGAATAAGAATAATGCCCAATAATACGAAATTCTATTATGTCGGCGTATCAAATATGGGAGATACAAAAAGCGCAAAGACTGATGAAGAAAAAGACGAGATGAATAAAATAGACGCGCTGCTGGGTTTTAGATTTAATAAATTTGAAGTCTATGCCGGTCTTATGCGCACAAGCGGCGGTATCGGCATAGGATATTCTTTCTTTGAGCCTATATATGCAGACCGCAGAACTTTGCAAGCGCATTTAAGGGCATACAATTTCGGCAGAGAAGATAAAGGCGCAAGAATAGACGCAGACTTAAGAATAGGCATTTTAAAATGGCTTTATGCCGGCGTGATGGTTGAAGACGCGATGTATAGAGCGGGCTTTACTCCATATATAAAAGTTGAAATTAAAGACAAGGATTTAGCGTCGTTATTCGGCATAGCGGGAGTTGCGGCGGCGGCGTCTAAATAAAAAAGGTGCGGCAAAGCCGCGATTACACACGACTGTCTCTAAGTTAAGTGCGGCTGAATGGTCGCTTTGCCTTTTGGCGTATTTTGACACAATTTGTCCGCTTGGATAGCGCCGCTATACGCGCGCGGACAAATTCTGCCAAAATACGCTCAAAATGCTTCGCGGGGCGCGGCTTGTAATAAAGGGAAAACAACAAAAACAGAAAAATCCAAAATTCTCGTAGGGTGCGGGTTTGAAACCCGCCCTGTGGACGAACAGTGAACCAAAACGAGAAAGAGTAGGAATAAACGACGAATGACAAAAACGAACGAATGAAAGTTCTACGGAGCGAGTTTCAAACCCGCCCGCTATTAAACAGCGGGCAAATAATAATTTGTCACGGCAACGACAAAAAATCCATTATGGAAAATATATGAAAAAAATTCTCATTTTATTCTTATCAATAATTGCGCTTGCAAACTTTTCTTACTCTCAGCAAAATAAAACCGTTTCAAGCATTATAAGCGCTCCAATGTTTGCCGCTATACAAAATTCAGCGGGGGAAATAGTTTATTCTAATTTAAATAATATGTGGAATAAACAAACTTTTTTCTCGTCAAAAAATACTAAAAATGATATTTCATTTTGGGTTTCTCCAATATATAGCTCTATACAAGGAGGCGATAAAAGATTTTCAATGGATTCAGTAAATACGGCATTAGGCGCGGATATTTGGTTAGAAGACGATTCTATGATAGCGCTCGGCTTTGATTTATCTTTTCCAAAATATAGCGCTTTTGATAATGAAGTAAATGCCGATACCATTCATGTATTTACCTATTACGGGGCGGCTGTTTCAGAAAGCGTGGAATTGGATTTTTTTATGGATTACGCTTTCAACTATTACAAACAATACCGCAATTTTGACGATGAGCAATATAAGAGCGAATTTGATTTTTCTCAATACGGCGGCGGGTTTGGGTTATCCCAACAAATTTTCTCAAACAATATCTTTGCCATTAAACCCTTTGTTTTTTATGAATACATAAATTTGTCAATCCCGTCTCATAGCGAAAGCGAAGGTCCCGACGCTTTATCATACAAATCCCAATCTCAAGAAATACATAAATTAGAAGCGGGAATGAATTTAATTTATTGTCTAAATTCAAAATTCAATATAGGAGCAGCATTGTTTTATGCAGGGATACTTGGAGAGGCGTCTGTAAAAACAACCATAACAAATGCAGACCAATCTTTTTTTGAAGATATTATAGGCTATGAAACACAAAGGGATTCCTTAGGCGCAGGACTAAATTTTAACGCTTCTATAAGCATAGCAGTCTTATCTTGCCGATATAAATATATAGGCGCAAACAATCAAGAAAATCATCAAATCATAATGAATGCCGTTTTTGCGTTTTAGAGGGGCTTTATCCGCTCGCTTGGACGAATGGCAAACAATGAGGCGCGGCGAAGCCGCGATACACACGACTGACTCTAAGTTAAGTGCGACTATAAGGTCGCTTTGCCTTTTGGCGTCTTTTGACACAATTTGTCTGTTTGGATAGCGCCGCTATACGCGCGCAGACAAATTCTGCCAAAATACGCTCAAAATGCTTCGCGGAGCGCGTATCATAATAAAGGGAAAACAAAAAAACAAAACCCCAAAAAACAAAAAAACCAAATCCTCGTAGGGCGTTCAAACCCGCCCGATGGACGAATATTAAACCAAAACGGTAAAGAGTAGGAATAAACTACAAATAACAAAACCGAACGAACAAAAATATAGAAGTCGTATGGTGTGAGTTTCAAACCCGCCCATCCGCGCAAAATGCAAAAACAAATGGGAAAATAACGGGGATGGATTAAATATGAAAAAACAAAAAATATCTTTTCTTTGCAATCAATGCGGTTATGAAAGCGTCAAATGGCTTGGCAAATGTCCCTCTTGCGGAGCGTGGAATTCTTTTGTTGAAGAAAAATTCTCATCGGCAAAATCATCGTCTGCTATCGGTCAATTGACAAACTTTTCTTCTGAAATTATGAAATTAGACGATATAAGTCTGTCTGAAAGTCAAAGATATTCCACAGGCATAAAAGAGTTTGACAATATAATAGGGGGAGGAGTAGTCCCCGCCTCTTTAATCCTTCTTGGCGGCGCGCCCGGCATAGGCAAATCCACTTTAATGCTGCATATTTCAGGCAAATTGTCTCGATTTGGAAAAATCCTTTATGTTTCGGGGGAAGAATCTCTGACGCAAGTAAAATCCCGCGCCCAGCGCTTAAAAATAAAATCGGACAATATCTTTTTAGCATCAGAGACCAATCTGCAAAACATAATCAACTCAATAGATAAAACAAAACCGAAATTTTTAATCATAGACTCCATTCAAACAACATATCATCCAGAAATTTCAAGCGCGGCAGGATCAGTAGGGCAAATCCGCGAAACTGCGGCTGAGATTTTAAGAATAGCCAAATCAAAAAATATAGCGGTTTTTCTTTTAGGGCATGTGACAAAAGACGGCGATCTAGCGGGACCGCGCGTTTTAGAGCATATAGTTGACACCGTTTTATATTTTGAAAATGAAAAGCAACAGATGTATAGAATTTTAAGAGTCCATAAAAATCGTTTCGGTCCGACAAATGAGATAGGAATTTTTGAGATGAGCGCAAGCGGTCTTAACGAAGTTTCAAATCCGTCTTTGATTTTTCTCGGCGAGCGCGCAATTGCTTCTGCGGGCAATACAGTAACGGTTTCAATGGAAGGAACGCGCCCTATACTTCTTGAAGTTCAGTCCCTTGCTACAAGAACAAATTTCGGCTTCCCGCGCCGCTCGTCAAGCGGCTATGATATAAACCGCATAAATATCTTAATTGCAGTTTTGGAAAAACGCTTAAATCTCCCTCTTGAAATGCAAGATATTTTCATAAATATCGCAGGCGGAGTAAAAATTAAAGAAACGGCGGCAGACTTATCCATAGCCTGCGCCATAGTGAGCGCAAACAGCGAATTTATAGTCTCCAAAGATATGATAGTTTTTGGAGAATTAGGACTATCAGGCGAAGTCCGCAGCGTAATTTTTCCATCAGAAAGGCTTACAGAAGCCGAAAAACTCGGCTTTAAAAAAGCCTTAATCCCCAAAGGCAATACCCGCAATCTCTCCTACAAAGGAAAAATAGAAATAATCCCCGTCCAAACCATAGATGAAGCCGTAACAAAAATGAGAAATTGATTGTTTAGGTTGGCGGCAAAATCAAGTCCGCAACAGCAACGGCTTTCTCACAAGTTTCAAAAACGCAAGGAATGCAAAATGACAAGACTATCGTCGTTGTTATTGCCGTTTTGCGTTCCTTGCGTAGTCGTTGCCTTTGTCGTTATCCCTTTTTGCGAAACTTGCGAGAAAGCCGTTCGCCGTTGTTTTTTAATTGTCTTTGTCGTCTCTTCTCTTTTCTCTCTGCCTTTTTGACTTTCAGTCTTTAAATTATTAAAATCGCGCTTCGTTTTATGAATGGCGGCGTAGCTCAGGGGTAGAGCAGAGGACTCATAAGCCTTTGGCCGGAGGTTCAATTCCTCCCGCCGCCAAAACC
>JAITTG010000026.1 GCA_031287095.1 Candidatus Parendomicrobium reticulitermitis | reverse complement strand
ATGGATTTAAGGGTTGAGTATAAAGAAAAGTCATATATCATAGAAGTAAAAATGATAAGAGATTACAACACCTTTGAAATAGTCAAAGAGGAAGGGTTAAAACAGATAAAAAAATACAGAGACAGCGTTGCGCCGCAAGCGCCGTCATATTTATTGATATTTGACAGGCGGACAGAAAGCAAGAAAGCAAGTTGGCAAGAGAGGATTTCTTGGACTGATACTGACGGCATAGCGGTATTGGGATGTTAGATAAAGGGCGTTAGAAATGTCAAAAATCGGTTTAAAACTTTGGTCTATCAATACTGATTATTATTATGAAGAGGCAAAAAGGCTTTATAGAGATGGGTGGTTTGACTATATAGAGTTATATGTTGCGCCTGATACTCTTGATTCTTTGGAAAAATGGAAGACGCTAAATATACCTATCAATATCCATTGCGCTCATTTTGCTCACGAATTTAATCTTGCTAAAGAAGAATATAAAGAAAAAAACTCATATATTTATTTACAAGCCAAACGGTTCGCCGACGAATTAAATTCGCAATATATTGTTTTTCATGGAGGGCTTGAAGGACATATTGAACAAACGGCTAAACAATTGAAGTTTTTTAACGATTCGCGCGCTTTAATAGAAAATAAACCATATAAGGCGTTTCCAAATAAAATGGGCGGGAAAGTATGCCGAGGCGCAAGCATAGAAGAAATCAAATATATATTAGATGAAGTCAAATGCGGTTTTTGTTTTGATATAGGGCATGCTCTATGCGCGGCAGACTCGTTTAAAATCAATCGGTATGAATATGTGAAAAGTTTTAATGAATTAAATCCCGTATGCTATCATTTGAGCGATAATTATATCGGCAATGAATTAGATAGACATTTGCATCTTGGCTGCGGAAATTATGATTTTAAAACGATATTGAATATAGTGGATAAAAATAAATATATAGCGTTGGAAACAAATAAAGATAGTAAAGAAAACTTAAACGATTTTAAAAAGGATGTTGAATGTCTAAAGAATTATTTGTAGTCCTTAAGCCGTTCAGTCAAGAAAATATCAGTAAAACTTTTGATTTTATTCAAAATTCTGATTTGAGAAAAATGTTTTCTATGCGCGGCGAGCCTGACTTATCAAATCATATAAGGCATTGGGAATGCGTTCTTAATGATGCGGCGCAAAAAGTTTTTGCCATATACTTGGGCGATAATCATTTAGGCAACTGCGGATTAAAAAACATTAAAAACGATGAATCTGAATTTTGGATTTATATTGGAGATGGAAATTATAGAAACAAAGGATTTGGCAAACAAGCGGCGGAAAAACTTTTAAACATTGCATTCTCAAAATATAGATTACGCAAAATTTATTTATATGTATTAGATTTTAACGCAGCCGCCGTCAATATATATAAACTTTTTGGTTTTAAGAAAATTGAAATGAATGATGCCGATAAGATAATTTGGCATGGCAGGGATGACAGTATCATAAAAATGGAACTTACTGTTGAAATATATAAAAACCTTTCTCGCAGGTGAGAGGAGCAAACGGCGTTAAAAATCCAGTATTGCTTATATTGTCATATAAACTTGTATAAGAAATTTTGTGTTCGTTTGGCAAGATAGAGCGTATTTTTTGTTTTGTGAAAAGAGATATTTCAATTTTGAGTTGTTTAATTTTTGTAATTTGCGCAATGTCTCAGTTGACTTTATTGAAATATCATCTATAATCCGTCTATGATAGATAAATTTCAAAATATCAATGCCAAAGATTACGGCGGCATTTTTATATTTAATCTCGTCAAACCTTATGCAAAATACGGCGGCGTCAATATCAACAGCGCGTTTTTTATAACGAATAGTTTGACGGTTTTTATAAAGGTTATGATATAGTTGAATGCAAAGATTTAAAAGGCGGTTTGTGAATAAACAACATTTTTTTATCATCGGCGGCGGTAATTTACAATATAATTTTGCTCAAAAAGCCAAAGACTTTGGTTTTTCGGTTCATATTTTTGATTATGATGATAAGTGTAAATGCCGAACTATTGCGGATTATTTTCATCTTGTAAGCATAGACGATAAAGATAAAATCTTTACTATTGCTAAAGAATACAAGCCCGTCGGCATTCATACCGTTGCTACGGAGCAAGGAAATATAAGCGCTTGTTTTGCGGGCGAGAAACTTGGATTAAATACAAATTCTTATTTAACGGCGTTAAATACTACCGATAAATCTAAAATGAAAAAAATATTTAATGCAAATAATATACCGAATGCTAAATATCTTGAAATCAATTCTGTATCTGATATTAACGATATTAATATTAAATTTCCATTAGTTGTTAAGCCTTCGGATAGGTCTGCCGGCAGAGGAGTTTCTCTTGCTCGTTCAAAAAAAGATTTTAAAGCGATTGTTGAATTTGCATTAAATGAATCTTTTAATAAAAAAGTTCTAATAGAACAATTGATAACGGGGAAACAGTTTAGCGTAGAGACAATTAGCTGCGGCGGCAGGCATTATGTAGCGGCGTTTACGGAGGAGTATCTTTTAGACGGTTCGGATGATTTTATTGAAACCCAGCAAATGATTCCTGCAAGACTATCAAATGAGCAAAAGAGCAGACTAAAAGATTTAATAATGAAAACGCTTAATGCTTTTGATATAAAATATGGAGCATGCCATATTGAAGTTAAATTGACGCAAGACGGTTTTAAAATGATTGAAATAGCTTCTCGTATGGGCGGCTGGCGCGATGTTATGATAAAGTCGGCTTATGGGATAGATTATAATGAACTCTTGATAAATTCTTTATTAGACAAACAACCAAATTTTAATCATTTAGACAAAAATTATGCGCTTGTAAAAATGATTTATACGCAACAGGATTATGATTTTTATTTGAAAATAAAAAAAGAAAAGCCGCAAATTATTATTCAAGATGAAGTAAAAGAATATAAAAATAAAACTCCAAAAAGCCTTATTGATAATCAAGGATTTTATTATATACAAATATCAAAATCTGAAGATATAGATTATTTCATTGTCGGGGGGGGGGGGGGGGGGTGTAGTCC
>JAITTG010000025.1 GCA_031287095.1 Candidatus Parendomicrobium reticulitermitis | reverse complement strand
ATATAAGCCCCCTTTGTTTGAGCCTAAATGCTACATTATTTAACTCCCTTTCGGTGTCATCCCTTAAATGATATTTCACCTTTTATTTCGGTGTCATTTTAGATGATTAAATGCGTGTTGTTGACATTCGCTGATTTATTTAGTTAAATCGTCGTGCGAATGGGGCTTACCTGTTCGGAAAAAAGTTATCCGCAAAACGGATAGGAAAAACAAGGAGTTGTAACAAATGGCACAAGGAAAAGTGAAGTGGTTTAACGACCAAAAAGGTTACGGATTCATCTCTAATGACGATGGTTCCGGCGATGTGTTCGCTCATTATTCAGCGATTCAATCGGATGGTTTCAAGTCATTAGCAGAAGGAGACGCTGTAGAGTTTGAAGTTGTAAGCTCAGACAAAGGTCCTAAAGCTGCAAACATAAAGAAAATCTAACCAACCAAAAACAAAGCCCCGATAGTTGCAAAACTATCGGGGTTCTTTATTCCCGACCAACAATCCAACTGAAAAATAAAAAATATGTAGTATCCGATATATTCCTCTTTTTTATGAAAGTTTTTTGATTTTCATAAATAGAGAATTTAATAAAATGGAGGCTGTTATGAAACAAAAATTTCTTGTTTGTTTGACAATGGTATCAATGCTGTCCGTAGTTACCATTAGCGCTCAAGAGGGATATCAAGGTCCTGGCGCGGCGCAAGGTTCTAATGCGGTTCAAGGCTATCAAGGTCCCGGAGCAAATACTATAACCACCGTTGCTCAAGCAAAAAATTTTAGAGATGACACTTGGGTAGTTTTAAGAGGCAAGATTGACAGATTTTTGGGCGATGAACATTATGTATTTTCAGATGATTCTGGAAATATCACTATTGATATTGATAGAAAATTATGGAGAGGACTTTCCGTTAATCAAAATGATGTAGTTGAGATCTCTGGAAAAGTTGACAAAGACTTTGCGGCAAAAATTGAAATAGATGTAAAAAATATACGAAAAATACAAAAGAATTAATAGACCAGACGAGAAAGAGACAAAGCGCGCCTTAGCAAGGCGCGCTTTGTCTTTATTTTTTAATCGCTTTATCCAACTTCCTCAAAGCCGACAAATACCCTTCAATCCCCATTCCGCAAATCTGTTCCAAGCACACATCTGCAATAAAGGATTTATGCCTGAACTCTTCCCTTTCATATATATTAGATATATGCACTTCAATAGCAGGCAAGCCTATCGCGCTGATTGCATCTCTTATCGCAATAGAAGTATGAGTATAAGCCGCAGGATTGATTATTAAGCCGTCAAAGGTTTTGTATAGGCTTTGTATTTTGCCGATAATGCCGCCTTCGCTATTGGATTGATAAAAATCTACTTCAATTTTCAATATTTTTGCAAGTTCTGATACTTGATTTTCTATATCTTTCAATGTGATTTTGCCATAGATTGCAGGCTCTCTTATGCCGAGCATATTGATATTTGGACCATTGATGACCATTATTTTTTTCATTTTTGTTTCCCCTCCTCTCCTCATATTTTATCATTACATGCAAAACCGTCGCGCTGTCATTGCGCGCCATGCGGACTTGCGCAGGCTCAACTCCGCCGCTGAATCTGTGTAATAAAATCTTCTCGAACATTCATGTTTGCATCGTCATCAACTAACTTGAAAATAGGATAAAAACCTTTTATTTGTCATTCCCGAGATTCGTTATCGGGAATCCAAGTTAAAAAAGACAACGGCGAAAATGGATTCCCGACAGAGACATTTGGGAATGACGCGCTGGGCGCGGCTTTGCCGCAATTGCGAGATTGAACCTTAATCTGAATACGGCTTATATTTCCTATACCGTCAATTGCGGGTAAGACCCGCAATCTCCGTCTTTTGCCTCAAAACGCTTTGCGGAGAGATTGCAGGTCTTGTCCGCAACGAATCTAACGAATGCAACAACAAATTTAATACCCGCAAATCCAAAGCCCGCATGACAGCATAAAAGCGCTATGATACGCGCGCAATGGCAGCAAAGCAATTGATTTTCATGTATTAAAAAACACTTTCAACTGATTATATAGAGTTTTATCATCTATTAAATATCCGCTTTGCGCCTTCCCAAAACCTTTTAAAAGCGTAAAATTAATTTTGGAATTGACAGATTTTTTATCCTTTTTCATAAGATTGACAAGAGCCGCTATATTGGATTTCTTGTTTTGACCTGCAATCTCTTTAGAAAATACATAAATAGAAAACGGCGGAGATTGCGGGTCAAGCCCGCAATGACGCAAAATTGACAATATCTCATCATAGACCTCTTGCTTGCACAATTTCTTATAAACAGATAATTGAGCGGCAAATAAAAGTCCTATCGCTACAGCCTCTCCATGTAAAAACTTATTGTATTTTGTATGCGTTTCTATTGCATGGGCTAATGTGTGTCCGAGATTTAAAAGCGCTCTCAACCCTCTTGTTTCTTTTTCGTCTTTTTGAACTATATCAGCCTTATATGAGCAGCACTTATATATGATGTATTCAAAATTTTGCTCGGTTATAATACCGATTTCCAATATTTTTGAGAGATAATCAATAAATTTATTGTCAAAAGTAAAAGCGTATTTGACGACTTCTGCAAGCCCGTTTCTAATTTGGCGCATATCAAGGGTTTTAAGAAAATCCGTATTGAGCCACACAAAATAAGGCTGATAAAATGTTCCCGCTATATTTTTACCGCCGTCAGTATTTATTGCCGTTTTGCCGCCGATTGAAGAATCGCAAGCCGCAAGCAAAGTGGTGGGAACTTGAACCAATCTTATCCCCCTCATATAAGTAGAAGCAAAAAATCCCGCGCAATCCCCAACAACGCCTCCTCCAAGGGCTATTACGCAAGATTTTCTGTCTATGCCGTTTTTTAAAGCGCTGTCATAAAGAAAAGAAAGAGATTTAAGGCTCTTGCCAGTTTCGCCGGCGGGAATTACGGCAGTTTTAACGATAAATTTGTTTTGGATAAGCAGATTCTTAAATTTTGATAGGTGGATTTTGGATATAACTGAATCCGTAATAATAAAAACAGAACTTAAATCCTGCAATTTTTTGAGGTTGGAAATAAAATCAGCCTCTTTTGCGGAGAGGATTATATTATAGGGATTGGTTTTTAGTTTGACTGTGATTTTTTTCATTTTATTGCCCGATTAGCGCAATGGAATAGGGCAGACACATGGGTCTGCCACTACGAGTTAAAAACCTAAATTTTAAATTCTGCTTTTAATGATTCAAGCAGTTTCCAAGTCGGCTCGTCTATATATACGCCTTCTTTTATAGACTTTGCGCGGGATTCCGCTTCTTTTTCTCCATGCGTGTAAATGCGGTTTTGACCTTCGGCTTTTTCCCCTTTTCTTATATCTTGCAGAATTTCGCCTATATGCTCTTTTACTTCTTGAGGATTGCCAAATAAATCAAGTTTAAATGCCGCAAAGAAATGAGTTATGCCTGATCCTTGCCCTTTTTGGAAAGTGTTAAAACTACTTATGCCAAGCGATAGTCCAGAACATAACAATTCTACAAGCAAACCCAAACCATACCCCTTATGTCCGCCGCTTTCTTCTCCTTCTCCGCCCAAAAATAAGTGTCCGCCGTATAAGGGATTGCCATAAAAGAGTTTTTCAAAAGCGGTTGCGTCCTCAGTTCCTTTGCCGTTTTCGTCTACAGCCCAGCCCAGCGGCATAGGTTTTTTGCGTCTATCATATACTTCTACCTTTCCATGCGCCACAGTGGTGGTCGCCATATCAAGCAAAAATTGTTTTCCGTCTTTTTCGGGTATCGCTACCGCTATGGGATTTGTTCCCAAAACTCTCATTTTGCCGTTTGTGGCAATGGCGCAAGCGCGGGTATTTGTAAAAGCCATACCGAGCATATCGTTTTTAGCGATTTCCTCAGCCCACAAACCCGCAATGCCGAAATGATTGGAATTGCGCACAGCGCAATAGGCGCTTCCTATATTTTTCACTTTTTCTATCAGTTTTTTGACGCTCCAATCTGCAACAAAACACCCAACATTATCCTGCCCGTCAATAACAAGAGAGCAAGGAGTTTCCCAAACGATTTTAGGCATAGAGCCGGGTTTAGCAAAGCCGCCTTGTAAATTCTTGCGGTAAAAATCCAAACGAGACGCTCCATGCGAAGGGATATTGCGCGCGTCAGCCTCAGCCAAAACCCAAGCCGTGATATGAGCTTCGTCTTTAGAATACCCGTATCCTTTTTCAAGAATCTGTTCAATCAATTTAATCAAATCTTCATACTTAATTTGCGCCATTTGAGCCTCCAAATTTTATTGAATTATTTTTACATCTTATCGTCATTGCGCGCATAATCCGCAATCTCGCCAAACAGCGGAAATTGCGGGTCAAGCCTGCAATGACAAAACCAAAACTCGCATTGATAACAATAAAACTATTCGGATTTTATCTTTTTATGTTATATTGGGCAAAAGAAGAACGGCAAAGGCTTCTCGCAAGTTGCAGCAGCCGCGCAATGAATAAGTAGCGCAAGTCTGGCGGCGGACGCGAGATGTGAGCGCCCTTTCCTTAAATAATAACGACCGCACAAGAGATGCAAAACGGCAAATTATTATTTCTTTTTTAATTCGGCAGAAACTTTCTGGAAGTTTTTTAAAGTTAGATTTAGATTTTTTATTATATCTTTTGCCAAATCTTGCGGGGACGGGAGATTTTCTAAATCTTTTAAAGACTTGTCCTTCAACCAAAAAATATCTAAATTTAATTTGTCCCGCTTAATAATCTCTTCATAATCAAACTTTTTAAATCTTTCGCTTTCTTTGCGCTTGCTTTTATTGTCCGCGCTATAAACTTTAATAAAATCCGACAAATGACTTTCATTTAAAGAATTTTCAATCAAAGTTATATTTGAATTTGTCCGCAAATCATAAAACCATACGGATTTTGTCCTATGGTCGTTTTTCAAAGGCGGATATTTATCGAAAAATAAGACATTTGCTTTTACGCCTTGCGCATAAAAAATTCCCGTAGGCAGTCTTAAAATAGTGTGCAAATCAAATTCATTTAACAATCGCGAACGGATTTTTTCGCCCGCCCCGCCTTCAAAAAGAACATTATCGGGCAAAACTACAGCCGCTTTGCCTCTTGTATCAAGTATAGTCATTATATGCTGTAAGAAATTCAACTGCTTATTTGAAGTTGAAACGATAAAATCGTCTCTTTCATAAGTTTCTTTTTCTGTTGAGACTTTGCCGTCGTCGCCCATAATTTTTACAGAACTTTTTTTGCCAAAAGGCGGATTTGTCAAACACATATCAAATCTTTTATTACCTGCAGACGATAGGGAATCTTTTTCTATTACAGGGCTTATGCCGTTTCCTATACCATGCAGATATAAATTCATAGCGCACATATTTACAACTATGGGCGTGATGTCTGCGCCAAACAATTTTTCATTTCTCAAATCAGCAAGGATTTTTCTGTCATTGCTTTGTTTTTTCATATAGTCATAAGCCGCAAGCAAAAAACCGCCTGTGCCGCAAGCGGGATCAATGACTGTCATTGTAGGAGACGGGCGCATCGCTTCAACAATCGCCCTAATCAAAGGTCTCGGGGTAAAATACTGTCCCGCGCCCGCTTTTGTTTCTGAGGCATTTTTGGCAAGAAGTCCTTCATACATAGCGCCTTTTACATCAACATCAAGGGCAAACCAAGTTTGCTCGTCAACCATAGAGATTATTCTTTTGAGTTTTGCGGGGTCTGATATTTTATTTTGAGCCTTGCGAAAAATTGTGCCAATAATGCCTTTTTCTTTAGAGAGAGCCTCTAAAGTATTTCTATATCGCTTTTCAAGTTCATCGCCCGCCAAAACTGTCAATTTGTCCCAACGGTATTTAGGCGCAATAGCAGAGCCTTCGCCAAGCAATTTATCTCTTTCAAAATCCATCTTGAGAAAGATGATATAGGTTAATTGGCTAATATAGTCTGTGTAATTTAGCCCTGCATCCCGTAAAATCCCCGCATAATTCCAAACCTTTGCAATTATTGAACTTTCTGTCATTTTATTGTCCTTTTTTGTTATAGTTATACATTCTTGAGTTTTTCAAGCAAAGCGTTTACGGGTTCGTCTTTGGGTTTGGTTGGTAGAGACGCGCTATACGCGCGTCTTATAATCTCATCTTTGGGATTTTGAGAAACGAGTCCGCCCGAAAAAGCCTTTTTTAATATGGATTGTTTGAGTTTTGAGGCGTCGGATAAGGCTTTATTAACCGTCTTTTGCATTTGATTTGCAGAGGCGAATTGTTTGTCTATGGTTTGGACGATTTGTTGTTGAAATGACAATGGCGGCAATAATATTGATTGTTCTAACACATCATTATTTCTGACGGCTGGATAACTACTGCCTCGTTGCAGTGAATTTAATTTTTTCACGAAAACATCAGATAACACTTTATAAAATAAAAATTTTGATTCAAGAATCCCTTGTTTCCCGCGAAGCACACAAAAACCAGTAGAAGCAATCGGAAATTTATAGGCTTCTAATATTGGCGCAGTATTTTTAAGATATGTTCTAACAGTAGAAAGCAATATATCGCCAATTTTAATTTTTTGTCTTGCCCTTGAAGGAGCATTTTGAGCCTCATATATTTTAGGCTCAACAATTTTATGAATAGAGTTATCAATTGAAGAAATATCTAAATATGTGAAATTTTGACCTTTATATTCAATAGCAGGACTTACATTCTCAATCTCATCACAAACATCTTTTAATTTCACTTCTATTCCAACCGTACTGTTAAAAGCATTTTCAAGCACGCTTTCCTTAAACTGCTCAATCTGATTTTGAATTGTTTTTAGTTTATTTATTCCATAGTCAATTTCTTTAAAAAGAGTTTCTATTTTGGAGACTATGCGGGTTTGTTCTTTGAGAGGAGGTAACTTTATCGGCAAACTAATCAGAACTTCTCTACTAATGGAATCAAAGGTAGAACCATTGCCCTATCTTGCTATATCGCTTTCCACAAATCTTAAATAGTTAAAAAGAAATTGCCGGGAAATATTTTTATTTGCTCGAATTGCCGCCAATCCTCTACCAATAGCGCATTTTTGATTGGCTATGTTTGTTGGACCGGCAGGCGCTCTTACAGAAATTAAAATATCGTCTTTTTCAGCAATTTTTCTAGGAGCATTACACCATTGTCTAACGGCAGGATAAACTTCCCCAAATTCCGCTTTGCCTTGAAAGAAAGGCAAACCATCCATATTTTTATTATATGCGCTAGACTCTGGCGATTGTCCGCTGATTATTAAAGATATATCGCCAAGGACACAATTAATCCAATTTTTAGAAATCATTTTCATCATTATATCCTTGCAAACGAATTTATTTCTCTCTTTTCATTATTGATTTCAGATGTATAAAACATGCCATTCACTAATTTATATAAAATTTCAACTTGTTCATTATTACAAATTTTTATTTTCTCATTTTCTATTTCAGGCAATATTTGTCCATATTTTACAGCATAACTTTTTAACATTTCCAATGTTTTACCATTAAAAATGTCATCATCAATCATGATTGCAATCTTTTTTAATGCTCTTTGTCCAAAATCGGCTTTTTGATTTACATATAAAAGTGAGATTGCAGAAAATTTTTCAACATCTTTTTTTGTGGCTTCTCTATAAAACTTATCAATTCCATCAAACATGTGTTTTATGTCTCTGAAATTTGCAAAATACAATCTATTTTCTTCGCCATTCCAAAAAGCATCTGTTTTACCAGTCAAAATAACAAGAGAGTCATTATTGTGAATTTCACATTCAACATCATTAAATTGCATAAATCCTCTCTTGAAGTAATATTTATTCCATATTTTTTGAAATTTAATATTGCGAACACTTTTTATAGTGATAGCTGTGTAAATTACGGATATATTTGGCAAATCAGATTTAGATATAATATTCAAGTTGGCGGAAGAATCAATGCTTTCAAAATAAGGTTTTAACAATGAACGATCTTCTTCATCTGATAAATCTATAAAGAATATTTCTCCCTCTGCTATCTGCCACTTTGGAGAAAATTTCTTGGGATTTTCAAAATTTAAGTCGGGAAAAATGTCCAATGGATTATCTATTCCACTACTAATTTTAACATGTGCATCCTTTTTTTTCTTTTTTGCAAAAATCATTTGAGACATATCTACCCCCTATCTATAAATGAGAAATTATTTAACCTACACAAATTATTAAACTCTTTTATCTGTTTTAGATTTTTTTGTTTGGAAATTACTAAAAAGCTAACACCTTTATCAGACACTACCTCATAAAAATTGTAATTAAAGAAATATACAATTGGATTAAAGTAA
Organism: Candidatus Parendomicrobium reticulitermitis; assembly: GCA_031287095.1. Lineage (GTDB taxonomy): Bacteria > Elusimicrobiota > Endomicrobiia > Endomicrobiales > Endomicrobiaceae > Parendomicrobium > Parendomicrobium reticulitermitis. The sequence continues at coordinate 12,577 of JAITTG010000025.1, read as the reverse complement.
TAGATTTTTGTTTTGTATATCAATACTATAAGAAGCAATGAACATATTTCAAAAACAATAAGGGAGTCTATCCCTATGGCAATTATAAAATAGCTTATATACAACGGAACATATGTGGCTTCTGCTGGTTTTATATTTGAAACCAACAATGTGTCTTCTGATTTATTCTTATAAAAATAATGAATGGCCATTTTTGTTAATAGACATGAGATTCCTATTAACAAAACAATTAAAATATAGGTTGGAATAAAAAGGATTTTTTCATCAAAAAATGACTTTTTACTTAGTATAAAAAATATGTAATATGGAGCAAGCGATGATAAAATCCATACAATATCAGCAAAAAATTTAACCATACTTAATTCCTTTTTACATAGGCTTTACTTTTCTGTCACACATTCTCTCAACATCTCTTCAATGCATTCGTGAACAGTCAAATCTGGATTGTCTAAATAGTATTTTTGTCCGTAGTATTGAGCGGACTTTTTATTTGTCTTTTTGTTTTGTTCTCTGATTTCATTTGCATTTTTTATTGCTTGAAACACATCATCAAGAGTAATTTTTGACAGAATTTGTTTTTTGAATTTTTCTTCTTGTTTATATTTGTCCATGCTTTCAAAATATGCATTATACGCCTTATTGATTAACGGTAAATATTGATTGCAATTAAATATATGGCTTGCAAATTTTGTTTTGTGCAGCAAAATCCATAAATCAAAACTAATATTTGAATAACCTGATTTATAAATCACTTTATCCTTATACCCGTCATTAATATCTGATATTTCTTTAAGCGTTGCTTTAAATAAATTGTCGTCATTATCATAATCAAATATATGAAAGGCTTGGGCGCAAATAAATAATTTATTCTTAATAAATTTTCTTGGGCTTTTACTTTGCGCAATAGTCAAAGATAAATTAAAAAGCGGAATTTGGCTATTATTGACAAGAGATTGTAAATGACGACAATATAATTCTTCTGTATTTCCTTCTACGGAAATATAAAATTTTATAGCCTCTCTTCTATTTGGCATTTACAACCTCTTCTTGGAATAATTCAGATAAATCTATATCTTTTATCGCTCCATATTTGCTGATAAAATAATTTTTCATATAGTCGGTGGTGTTTCTTACAGGAGTATCGCTATTTGTGCCAAAATCAGACAGAGAATATAATACGCTTGTTTTCTTATCTTCATCTTTGTCTATAAACTTGATTTCATCTCTTCTAAACAACGGTTCTACGAATAATGAATTATTTAAAAATATTGGATTATGCGTGTTAAATATCAACTGAGCGCCTTTTGTATTGATTTCTTCGTCATGAAAAATTTTGACAATATTCATTATTATCATCGGATGTATAGAAGCATCAAGTTCATCTATAACAAGAGTTAATCCTAATCTAATAGCGCCGCTTATCAATGGAATTAAACTTGCAATCCTATTAGTTCCCAAAGATTCAAAAACTTCTGCTTTTAACATAAAACTTTCTCCGTCGCTTTTAATTACAGAAGCAAGTTCATTTTTTTTAGTCTGACCATCAAGATAATATCCAAGTTCCGAAGAAGTTCCAAGTTGTTTTGTAAGTTTGTCTAATATCTTGTGTTTAGTAAACTTATTTTCGTTTTGTCCATGAAATGGTAAAGGATACTTATATTGCTCAAACGAACAGGCAACAGCAAATCTCGAAAACCAGTCTTCAAAACTTTTAACCAAATCGCTACTATACATATCCCTAAATACTGAAGTTAGAAATAGATTTGTTTTAGTAGAACTAATATTCTCTTTAAATCTTTTCAATATCATATTTGATTCTTCTTCTTTAAAACTATTAGGTATGAATTGTTTTAAATTATTAAAATTCAAATTTATTCCATTATCATTTCTTGAAAAAATTTCATCTTCATTAATAAATAGTTTTTCTTCAATAATTGTTCTCTCGTAATTAGCATTTAAAAATTTGCCGAGATTTATTGATAAATAAAATTCAAAGACTTTATTGTCTGCAATAAATTTAATTGAAAACGATGTTGAGGCATTTTGAGAACTGTTAATGTTTGGTATCAATTCAAGTTTTGAATGCGAGATATTTGGAGAATGGGAAGTCTCCTTATCCAAAATATTGCCAGTAATTATAATTTCTTGCAAGTCTTCCATTGCCTCAATTATATTTGTTTTACCTGAGCCGTTTGGACCATAAATAATAGAAGTGGGCAAGGCTTTATAAACTTGTTTGCCTATTTCTTTTGTTAATATGCTGCTTTCCAAATCTTTCAATCTTGGCGCAGGCTGCATACTGAAAACAACCTCTTCCTTAAAGGATTTGAAATTTTTTACTTTGAATTCCAATAGCATTTTTTTCTCCTATTTTGCTGATATTTAGCATTTATTATAAGGAATTATACTCATTTTCCCAAATTTGTCAAATTTTTATGCCATTTATTAGCATTTGTGCAATAAAACCTTTTATGTCCTGATATGCTTTTTTGTGTAGCAAACCTATTGAGTAGGGGTGGGTTTGAAACCCGCCCCTACATATAATTTACCTTTATAATGGAAAAGCCTTTGTCGTTTGATTTAAAGACCGTCTTGCATTCATTCCTCGCCAATTAAAACTTCGTCTTGTGGTTATTAGCGGCATTAGACCTTTCAGCGTTTAGATACGGCGAATTGACTTTTGCGTTATGGGCAGACACATGGGTCTGCCCTTACGATGTCCATGTCCACACATAACCTGCGGCAATATGGGGTTATTAAAAACATTTATTCTTGTTTTATTTGCTCGTATAGGGATTTTATGTTTTGTTTGAGAGCGGGCTTATCGGCGGAATTGTCTATTATGAAGCCGGCTTTCTGCATTTTTTTGTCTGCGGGCATTTGGGAATTTATGCGATTTTCTATTTCTTTTTCGCTTAATTTGCTTCTTTTGGAAAGTCTTTTAATTTGCTCGGATAGGGGCGTCCAAATAACTATGGTTTTATCGCAAATTTTGTTTAAGCCCGTTTCAAAAAGTAATGGAGCGTCTATTATAATGTCGGATTTTTGGCATTGTCGGCTTGAAATCAGCCTGATTTCTGAGATGATTTTATCGTGAAGTATGTTTTCAAGCGCTTTTTTGGCTTTTATATCCTTAAAAACTATTTTCCCGAGTTTTTTTCTGTTTAAAGAACCTTTGCTTGTCAAAATATCTTTCCCAAATATTTTTACGATTTCTTTTAACGAATCTTGCCCTTTTGCCGTCAATTTGCGCGAGATTTTATCCGCGTCTATTGTATAAGCGCCAAATTCTTTAAAAAATTTAGCGGCTTGAGTTTTGCCTGAGCCTATTGAACCCGTCAAACCTAAAATCATTTTTTCATTTCTCCCCAATTGACGCCTTTTTTTATATCAACAATCAAAGGAACTTTTAGTTTGACGGCGCTTTCCATTTTTTCTTTTACCAATGCCGAAATTATGTCAATTTCGTTATTTGGGGTTTCAAAAAGCAAATCATCATGAACTTGTAAAAGCATTTTTGTTTTATATCCTTTCTTTTTTATTTCATCATATATATTGAGCATTGCAATTTTTATGATGTCGGCTGAACTGCCTTGAACGGGAGTGTTTAAAGCCATCCTTTGCGCGCCTAATACTATCTGCTTATTTGAAGAATTTAAACTCGGAATAAATCTTATGCGCCCTGTGATTGTTGAAACAAAACCGTCTTGTTTTGCCTGATTGACGACTTGCGTCATCCAATCCTTGACGCCTTTATATCTTTGCAAATAACCATCGATATAACTTTTAGCGTCGCTCATGGAAATGCCGAGTTGTTTGGAAAGTCCAAATGGAGATATGCCGTAGACTATGCCGAAATTGATTGATTTTGCCGCGTTTCTCAATTTATCAGGCAATTCGCCGCCGTCCTCAATACTGAAAACTTCGCGGGCTGTGGCGCTGTGAATATCCTCGCCGCGGGTGAAAGCCTCTATAAGTTTTTGGTCGCCTGAAATATGAGCGAGAACTCTCAAATCTATTTGAGAATAATCCGCTGAAATAAACATACGGTCTTTTTCACATATAAAGGCTTTTCTAAATTCCCGTCCGTATTCTGATTTTATCGGTATATTTTGCAAATTGGGGTCTGTTGAAGAAAGCCGTCCCGTCGCAGTGATAGTTTGATTAAAAGTTGTGTGTATTCTGTCGCCGTAATATGAACAATATTGAGTTATAGGGTCTATATATGTGCTTTTTAATTTTTGAAGTTCTCTGTATTGTAAAATTGCTTTGGCAAATTCATAATCTGAAAGTTCTGTAAGAACTTCTTCATCTGTGGAATAACCCGTTTTTGTTTTTTTGACGACGGGCAGATTTAATTTTACAAACATGATATCTGCAAGTTGTTTTGGAGAATTTATATTGAATTCTTTGCCGGCAAGATTAAATATATAACTCTCTATTTCTCCGACTGCATCGGATATTTTAATATTGAAAGATTTTAAAAATTCTTTATCTATTTTTATTCCGCTGATTTCCATATCTGACAAAACCTTCAACAAAGGCATTTCCATATCAAAAAATAAGGATTTCAATTTAACTTCTTCCAAATCTTTATCAAATTTTTTATACAGATTGTATGCGGCATAGGCGAAAGAATTTGCATATTGCTCAGTGTATTCGATTTGCGCGTTTTCAAATAAAAGTTTTTTTGAGGCTTTGCCAAGATAAGCGTCGTCTGCGGCGGCAAAATTTAGATGTTCTTTTGCAAGAGTTTTTATATCCGATTGCGAAGGATTGAGGCAATATGCGGCAAGCATAATGTCAAAATATACGCTTTCAAGTTTTACGCCCAATGATGCGTATATATTTCTTTCATGTTTTAAGTCAAAACCGATTTTTTGTATTTTGTCGTCTTCTAAAATCCCGCTGAAAAGATTTTTGAAATCATTAAGATTTATTTGCGTAATGCCTAAAAGATTATGTCCTATTGGAATATAATAAACCTTTCCGCCCGCGCATAAAGATATGCCTATAAGGGTTGGTTTTAAATGGATTTGCCCCGAACAGATTGTTTTGATAACGACAATTTTTTTCTCTTTTATCTCAGCGATTACTTTTTGTAAGGATTCTATATTGTCTATGATTTCTGATAGCATAGGCTCTATTTTGATAGGTTTTATTTCATAAACAGAAGCGCTTTTTTGTCTAATATCGGTATCTAAAAGATTTGAGCCGATATATTTTTCCATCAGGCTTTTAAATTCGTATTCTTTAAAAAATGCGCCCGCTTTTTCGGGATTTAATTCTTTGATTTCAAAAGCGTTTAAATCATAATCAATAGGAGCGCCGCGTTTTAATGCAATCAACTCTTTGCTTATGAGAGCGCTTTGTTTTCCTTCCTTTATCAGAGAGCCTGTTTTTCCGCTGATTTTATCCGCATTGTTTAAAATTTCTTCCAAAGAGCCGAATTCTTTAATGAGTTTTACGGCGGTTTTTTCCCCTATGCCTTTGATACCGGGGACATTGTCTGAAACATCGCCCATAAGAGCGAACATATCAAGCAATTGCGAAGGTTTTATTTCATATTTTTCTTCAACTTTTTGTTCATTGTATAGCAAGTCTTTTGAATCATTCCATACGGAAATTTCTCCATCTTTTACCAACTGCAAAATATCTTTATCGCCTGTGACTATCACCGTCTTAATTTTTTCTTTTTTGTTTTTTTCAGATATTGAGGCGATCAAATCGTCCGCTTCGTAACCTTCTATTTCCACTTTACTGATATTTAAAGCGTCAGCCGCCAATCTCGCTATGGGCATTTGACTTATCAATGAATCGTCTAATTGTTTGCGGTTAGCCTTATAATCTGCAAAAAGATTATGCCTAAAATTTTTAGACGGATAATCAAAACATACGGCGAGAAAATCAGGCTTAAAATTGTTTTTGATTTTTAAAAGAAGTTTGACAAAACCATAAACGGCATTTACTTGCCGTCCTTTTGAAGTTGAAAGAGGGGGGAGAGCATGATAGGCTCTATGTATATAAGCGTTTCCATCAATAATATAAAATTTTTTCATAGATCCATTATAACCTAACGCTTCATTTTTCCAGATTCGCTATAAATTACATCCTCGCATATATTAACGCTTAAATCCGCTATCCGTTCCAAATTATTTACTATATTCATAAGTTCAACAATTGCCGTCAAAATATCTTTGTCCGTCATATATTGCTGCAGCGTTTTATGGATTTTTCTTTTATAATCATCCACTTCTTCATCCATGCTTAAAACGCTTTTTGCTATATTTATATCTTGATTTATTAAAGATGATACCGCTTTTTGAAGCATAATTACTGTTACGCTTTTCATTTGAGGCAAATCTATATAAGGTATAACCTGTTTGTAAGAATTTAAAATCAATCCGCTTCTGGCGATATTTACGCAATGATCGCCGATTCTTTCAAGGCTGGCGCCCATCGCTATAATGCTTATTACTATGCGTAAATTTTTAGACACAGGTTGAAATTTAGCTATAGTATTGACGCAATTCTCATATAAACTTAAATCCATATCGTCGGATTTTTCTTCTTCAATGCCTAAAACCTTTTCTAATAAACCGCTATTTCTTTCAAAAACGCCTTCGGCGGCGTCAAAAAGCATGCGCTCAATATGCTTAGCGTAATCAATTACTTCTTTTTCTAATTCAATAATCGCCGTGTTTATCATAATAATCTCCGTTTAAATTTTTAATATCAATTTAACCAAATTTCCCGCTTAAATATTCTTCCGTTTTTGGATTTTTAGGGACGGTAAAAATTTGATTTGTAGAGCCAAACTCAATTAAATCTCCCAAATACATAAAAGCCGTGTAATCTGAAACCCGCGACGCTTGCTGCATATTGTGCGTTACTATAATTATCGCATAGTTATTTTGCAACTCCAAAATCAGTTCTTCAATTTTTGCCGTAGAAATAGGGTCCAAACTTGCGCAAGGCTCGTCAAATAAAATTACTTGCGCCTCTACAGCCAAAGCTCTCGCTATGCAAAGCCTTTGCTGCTGTCCGCCTGAAAGCCCTAAAGCGCTGTCGTTTAACCTATCTTTAACATCTTCCCAAAGAGCCGCTTTTTTTAAAGTTTCCTCAACTTTAAACTTGATAAAACTTTTATCTTTACAACCGTTAATTTCTAAACCGTAAGCAATATTTTGGAAAATAGTTTTAGGAAAAGGGTTCGGTTTTTGAAAAACCATGCCGATTTTCTGCCTCAATTTAACGATGTCAATAGACGAATTTAAGATATTTTCGCCGTCAAATATCACAGAGCCTTCCGCTTTGGCGCCTATAACTAAATCGCACATTCTGTTAAAAATTCTAATTAAAGTAGATTTCCCGCAGCCTGAAGGTCCTATCAATGCCGTGATTTTCTTATCCATTATATCTATATTGATATTTTTTAGCGCCTGCATTTTGCCGTAATAAAAATTCAAATTTGAAACTTTTATCTTTATTTCATCGCTCATAAGAACTCCTATATTTATTTCTGATAAACACCGCTAAAGACGATAAAACGGCGACTAAAACAAGCAAAATCAAAGCGCATCCATAAGCGATAACAGTTTGTTTTTCAGGATTTACTCCTTCGGTCATTAGAGCGTATATATGATAGGGCAGAGCCATAACTTCAGACATTATTGAATCGGGGCGTCCTTTTTTATAAAAAACAGCCGCAGTAAACATTATGGGCGCGGTTTCCCCCGCCGCGCGTCCTATAGAAAGAATTATTCCCGTCAAAATTCCCGGCAGCGCCGCGGGCAAAACTACTTTTCTTATAGTCTGCCATTGAGTTGCGCCGAGCGCCAAAGACGCTTCTCTAAACGAATACGGCACAGCCGACAATGCTTCTTGGCTTGTCGTAATAATGTTTGGCAAAACAAGTATAGCCAAAGTCAAACCGCCCGATAATATAGACACGCCGAAACCAAAAAACTTCACAAAAACCGCAAGCCCGAACAATCCAAATACTACCGACGGCACAGATGCAAGATTGCTAACGCCCGTCTTTACAATATCAACAATATAATTTTTAGGCGAATATTCCTGCAAATAAACAGCGCAGGCTAACCCTAAAGGGAGAGAAAACAATATCGCCGCCGCAACTAAACAAAAACTGCCGATTATTGCGGGAGAAACGCCGCCTGCGGTCATACCGTTTTTTGGAACGGAAGTAATAAATTCCCAACTGATTGCGTTAAAACCGTTTTTGAATATAAAAAATATTATTATAAGCAAAAAAAGAGCCGTTATAAGAGCGCTGATAGTTATGAGCGAAAAAAAGAATTGTTGAATAATTTTATTTTTCATCTGCCTTGCCCTAATTTTAATCTATATTTTTTGCTTATTCTCTCCGAGATAAAATTTAAGATAAAAGTCATAAAAAATAACAGTAATCCTATCTCAAACAATGCGCTAAAATGCAGACTGCCGTAAGCGGCTTCGCCCATTTCCGCCGCTATAGTAGAAGTCATAGGACGGGCTGGCGCAAGGATAGAGGTAGGAATCGCTAAACTTCCGCCGGCTACCATAAGAACTATCATAGTCTCTCCGACAATCCGTCCTATAGCCAAAATAATTGAAGTAATAATTCCGCTTGCGGCGGCGGGAATTGTTACTTTTATTAAAGTCTGCCATCTATTGCCTCCCAAAGCGTAGGAAGCCTCTTTAAAACCTATCGGCACAAAACCCAAAGCGTCTTCGGCAATGCTTGTGATGACGGGGATTGTCATAATACCGAGCGTTAGCGAAGCCGTTAAAATACACAATCCCGACGGCAAATCAAAAATATTTTGTAAAAACGGCGCTAAAACAGCCATAGCAAAAAACCCAAATATTATAGACGGAATGCCCGCCAAAATCTCTATTACAGGCTTTAGAATTTTTCTCTGCGCAGAGCCCGCAATTTCATTAAGATAAAGCGCCGTTCCTATTCCTAACGGAATACAGACCAATGCCGCCGTTATTCCTATAAGAGCCGATGAAATTACCATAGACAAGATTCCATATTCAGCAGGACTGTAATAAGGCGCCCAATCGCTGCTAAATAAAAATTGAATTTGGTCAATGCCTTTTAACGCCGTTAAACTGTTTGCAAAAAGAGTAACAACTATGCCGATTAGAAATGCAATCGATGCAAAAGCCGTAATACTCAATATTGATTTGATGACTTTTTCTTTTAACGCATTCACTTTTTCCCCTGATTTAAAGGCACGAAGCCCAATTCTTTAATCATATCTTGTCCAGCTTTGCTTAATACAAAATCAATATATTCTTTTACAGCGCCTTTAGCGGCGCCGTTAGTGTAGAAAAACAAACTGCGAGAATAGACATATTTTTTGTTTAAAACTGTTTCTATCGATGGAGTAATCCCCTCTATGCTGACAACTTTAACTTTTCGCCCGATATAGCCCAACCCTACATAACCTATAGCGCCTTCGGCTCTTTCAACAGCAGACGCCACATTTTGATTTGAAGCCTGCATAAGAGCGTTTTTGCTCACTTTTTCGCCATTGAGCGCTAATTCGTTAAAGGTCTCAAAAGTTCCGCTCGCTCCGTCGCGGGAAATCACGACTATTTTTTTGTCAGCTCCGCCTAATTGTTTCCAATTTGTTATTTTTCCAGTAAAAATATCTTTTATTTGTTCTCTTGTTAGAGCGGTCACTGCATTTTTGTTATGAACTATCATAACTATAGCGTCCATAGCGATAGTATATTCCTTTGGATTAACTTTTTTCTTTGCGGCGTCCGCTTTTTCGCCGTCTTTCATAGCGCGCGAAGACATAGCAATATCGCATCGTCCTGAAAGTAAAGAATTGATGCCTACCCCAGAACCGCCTCCTCGTATACTAATATCCATTGCAGGATTAGCGTTCATTAAAGACTCGGCTGTCTTTTGCGCAATAGGCAATACCGTAGTAGAACCCTCGGCGATTACAGCGGCGAAAGCGCCCAATCCCGCCGACAAAATTATCGACGCGGACAACAATACTTTCAAAATACTCTTCTTCATTTTTTTCTCCTTTTTTGTAATTACGATATTTACCTTGAGAGGCGCGGCTCTATAAAAGAAAAATTACGGCGTCTCTGACAAATATTTTTTTGTGTATGGGCATACCGCTATGCATCTACCGCATATTGTAGCGTCAACGCCTATGGACGCGGCTCTTTGAGAGGCTTTTTGCATACATAATTGAGCGTCTAAAATCTCGTCGCGCATTATGCCTAATTTCCAATTTTTACCTTTTACCGCTCCAGCCGGACAGGCTTCTTTACATATTAAACATTCCCCGCATTTTCCTTCATCATAAGGAATGGCGGTTTCTAATGGAGCATCGGTTAAAATGGACGACAATCTCACAGCGGAACCGAATTCTTTTGTTATCAATAATGCGCATTTTCCTATCCACCCGACAGCCGCCCTTGTCGCTGCTGTTTTATGAGGCAGCAAAACTGTCAAATCGCCGCCATATTGAGAAATTTTTCTTGTTTGGGCAATGGCTCTATAACCCATCTCTATGATTTTTTGAGCGCCTTTATTGACAATATCGTCTAACTGTTTATTGAGAGCGGTATAATAAGCAAAATATTCTTGAGTAGGCATATCTATGATTTTGGCAATTACAGTTTTAGGATATTTAACGGCTACGGATATGCCTACGGACATATCGCGCCTATGTCCGCTTGGAAGTTGAGTAATATCTCCAAAACCAATCAAATCAGCGCCCAAACCAGAAAAGAATTCAATTAAAATTTTATTTATATCGGACATTTTAAACTCCTTAAATAAATGTTTGATTTTTCGGCAAAAACCATCTTATAATGACATTTGTGTTTTCAACGCTTCCTTTTTACTAATAATGATACAGGCTCAACCCTCTCTTTATTCCTTTGCGCTCTTATCGTCAATCTTGCGTATTTTCGTCATTGTCGTCTTCCTTTCAACTTGAACTTTCAATATGCTCCCGCCCGCTCCCGCTATCAAATCCATTTCCCAATGCTCTGCTTGCGCCTCTATCATCTATATCTTATGATATTTTATCTATAGCTACTATATCAAGTATCAGACTTTTTATACAATAAATTCATTCAATTCCTCTTTGATTGGGCGCCAATTTGGAAGATTAGCGTCTAATATGGATTTGAATCGGCTATTGTGGCGGTTTTCTAGCAGATGGGCTAATTCGTGGACTACTACATATTCAATACAATGAATTGGTTTTTTTATCAATTCCAAATTGAAAAGTATTCTTGCTTTGCCGACATTGCAGCTACCCCACAAAGTTTTCATCCTTTTTACTTCCCAGCGCGATGCCTTCACATTCATTAAAGATTCCCATTTTTTCACAAATGGTTCTAAAATGATTTTTAATTCCCGCCTATACCATTCTTGTAAAGCCTGCGCTTTTTGAACTGCGCTTGCCGTTTGCCTAATATAAAGATTTATATGGTTTAATCCGTCTATTTCTATTTTCGGCGGCTGATTGCGGTAGATTACGCGCATAATATAGCGGCGCCCTTTATAATAATGATTCTCGCCGGAAACAAATTCTCTTTTTGTTTGTCTCGGCTGACTTAAAACTTCCCCCGCTTTTTTCTTAAGCCAATTTAATTTTGTAATCAAAAAAAGGCGGACGGAATCTTCCGACATCCAAATAGGCGCGGATACATGCGCCCTGCCGGCAGGCGGATAAATTGAAAGATGGATATTTTTAATTTTCTTCCATTCGGCGTCAATCGGGATATTATTGATTGTGAGAATTTTCATTTATAAGTCCTCAAAATTCACGATGATTTATTACAATATTCATAACTTCCGATACAACTTCTTTGACGTCATAATTGTATTTAGCGGACGATTGCTCCATAACATTTGTAACAGCCTTTTGCAATCGTTTCATTTTTGTAGGAACTTTTAAATCGCGAAATCCATGTAAAGCATTTTCTTTTATTACTTTATAGAGCCATAAAACATATTCCTTATTTTTGTTGAACTTATCATACAGCGCTTGTTTTGCGGGAGTATCTATTTCTTTCGGATATGAATTTTTCTGTTTATTTTTCATTTCTTTAATTTGTTCTATCAATTTTATTATCAATTCCTTATAGGAAAGTTTCGCCTCTTTTTGTTCTAATAGAAGTTGATTTAAAATTTTAGATAGTTTGTCATAATAAGTTGGATTTTCAGGACGCTTCTCAACAATATTTCTACGCATATTTCCTATCAATGTTTCAGCAATATACTTATCTTTTTCTTTTATCCCGCGCGGCAGCCCTTTTAAACTATCGGCGCCGCATTCTGCGACTATATCTAAAAGAGACATTCCATTATCTATTTTCAATAAGACCCCGCTGTCTTGAGCCCGCACATAATTATCTATTAACTGCCTCATAGCGGGCTCATAGAATTTCAGATCAATATAATCCCCGCTTTTTAATTTAATTTCGTCTTTTAAAGCATTGTACAAATCAACTTTTTCTTTTATGGATGCAATTTCCGTTTTTGTATATCCCGCCTTTATCATATCATTGGCAAAATCTATAA
>JAITTG010000021.1 GCA_031287095.1 Candidatus Parendomicrobium reticulitermitis | reverse complement strand
CCAACACCAACCGCCCACGATACCTATTCCCGTGCGGGGGGGGGGGCCGCGCCCCCCCCCCGCCGGCCTGCCCTAATATATAAATGGTTATTAGAACGCTCCAATTTTTATTTTGGCGTTCGCCGTTTTTATAAACATTATTACATTGTTGTCCGCGCAAATACATTTGTTGGATGCGCCGGATGATAATATCAATAATGCAGCCTACATATATCCCGTGGTCGGGATATTTTAATTTGATGTTAAATTCCGATGTTTTTGTATTTCATGACGATATACAATTTGAGAAACAATGTTGGCAGCAGAGAAATAGAATTGTTTCTAATAAAAAAGAATATATGTTAAGCGTTCCGGTGAAAATCAAACATAATAGTTCTCAAAAAATCTATGAAATAGAAACGGTTCAAGACCAAAATTGGAAACAAAAGCATTTAAATATTATGAATTTAGCATATAAAAAACATCCCTTTGGTTTGGATGTCTTAAGAATATATGAAGAGACTATTATTAAAGGCGGCGCAAATTTATGTCGATTAAACACAGAATTTATAATTAAAATAAAAGAGATGTTAGGACTTAAAACAGAAATTGTTTTTAGTTCTTCTCTCAATGTTGACGGCAGAAAGTCGGAGAAAGTTTATAACCTTTGTAAAAAACTCAATGCTTCAACATATTTAAGCGCCGCTGGTTCTAAAGAATATATTGACAAAGAAGGCATATTTTCAAAAAACAATTTTAAAGTTATTTATCAAAACTATATCCCGCAGATTTATCCGCAAAAAGGAATTGACGGATTTATACCGTATATGTCGGTTGTAGATTTGCTGGCAAATGTCGGCTTTGAAAACGCTTTATATTATATAGAGGCGGGCTATAAAATAGAAAATATATAATTGTTTCAAATTGACCAATAGGAATGTAAAGGAGAATAACGATAATGTTTAATTTTTTTAGAGAACGCTTAATGAAAATTCAGGGTAAAAGTCCATGTCTAACAAGCGCTTTTATAAACACAATGGGCAGCGCATGCACAAATAGATGTTATATGTGTCCTTTGAGGACATTTGAAGGATATAATACTATTATGTCCGAAAATACATTTAAAAAGATTATCGCTCAACTTAAAGAAATAAATTTTAGCGGCGAATTACATTTTTATTCTCAAGATGAGCCGTTTTTAGACAAAAAAATTATAGAGAAAGTTCATTATGCAAAGCGCGAGATGCCCAATATAAAACCTGTTATAATTACTAATTTTACTATGCTTACGGAAGATAAGATACAATTGGTTTTATCCGCTCCAATCAGTTATTTCTCTTGTTCCTTATATGCGTTAAAAAAAGAAAATTATGAAAAAATTTGCGGCAGAGATAATTTTAATAAAGCGTTTATAAACCAAATCAAATTCATTAAAGAATTTGCAAAAACTGAACCTTTTTCATTTGGTTTATACTTGATGAACGATGTTCATAATCAGGACGACATTGAATTTTGTAAATATTTCTTACAAGAAATTGCGCCTGTTTCTCTAATTAAATTCTATGAAACTTTTAGATTATTCAATACTCCGTTGAAATTGCGGCATAACAGCGGTTTTATAAATCATTGCATTTATGACAGAGTCCAATTCACAAATGATGTCGGCGATGTTTCTCTTTGTTCAATCGACGCCGGCAATAAAATGAAAATAGGAACAATCAATAAAGACAACGCGGCGTTAAAAGAATTAATCAATAGCGGGAAAGCCGTTGAAATAAGAAGGCGAATGTTAAAAAATAAGAGTAAAGAAGCCTATTGCAGATATTGTGAATTTGGAAAATATGAAAATAAGTTATTATATTTTTTGCCTATTCCTGAAAAGGCGAAGAGATTTTTAAACAATAGATTTACCGATTCATATAAAAATGAATATGCGTCTATAAGGTTTAACAAGAAACAAATTTTAGAACGATTGTCGTTATTTAATGAAATTTTTAAAGATGGAAAAACAGAGGATGAGTGGCTTAACGCTCTTAAAGAATTGAGAGAAGATTTTTATAAAAATAAAATAAATTTATATAAAAATAATTGGGGTTCCAATGTGAAGGTGAAAATATAATTTAGCGCAGGCAAAATCGCAAATTTTTTTAAAAGGGGAATATATGAAACAAATAAAAGGAGTAAAAAGAACGCTTGTAGTAGGCAATGGTCCGTCATATACTGAAATTGATTTTAGAATGGTTCCGAAAGACGCCGATGTTTTTAGAATGACGGCTTTCTTTTTTGAAGATAAATACTATGTTGGTAAAAATGTGGATTATTTCCTTGATTATTATGTCCGTCTCGAAAATCAATATTTTAATCTGCATTGTCTAAATGAAACAGGGCAATATAATGTAAATAAAAATAATATTTATATAACTGTGGCGACAGAATGCAATGAACATTTTCCAACAGTTATCCCAGCGACGCCTATATTACATAAGAATAAGGCTATAGCTGAATTTAGAAAATTTTATGAATACTATTACGGGCATTATTTGACCACCGGCATTACCGCTGTCGGACTTGCCGTTTGTCTTGGATTTAAGGAAATTTATTTAGCGGGTTTTGATTTTTATTCTGATGAAAACAAATTTTATCCCTATGATACGAGCGCTAAAAGCGGGCTTCAAAGCGCCGGGCGGATTATACATTCAACTGTTAATTCAATATATCATACTGTGAGGCGTCAAGAAGGCGAATCTATAAAAACTGCAGTATTAAAAAACCATCCTACCGAGATGGCGGTAAAATTTTTAGAACTTTTGCATAGAGAATATCCGTCCGTTAAATTTTACAGCGTATCGCAGGCAAGTCCTATAACAAAACTCATTTCTTTTATCAGACCCGCTCCAATCATTTATAAAAAACCTTGGTATAGTCCGCAGCCAAAACCTGAAAATGCGATAAAAGACTGGCTTCCTTTACCTGAAACAATGCCGAAATTGAGAGAACAAAAAAATAAAAGTTAGGCGTCAAAATGAACATAATAGCCGTATGTAATAATCTATACGATAAAACAAGCCTAGTAAATAAAGAAGGATTTTTTTATATCAGAAAGAAAGACGAATTATCGTTTGAAACTTTAAAAAAAATCAATCCGAGATATGTTTTTATACCGCATTGGTCTTACATTATCCCAAAAGAAATTTATGAAAATTTTGAATGTATAATTTTTCATGAGACGGATTTGCCTTTTGGCAGAGGAGGCAGTCCCGTTCAAAATCTTATAGAGCGCGGTATTTATGAAACAAAAATATCCGCCATAAAATGCTGCGGGGAGATTGACGGAGGAGACATTTACTTAAAAAAAGATTTTTCTCTTAAAGAGGGAAGCGCTAAAGAAATTTTTGAACGCATCGGCGAAACTGTGTCAAAGATGATAGATGAAATTATCAAGACCGAGCCTGTCCCTGTCAAACAAAGCGGAAAAATCACGCTTTTTAAAAGAAGAACTCCCGCTATGAGCAATCTTAAAAATTTAAAAGAAATAACAAAAATATACGATTATATAAGAATGCTTGATTGCGGCGGCTATCCAAAAGCCTTTTTAGAAAACGAAAAAGTAAAATACGAATTTTTTGACGCCAAACTTGAGAATGGAAACATAAGCGCAAAAGTGAAAATAGAGGAAAAACAATGAAAAAAATTTTAATAGTTGCGGCTCATCCCGACGATGAAGTTTTAGGCTGTTTTGGAACTGTTGCCAAAATGTTGCGGAGGGGAGGTATAGGCTATACTCTTATTTTGAGCGGCGGGAAAACTTCGCGCGATAATTCTTCCAAAGATGATTTAGACTTAATAAGGCAGGAAGCCCAAAAAGCAAATCAACTGATTGGAATTAAAGATGTGTCCTTGTCAAATTTTCCCGACAATGCTTTTGACAGCGTTCCTTTGTTAAACATAGTAAAAGAAATTGAAAAGATAAAAAATGAAATAAAGCCCGATATTATCTTTACCCATCATTTGGGCGACATAAATATAGACCATCAAATAACGCATAAAGCGGTTTTAACCGCCGCAAGACCTATAAAAGACGAAAGCGTCAAAACTATTTATTCTATGGAAATCCCGTCTTCAACGGAATGGAATTCTTTTTCAAAAGAAAGCGCTTTCATTCCCAATGTTTTTTTTGATGTGTCTGAAACAATAGATTTAAAAATTCAAGCGCTGGCTAAATATCAATCCGAACTAAGAGATTATCCCCATCCACGCTCATTGCAATATCTAAAAGAACTTGCTTGTAATAACGGCGTAAGAGTAGGCTTAAAATACAGCGAAAATTTTATGCTGATAAGGACAATAGAAAAATGAAAAACAATAACCCGTTTATCATCGCAGAAATGAGCGGCAATCACAATCATAGTTTAAATCGGGCGCTCGCCATCGCGCGGGCGGCGTCTAATGCGGGAGTAAGCGCTTTAAAATTGCAAACTTATACGGCGGATACTATGACTATTGATTCAAGCCGTTCGGAATTTCAAATAAAAGATAAAACAAATCTCTGGACGGGGCAAAGTTTATATGCGCTATATCAAAAAGCATACACTCCTTGGCAATGGCATAAACCTATTTTTGACGAGTGCAAGAAACTCGGTCTTATTTGTTTTTCTACGCCTTTTGACAAAACCGCTGTGGATTTTCTAGAAGATTTGAATTGTCCTATATATAAGATTGCCTCTTTTGAAAATGCAGATTTGCCTCTTTTATCCTATGTGGCAAAGACCAAAAAACCGGTAATAATGTCTTGCGCAATGGCAAGCGTCAATGAAATTAAAGAAGCGGTAAACACTTTAACAAAAAATGGTTGTAGGGACATAACGCTGTTAAAATGCACAAGCGCATATCCCGCAAATCCCAAAGATTCAAATCTCTTAACAATCCCAAATATGATTAAAAAATTTCCAAAATGCAAAATCGGCTTATCAGACCACACGCTTGGCATAGGCGTTTCCATAGCAAGCATAGCTTTGGGCGCGCAAGTAATAGAGAAACACTTCACTTTATCTCGTAAAGACGGCGGAGTTGACAGCGCTTTTTCTATGGAGATTCAAGAGATGAAACAATTGGTTGAAGAAAGTCGAAGGGCATATTTGGCTTTGGGCAAAGTCAATTACGGTTTAAGTCCGCAAGAAAAAAAATCTTTGATATACAAGCGCTCTTTATATGTAGTCAAAGACATTAAAAAGGGCGAAAAATTTACAAAAGACAATATCCGTTCAATCCGCCCGTCAAAAGGGCTTGCCCCCAAACATTACAATAAAATACTAGGTCAAACAGCCAAACGCAATTTCAAATTCGGAGAACCATTAAGATGGCGCTGATTAACTAAATTTCTTAACCTGCATCTGCGCCAATTATGGTTGTCTGTGTCGTTATTGCTAGCGTCTCTGTCGTCAATTGCGGGCTTGACCTGCAAACTCCGTTGTTATCTGCCTTTATTGTGTTCTACTGATGAGCGGTTTTGGGATGTTAAAACAAAATGTAGAGACGCGCTATACGCGCGTCTCAAAAACAAAAGCCCCAAAACTTGTATGAGCGGATTTCAAACCCGCCTGCCTCGCAAGTTTCGCAAAAGTTATAAACGCAAAGAACGCAAAACGACAAGACAAATGCTGTCGCCGTTGTCTTTGCCATTTTGCATTCTTTGCGCGGTCTTTGCCTTTGTCGTTGTTTAAGGCAAGAGCGCTCGCATCTTGCGCCTGCCGCCAGACATGCGCTCTTATTCGTCGCGCGGCGGCTGCAACTTGCGAGAAGCCGTTGCTTTTGCCCTCTTTTCTCTCTGTCGTTTAAAACTTGCTTATACTTTCTAAAATAGTTAAAATCCGCTTCGTTACTTAGAAAAAATCGTTGTTTTTGGAGGAAAAATGTATATAGATTTTGCGTCAGATTGGCCAGCTTATGTTTTTATGGTGATTTTTGTTTTCTTGATAGCCTATATCATAGTCAAGGGAAATGCTAAAAGCGATAAAAAGTAAAACAGTTTGAAAAATCAAGTTCTTTTTGCATTAAATTCATAAAGCCGAGGTGGTGGAATGGCAGACACGCGAGACTCAAAATCTCGAGTTGCTTTGGCGGCGTGCGGGTTCAAGTCCCGCCCTCGGCATTATAAAAAACTTAAAAACTAATTGAAAAATCAATAAAAAAGCCCCTTTGTATAAACAAAGGGGCTTTTTTATTTGTCTGCTGACTTGAACTTGCAACTTCATATTAAACCTCTTGAATAATTGATATACAAAGAATATGGAATATAAGGTTATTATTATGGACTTGCTATTTGGTGCGGGTTTGACCTGCGCGGTATAGAAAATATAAACCATACTCAAATTAAGCGTCAATCTCACAACCGCGGTAAAACCGCGCCTATCGCGTCATTCCCGAATGTTGCGCCCAGCGCGTCATTCCCGAATGTTGCGTCCAACGCGTCATTCCCGAATGTCTCTGTCGGGAATCCACTTTTGCCATTGTCTTTTTAACTTGGATTCCCGATAACGAATTTCGGGAATGACGAATAAAAATCTTTTGCCTTATTTTCAAGCGGGTTGATGACGACGGCAACTCGCTGTCATTGCTCGCCCCGCGATTTCGCGCAAAATGACAATATCCGTCTATTTTTATATGTTGGTTGCGCAAGAGATCTATTGTCATTATGCGCTAACATAGAGATTGTCTGCGCGAAAGCGGGCTTATCATCAACCCGTTTGAAAAAGCGGCGGCTGGCGCGAGATGTGATTAAACAACGACAAAAGCAACGACCGCGCAAATAACGCAAAACGGCAAAGACAATGGCAACAGCATTAGTCTTGTCGTTTTGCGTTACTTGCGTTTCTGAAACTCGCGACGCTTACGAGAAAGCCGGCGCTGTTATTTTGTTTTTAGCGTCGTTTTTAAATGATTTGACACTGCCGATTTTGCCCGCGCGTAATAGTTCATTTATGCAAGAAGTTTATTTAAAAATTCCGCCGGATTCTTTGCACCATAGGAGCATATCAAGGCGAGGCATTGGGATTTGGATTTTTTGGGAGAAGTCTTGCATTTGTTTTTCTATGTCTGTATAGACTTGCGGGGTAAGGGTTTTTGGAATTTCTTTGATTGCGCCTAAAATTTTTAAGTTTTTTAAGATATGCCTGTCTAAAATGGCAAGGTTTTTGCCTATGCCTATATTGCGCAAAAAATGTCCCGCCTCTTTATAGCCTATGCCTTTTATATTTTTTACTATCCAATTTCGTAAGAGAGCCATATCTTTATAAGAAGCAAGAAATTCTTTTATATTGGTTTTTCCGTTTTTGACGAATTGCTCTCTTGCGGCTACAAGATATTTGGATTTATTATTTCTAAATCTAACCATAGGGATAACCTTTGCGATTTCTTGGGCAGTTGCGCTAAAGAGCATACCTCTGTCCGCCAAAGCGTTGACGGCAGCCCAACAAGACACAGCCTTGCTTTGCGGGGTAAAAAGACAAAATGCTAGTTCGGCAAAAATCTCTTTGCCGACGGCATTTTTCCAAACTTCGTCAAAATGATTTTCTCTTGATTTTATAAGCCGTTTTATCTTTGAATGATATTCTTGCAAGTCTTTGATAGTGGAAACTTGCGCCGTAGGAGTTTGTAAAAATTCAATTTTTATAAGAGAATCTTTTTTCATAATGGCGCGATTGTAGCATATAGCGCTTTCTTGATAAACAATAACGACAAAGCCGTTTCCTTTGTTTTCGGCGTTTTTTTAAACGATTGACAAACAATACGAGCGTATGGTATTATTAAATGTAGAGACGCGCTATATGCGCGTCTAAAAAGAGAGGAAAGACGGCGGATATTATAATCAATCGCTACATCTAAATCCTGAAAGGATTTAATGTCGTTAATAACCCCGTATTGCCCGCAGGGCTATGCGGGGAAGCAAGGAGAATTTATGGACAAATTAACTGTTAAGCAGCAGAAGGTTTTAGACTTTATTAAGAATTTTTATGTGGAGCATTCTGTTATGCCGACAATTAGAGAAATAGCGGCTAAATTCAAAATCACCATAGGACCAGTCCAAGATTATTTAGACATTTTGCAGAGAAAAGGATATTTGAATAAAAAGGATGCTGTAACAAGAGGACTTGAATTTGCCAATATGAGCAAATTCAGTCCTGTGCCGATTTTGGGTTCAGTTCATGCGGGAACTTTTTTAGAGCCTGTTGAAAATGCTCAAGATTATGTATATATAAACACAGATGTCACAAGAAGCAGGGAATGTTTCGCGCTGAAAGTGAGAGGCGACAGCATGGAGCCTTCGGGTATAGTTGAGGGGGACACAATAGTAATCTCAAAAGACGCGCCAATTACAAACGGCGATATTGTGGTGGCTATGTTAAAAGAGGAAGCGGCAATAAAAGTCTATAATAAAATCAGCGGCAAAGTAGTCTTATCCTCAACCAATCCTGCCTACCCGCCAATCTATCCCAAAGATTACAAAGTCTTAGGAAAGTTGATATACTTGCTGAGGGAGTATAAAAATTAGATATCAAATTGTCATACGCTTAATTATATTTGTTTTTAAGGAATAATTATGGGTTTTTGTTTTTTTGGTTTGCCATTGCGTGCAAAACCCACAGTTCCCTAAACCCTTTGTAGTGGCAGACCCGCGTGTCTGCCCGCAACGCTAAATTCAATCGCAACCCCCAAGCTCTGAAAGGGCTTAATGTTTTTAATAACCCCGTATTGTCTGCAAAACTATGCGGGAACACAAAAAGAGGAGACTAAAATGAATGCGCAAATCAAAACAAATCTGGGAACAATGAAATTTGAGTTATTGGACAAAAACGCGCCTATTACGGTTAAAAATTTCACAGACCTCGCTACAGGCAAAAAAACAGGCAAGAAATTTTATGACGGTTTAAAATTTCACCGAGTAATACCTGAATTTATGATACAAGGCGGCTGTCCTCTCGGCACAGGAACAGGCGGACCGGGCTACAAATTTGAAGATGAGATAGACAAAAACTTGAAATTTGATAAAGGCGGCATACTCGCTATGGCAAATGCGGGACCAAATACAAACGGCTCTCAATTTTTTATCACAGAGGTTGCTACTCCTTGGCTAAACGGCAATCATACAATTTTCGGTTTTATCACAGAAGGATTAGATATAGTCAAAAAAATCGCCCATGTTGAAGCGGATTTTTCCGACAGCCCTGTTGAACCCGTGATTATTGAAAGCATAACAATAGAGTAATTGTCATTGTGCGGCAAGCCGCGATACACACGGCTGTCTCTAAGTTAAGTGCGATAGGAAAGCCGCATTGCCTTTTGGCGTCTTTTGACACAATTTGTCTGCTTAGATAGCGCTGCTATACGCGCGCAGACAAATTCTGCCAAAATACGCTCAAAATGCTTCGCGGAGCGCGTTTCATACATAATAGGGAAAAGGCGACAAAAACAAAAAAATCCAAAATCCTCGTAGGGTGCGGGTTTCAAACCCGCCCGTTAGGATGAATGGCAAACCTAAACTGGAAATGGTAAGAATAAACGGCGAATGGTAAAACCAAACGAGCGACATTTAGAAAAGAAAAAAATACAAAAACAAAAATCTCAAAACCTTATATGCCCGCAACCCAAAAATAACAAAATAGGAGTTTAAAATGAAAAAAGCGCTTTTTGTTGTTCAACCTGATACTTTTAGAGATGAGGAGTATTTTGAACCCAAGAAAATTCTTGAAGATGCAGGCGTCAAA
The DNA here is from genome assembly GCA_031287095.1 of Candidatus Parendomicrobium reticulitermitis. Classification (GTDB taxonomy): domain Bacteria; phylum Elusimicrobiota; class Endomicrobiia; order Endomicrobiales; family Endomicrobiaceae; genus Parendomicrobium; species Parendomicrobium reticulitermitis. The sequence continues at coordinate 17,515 of JAITTG010000021.1, read as the reverse complement.
GTGATTACGGCAAGTTTGAAACTTGGCGAAATGAAGGGCAAACTCGGACGCAATACTACAGCCGAGATATTGTTGCAAGATGTTAAGGCTGATGATTTTGACGCTATTGTATATATAGGCGGGGGCGGCGCTGATACATATTACGCTAATGCCGACGCTTTTTCAAAGCCCGCAAAGGAATTTTTTGCGGATGGCAAAATAACCGCTTCTATATGTATAGCGGGCATAATTTTGGCAGGGGCAGGCGTCCTAAAAGGCAAAAAAGCCACGTCTTTTATTGATGGAAAAGACGCTTTGCTAAAAGGCGGCGCGGATTTCACAGGAAAATCTGTTGAGATTGACGGCAATATCATCACAGCAAATGGACCTACCGCCGCAAGCGATTTCGGAAAAGCAATTTTGGAGGCTTTAAACCTATGAGAAACTCAATATCTGCCGCGCTTTTTGCGGCTTTAATCGCAGTCAGTTGTTTTATAGCCATTCCTGCCGGCGCTTTGGGCGTTCCAATAGTTTTACAAAATATGATGGTCATACTTACAGGTCTTCTTTTAGGCGGCGTAAGAGGCGCGGCGGCTGTCGGGCTTTTTATTATTTTGGGCGCTTTGGGACTGCCTATTTTTTCTGGCGGACGCGGCGGGCTTGCCGTTTTGTTAGGTCCTACAGGAGGATTTATAGCGGGATATTTTTTTGGCGCTTTGGCTGCGGGTTTAATCGCGGGAAAACCCGCAATATCTAAAAAATCCTTTCAATATATAAGAATTGCTGTTGCGGCTATTATAGGTTTTACTCTTATATATTGTTTTGGGACCGTCCGCATTATGTATTTGATAATGCAAAAACAAAGCATGAGCATAATATCGGCTTTTGAACGGGCTTTACCTATGGCTGTCCTTCCTTTTACAGTAGGCGATTTACTCAAATTGATTGTCTTAATCCCTCTGTCTATCAAATTGCGTCCTATTGCGGCGCGCTATATCAACAAATAATGAATAAAAAACCCGCCGTTTTCATCTCCAATTTAACAAAAACTTTTGAAATGCCGCAGGAAAGCGTTGCCGTCTTTTGCGCTCTTGATAATATCAATCTCACAATTTTTGAAAATGAAACTATTATTATCGCAGGAGCAAATGGAGCGGGCAAAACTTTGCTGATGAATATAATCGCAGGTCTTGAACCGTCCACAAGCGGCGAAATTCAAATAAGCGGGCGGGTTGGATTGATTTTTCAAGACGCCGACAGCCAAATTCTTGGGGAAACGCCGCGAGAAGATATAGAGTTCGGTCTTAAAAACTTAAAAATCCCAAAAGAGCAAATAAAAGAAAAGGTTGATACGGTATTAAAAATAACAGGTCTTTTAGAAAAATCTGACAGTCCCGCAAGATTTCTTTCCGGCGGAGAAAAAAAGCGCCTTTCTATAGCGAGCATCATAGCGATGGAGCCGCAAACAATAATTTTTGACGAGCCTTTTGCCAATTTAGATTATGACGGCATAGTTCAAATAAACCGCCTTATTGCAGATATTAAAGCGGATGGCAAGACGATAATAATTCTCACTCACGAAATTGAAAAATGTTTTGCAATTGCAAGCAGGTTTATTGTTTTGTCCAAAGGCAAAATTGTCTTTGACGGCGCGCCTCAAGACGCTTTAAAAGACAAACTTGAAAAATGGGGAATCAAAACCCCCGGCAACTATATAAAATTTGAGGAGTTGATGTGGAAATAAGCATTGTATTGTCGTCGCTTGTATGAGCGTGTTCATTGCGCCATTACGAAATGCAAATCTGAAAATTTATTGAAACTAAAAGCGCATTGAAAAATCAATATGAAAATTGAAATCAAAAACCCAAAAAACCTCAAACCTTGTATGGGCGGGCTTCAAACCCGTCCGCCATTACGAATAGCGGCGTTTTCGTATCAAAAAGGGAACACCTTTATCCACAAAACCCCCGCTTGGATTAAAATCCTTTTTATTCTTCCCGCTTCAATAATTGCTATGCAATTACCGCTTTTTGCCATTATTGCGGCTATTCTCATTGCGTTTGCGCTATACTTTATTTGCCGCATCCCTTTTAAACTTCAAATGGCTGATTTAAAAGCCGCCCGATACTATTTTTTCTTTTTGTATGCGCTCGGCGTTTGGACAAAATTATTAGACAATGGAATGATTTTTTCAAACGGCATTTTGATTCCCGGCAAAGAAATGTTTATTTATTTATCAAGACTTGTTTTGATTATGCAGATTGCGGGCATAATATTTCACACCACAACCTCTATAGAAATCAAAGAAGCGATAGATTTGATAGAAAGTAAAATCCGCTCATTTTTACGAAAACTGCCTTTTTCTAAAAAGTTTATATCGGCAAACAATGTTTTTGCAATATCAATATCGCTATTTTTCAATTTTATACCCGCAATTTTTGAGATTTGGCAAAAATGCGCTAAATCCTTTAAGGCAAGAGGCGGCAAAGGTTTTTTTAAAAAAGCCGCGATATTGCTCCCCATCTTAATCTCTCTATCTCTGCAATACGCCCGCAATAAAGACATGTCATATAAAGCAAGGTCAATATGATATAATTGGAACGCCGCGCCCATCCGTCAAGGAAAATTACAACATTAAGGAGCAACAAAATGAAAAAACTCATTATAATTTCAATCGTTTTTATCAGCGTTTTATTTTATTCTGCCGCCCATGCGAGACAGAGTATTACTATTAAAACGCCCGATGGCTTAAAGGATTTATTTGTTTTTGATATCGCCGATGCGGGCGAAACTTTTAGCCGCGGATCTTCACAATGGACTTTATTGCCCGAACAAATCGCGGCTATAAATATCTCTGGACAATATTGGTCGTCATTGCTTGGCAATTTGCAAAAAAATACTCAGCCTGTTTCTCTTTCTTTTGGAACATATAATATGATAAATGACGACTCTCTGAGTCAATTTGGAGAACATGGTTTCGGTATGACGGAGTTAGCCGTCGCTGTTACAAGTAATGAATTTAGAGATTTTAATCCTTACAATTATGATGGACAGGAGCATAAGGCTTATGCGTCTATTAGAATTGGTTTTGTTTCCGCGCCTAATGTGGACTATACCGGCGGCATGAAAATTTTGCCTGATAATGGGAACAATGCTTCGATGGCAAGCGTCATTTTGCACGAAATCGGACATGCTTTTGGAATAACGTCCAATAGTCTAGCCGGACGGCGCGGAATTTTTATTGAATATGCAAGCGGTTCAGGCGAACTTTCCATTTTTGATAAACATTTAGTCGATTCTTTCGGAAATCCAAGCGGCGTGAATATGGATATAACGGAAAATGCCGCGGCTCAAGGCGGAGAATTTCATATTATCCCTGCGGGAGACGCCAGCCTTAATAATCCAGATATTGGAGGGTATGCGTTTTTTCAAGGGGCAAATGTTAGGGACGCTCTTTTGGGCAAAGGCTTTGGCGTTCCCGTATTATCTTTTAATAATCCCAACTCTATAGAAGGCGTTCCAATTTTGGGTTTTGAGAACAGCAATCCTGATTTGTCTCATATTGAATTGCGCAATAGTATGATGAGTCATCAAAAATATCGCAATTGGAATATATATATGGAAGCGGAACTTGCGCTTTTGCAAGATATAGGTCTTGTCATTGATAGACGAAATTTTTACGGTTTATCTATTTATGCTGATAATGATAATATAACGCTTGACGATTTTATTAGCGGTTATTTGCTGTTTTATGCTCGTAAGATTAATGCAGGTCAAGAGTGGGAATATGATATAGGAAAATATAACGAAACTCCTTGGACTATAGCCTTTCATATTTACGGCTCTACTAATAATGTTGTTATTTCAAGCGGCAATACCGCTCTCTCAAAAGGCTATTCGTCAATAGGAATAAGAATAGACGGCTGGGCTAATAAACTCAATATAGAAAACGGCGCCGTTTTTAGAGCGGACGGCGAAGGCGGAATCGGTTTATTGGTATCTTACGGCAAAAACCAAATGATAAGTCTTGATGGAATTATAAGCGCCAATGGACAAGACGGCATAGGAGCGCGTTTTGATTTTGGCGACAATATGATGGGCAATAGCAGAGAATACCGCGGTTCATATATAAGAGGGAAAACAGATTCCTTAGGAAATTGGGATACAGATATGCCTCTTTTAGACGAATTAAAAGGCGCAATGGTCAGCTCATTTACAATATCTGGAACTCTTGAAGGGCAAAAAGCGGCTATTTATATTTCCAAAAACGCTTTTGTGGATAGAATTTTTATTTTAAACGGCGCCAAAATCTCGGGCGATATAATTTCCGATTGGAATCCAAATGCAGATTTTACGCAAAACATAGCGGGCGTGGACAAAAATAAACTCAAAACCAATTTGTTTTTGGGCGTGTCTATTGAATCTGACAATGTTTTGCCAAATCCAAGTTTTTCGTTGGCTTATGATGGAGATATTAAAGCCCAAAAAGCCTTTAATGTTTCGCTGTTTGGCGGGGATTTTATTTATGGCGGAAAAATGTCAGGCTTATCAAGTTTTTATGCCGGAGGGCTTTCTTCTTTTACAGTCAATGTAAAAAATAAAAGTTCTATTTCAGCCGAAAAAATTGTCTTTGAGCCTTTTTCTAATTTAGTCGTCCGTTTTGACGAAGATTTTATTTATGGAAATCAAACGGTATTCAATCTGTTTTCGCAAAACATATCGTTTAATCAAGACAATGTGGAATTTATTTCAAAGGAAACTGTTTCGGCGGGTTTTTATGATAATGTTCATCCTGAGATTAGGCTAAATCAAAACGGCTCGGGTATTGCTTTTGACTTGGTTTTAAACAAGACAGCCGATACGGTTTTATCTAAAGAAAGAGCGGCATCCGGCGCAATAGGAGCGCCTTTGTTTTTGTCTATTGCCGACAAAGGAGCGGACGCGGTTTTTGAAAGAGAGAAATTGCAGAATTTTGGATTTTGGATTAAACCTCAATATGCTTATACTTGGAGCGGCTCCGACTATTCTATAAATAGTCCTTCTTTAACTTTTGGTTTAGACAAGAGTTTTAAAAATTATTTTTTTGGCGCGGCTTTACATTTTGCCAAACCAACTTATAAATCCAATGCCGCGGATATTGACGAGAATAAGGCGTCGGCTTTTATATATGGAGGCTTAAATTTGCCTTCAGAAATTGACTTAATGCTTTTGGCCGGCGCAGGAAATAGTAAATACAGTCAAATCCGATCTGCGCAAGGTTTGCAAAACTATGCGGATTTTAACGGACAATCCTATGATTTAGGGTTCAAACTTTCGCGCCCATTTTCAATCGGTCAGATATTGTCTTTTCAGCCTTTTATATCTTATGAATATCTATCCGCAAACGCAGAAGGCTTTGAAGAAAGCGGCTCATTTCTTGCCTTAAAATTCAAAAAATCTCAATTTGAAACAAACAGATTTAAAATCGGAACTGCATTTCAAAATATTCTTTCAAATAAAATCAAATTAAACTCCAAAATTTTTTATATGGGATTATTTGGCGATATATCCGCAAAAAACGAAATCTCTTTTATTGAAGCCAAAAATATCTCAACAATCGGCGAAAGCGGACAACTTAGCGCGCATTATTTCGGTTGCGGCGCAAATAATTGAATACAATTATTCCGAATCTATTTCATTTGGTCTTGGCGCAGACTTTGAAATAGGCGGTAAAAACAGCGGCGCAAGTATGTATGGAAACATAAGTATTCATTGGTGAAAATATTAATTCTATCGATATGGGCGCAATAAGAAATTTATAAAGGGCGGCAAATTCGCCGTCATTGCGCGCGTATCGCAGGATTGGATTTCAAACCCGCTCAAAAAAAGGCTGCCATTCTGCGCTTTGTCGTGTCATTCTGCTCGGAGCCGCAGAATCTATTTTATGCAGTTCTTCAAGCCTTTGTTGCAAGTCAAGCCTGCAGCGACAAACTCAATATTCGCAATGACAAACGCAAATTCCGCAGGCGGCGGCGCCAAATGGAGCGTAGTGGCAGACCCATGTGTCCGCAATCGTCATTTTTAACATTCTTCCCAATTATTAATTTCCAACTTTAGTAAAGATAATTAAGCGCAAAAAAACGGTTTGAAAATTCAACCCGTTTTTTGTTTTTATAAGTCGTCTGCTATTTCCTATTTGTGTTTGCCGCTTACCGTTTGGTTTTGTTCGCGTGGGCGAATCATTGTTTGTATGCTGTTTGCCTTTTGCGTTATTTGCATGCCGTTTGTCGTTTTGTTTTTTGCCGTTTGCCCGCCGTCTACATATTTTCTACACAATTTTTGAGTAATATAAGTCAAGGAAACATAAAAGGAAATTTTATGAATGGACAAAAAACTATCTTAATAGTTGACGATGAGATAAAAATACTTGAGATGATTAAAGATTATCTTGATATTTGCGGCTATAAAACCCTTTGCGCTCAAAACGGCGTTTTGGCTTTGAAAATGTTTGAGGAAAATCATCCGAATTTGGTTTTGCTTGATTTGATGATGCCTGATTTGAGCGGAGAAGAAGTTTGCAAAAAAATACGAGCCGCATCCAAAGTTCCTATAATTATGCTTACCGCTAAGGTTGACGAACAAAGCATAATACGCGGGCTAAATATCGGCGCTGACGATTATATCGCTAAACCTTTTAGTCTGCGGGAACTTGCCGCGCGTATTAAAGCGGCTTTGCGGCGCGCTGTTAGCGCCGATGTTAAAAAATTGATTTTCGGCAAATTGACAATTGATACGGACAATCATTTTGTTATGCTCGGCAATAGCGAAATCAATCTGACTTCAAATGAGTATAAGATATTGACTATTCTTGCATTGCGCCCAGAAAAAATACATACGCGCGACGAGATTATTGAAAAGGCATTGGGAGACGATTTTGACGGTTTTGACAGAACGGTGGACACGCATATAAAAAATTTGAGGCAAAAGATTGGAGACGATTATATAGCGACTGTTTATGGAATGGGATATAGATTTAAAAACAAGGAAATTTTATGATGAATTTAAAAACTCGTTTAAGTTTGACTTACGCTCTATTTATAACCATTGCTCTTTTGGCTTTAACTTTTATTATAAATAAGTCCGCTCATAATATGTTTTCTGCTCTTGTCAAAAACAATATTGAAAAAAACAGCGCGCAAATCGCTCAGACTATCAGCCAGTTTTACGATGAGCGGCTTGATAATTTTGATATAGCCTCCGTTGAATCTATCGGAATGGATTTTGCTCGTAATGGATATTTAATAACGCTCTTTGATAAGAATAACAAAGTCTTATGGTCGGCGCGCTCTTGCGATATAGAGGGATGCAATATGGCTATCAATGCAATCGCAGACAGAATGAGCGGATATAAAATGGGCGGAGATTTAAAAAAAGAAATCTATTCTCTGACGCTTATGCAAAAGACAATTGGAAAAATTGAAATTGAGACTTACGGCGCGTTTTTTTATAGCGAGGCTGAAGCAAATTTTTTATCATCCTTAAATCGTTTTTTTATTATAGCGGGCGCCGTTTTTGTTTTATTATGTATTATCATTTCAATTTTGCTTGCGGCTCAAATTGCAAAACCGCTCCGTCAAGCAAGCAAAGCCGCTCGGCAAATTGCAGGCGGCAATTTGGAAGTCCGCGTCGATATAAACAATAAAACTTCAGAACTAATCGAATTGTCGTCTTCAATCAATACTATGGCGCAAGAACTTTCACAAGTTGAAAAAAATCAAAAACAACTTATCTTAGACATAGCGCATGAATTGAGAACTCCTTTGACTTGTTTGCAGGGAAATTTGGAAGCTATGATTGACGGCATTTGGCAAGCGACCCCTGAAAGGCTTAATAATTGTTATGAAGAAGTAAAAAGGCTTACAAAACTCATAGAGGATTTGAGAACTCTTACCGATTTTGAATGGGAGAAAATTTCTTTAAACAAGACAAGTTTTGATATTTCAAATTTGCTCGCTCTTGCCGCTAATCTTTTTATGCCGTCGGCAAATGAAAAGAAAATCAAAATCATCAACAATGTCCAATCCTTTATGATAAGCGCGGATTACGATAGGCTAAAACAAGTTTTTATAAATCTCATTTCTAATGCCGTCAAATATACGGATAGCGGCTCTATAGAAATCAGCGCGCAAGGCATTAAAGACCAAGACGGCGCGGATTTTTTAGAAATTTCAGTTGCCGATACCGGCAAAGGCATTTCTCTTGAAGATATGCCTCATATTTTTGAAAAGTTTTATCGCTGCGATAAATCAAGAAACCGCAATAGCGGAGGAGAGGGTTTAGGTCTTAGCATAGCCGCAGCCATAGTAAAAGCGCATAAAGGAAAGATCAATGCATCTTGCAGAGACGGCGGCGGAAGCATATTTAAAGTGATGCTTCCTATTAGATGATTAAGTTGAACTTACAGCGCAAGCGATAGATATGCGATTATCATTGCGCGCAATGATAGACTTGCTTGTTCAGAATGACAGACTTGCTTGCGCGCAAACAATGACTTCGCGCAGACAGCGTAGATTGAAAATAGGAGTTAATTATGGAGACAAATATTATTTATATCGGCGGGATGACTTGTATAAATTGTCAAAACCGCATTGAGAAAGCGTTAAGAGCCGTTGCTGGAATCAAGTCGGCAAGCGTCAGTTATCAAGATTCAAAAGCGATTGTCGTTTATGACGGCGCGGTTATTTCTCTTAAAGAAATTTATGCCGTCATAGAAAAACTTAATTATTTAGTTCTTGATGAAAATCCCAAAAAACAGCCGCTTGATATATCGCGCATTATCGCTATGCTGATAATAATTCTTGCCTTATATATTGTTATTTGGCAAATGGGTTTTAGCGCGCTTTCGGGAGCTTTTCCTACGGCAGAATTCGGCATGGGCTACGCTATGCTTTTTGTTATCGGTTTGATTACTTCTTTTCATTGTATCGCTATGTGCGGAGGAATCAATTTATCGCAATGTATTCCCCGCAAAAAGCAAATCGGCGCAAACAAAATTTCTTCTCTGCATCCGTCGCTGCTTTATAATTTAGGAAGAATTGTTTCTTATACTATTGTCGGGGCTATTGTCGGCGGACTTGGTTCTCTCATCTCTTTTTCAGGAGCGATGAGAGGGATTGTTCAAATTGCCGCCGGCATTTTTATGGTTATTATGGGCGTCAATATGTTGGGACTTTTTCCATTTTTGCGCTCAATTGTTCCAAGGCTTCCTAAAATTTTTACGCAAAAAATTGACAGTCAAAAAGGAAGCGGCAAAAGTCCTCTTTATATCGGACTTTTAAACGGACTTATGCCTTGCGGACCGCTTCAAGCCATGCAGATTTACGCTCTTTCTACGGCAAGCGTTTTGCACGGCGCATTGTCTATGTTCTTTTTTAGCCTCGGCACTGCGCCGCTTATGTTTGGATTGGGCGCTCTCAGCTCTATTTTAAGCCGAAAATTCACAAATAAAGTTATGAGCATCGGCGCAGTTTTAGTCGCCGCGCTCGGACTTACGATGTTTTCTCAAGGACTTACTCTTTCAGGTTGGACTGCTCCATTAGATGCCGTTTCAGACGCGATTTATAATAGATTTAATTCTCAGACTATGGATATGAGCGAAGATGATACGGAATATAGTATTGAAAACGGAGTTCAGATTGTCCGCTCCACTCTTTCATCGGGAAGATATCCGTCCATAACGGTTGAAGCCAATATCCCTGTTAAGTGGATAATAGACGCGCCGCAAGGCAGCATCAATGGGTGCAATAACAGAATGCAAATCCCGGAATACGGCATTGAGCATAAATTTGTCTATGGCGGTAATATCATTGAGTTTGTTCCATCTAAGACGGGGAAGTTTAGATATAGTTGTTGGATGGGAATGATTAGAAGCGTAATTATTGTGACACAATAAGGTGCGGCAAGCCGCGATTACACACGACTGTCTCTAATTTTGGCGCAGGGCTGAACGGTCGCTTTGCCTTTTGGCGTCTTTTGACACAATTTGTCTGCTTGGATAGCGCCGCTATACGCGCGCAGACAAATTCTGCCAAAATACGCTCAAAATGCTTCGCGGAGCGCGTCTTATACATAAAGGAAAAAAACAACAAAAACAGAAAAACGACAAACACAAAAAACAAAAATTGGTAGGGGCGGGCTTCAAACCCGCCAGCTGGACGAATAGTAAAACCTCAACGGGTAAGAGCAGGAATAAACGACGAACAACAAAAACGAACAAAAACAATATAAAAGTCGTTCGGTGCGGGTTTCAAATCCTCCCTCATCGCAAGGCGTGCTGTTGCCTTTGAACGAACATTGAACCTCAATAGGAAAGAGTAGGAATAAACGGACAAAAACGAACAAATGTCAAACAAATACAGAAATCGTATGGGCGAATAATCATCCTCTTGAACGGACAAAATCCCGAAGGGATTTAATGTCTTTAATAACCCCGCATTGCCCGCAGGGCTATGCGGGGATACCGAAACCAATCGCTGCACCTAAACCCTGAAAGGGTTTAATGTAGTCAATACTCCCGAGCATCTAAAAAAAATAAATGGGAGACGACAAAAAAATATATGAAACTTGTATGGGTGGGATTCCCGCCTCCCCGCCCGCTTCGCTTGACGAACAGTGAATCCAAACGGGAAAGGGTAGGAATAAACGACTAACGACAAAAACGAACGAACAAAACTCGTATGGCGCGGGTTTTCAACCCGTCAGCCGCGCCATTACGAAATACAAAAAATTGTCGGGTATGCAAGAGGTATATTAAATAAATAGGAGGAAGCAAAAATGAAAAAGAAACAAAAAGTATTAGTAGTAAGCGCAGTAGTAATTTTATTTGCAGTTTGCGTTTTTGCCTTACAAAGCAAAGCGGCGGCGAAGTATGTTTGTAATTTTGTTGTTTCTCAGTCTTGTCATTAAATAAAAAGGAGGAAGTAAAAATGAAAAAGAAACGGAAAACATTAGCGGTAAGCGCGGCGGGAATTTTATTTGCGCTTTGCATTTTTGCATTGCAAAGCAAAGCGGATGCTTTAAACGGCATAAAACAGGTTACAACAGATAAAGACCTTATTATTCCCATTGCGGAAATCACGACGGACGCGTCTTTTTATCCTGTGGATATTGAGGGAACGCGTCTTGAAGTAATTGCGGTAAAAGCGCCCGACGGCTCTATACGCACGGCTTTTAATACTTGTCAAGTGTGTTATGGCTCTGGACGCGGATATTATAAACAGCAGGGCAATTTTCTTATTTGTCAAAATTGCGGAAACCGTTTCCGTATGAATCAAGTTGAAACGCGCTCGGGCGGATGCAATCCCATTCCAATTTTTGCGGACAACAAAAAGATAGTAGGTAAAAATATCGTCATCAGCAAAGAATTTTTGAAAAAATCAAAAAACATTTTTGCGAATTGGAATAGGAGTTAATTATGGTAAAACAAACTTTATCAATAGGCGGTATGACTTGCGCCGCCTGCGCGGGACGCATTGAAAAAGTAGTGAGAAAATTGTCAGGCATAAAACAGGCTAATGTCAATCTTGCATCGGAAAAATTATTTGTGGAATTTGACGGCGCAGTTTTATCCATTGCCGCCATAAAAAGCGCGGTTGTAAAAATAGGATATAGCGCGTCGGATATTGCCAAAGACGGCGCTCAAGACGCGGATAAAGCCAAAAAACAAAAAGAGATTGCTATTTTAAAAACAAAACTTATCATATCCGCCGTTTTTGCCGCGCCGCTTTTGTATATAGCGATGGTTCCTATGGTCAATTGGTTGAAAGATTTACCTTTTCCAACTTTTCTTTTGCCTATGAGTTATCCTTTGGTCTATGCTTTGACGGAATTTCTTTTAACTATTCCCGTGATTGCGGCGGGCTATAAATTCTATACGATAGGTTTTAAAGCCTTAATTGGACGCAGTCCGAATATGGATTCTTTAATAGCGGTCGGCACAACTTCAGCCGTGATATACAGCGTATATAATACTATTCAAATCGCGCTTGGGAATTTTACCGCTGTGGAATTTTTATATTTTGAGACGGCGGGCGTTATCATCACCCTTATACTGCTTGGCAAATTTCTTGAAAGTAAATCCAAAGGACGCACAAGCGAAGCAATAAAAAAGTTGATGGGGCTTGCTCCAAAAACCGCTATCGTTATGAGGGACGGCAAAGAATTGGAAATGTTAATAAGCCAAGTTATGACGGGCGATATTATTCTTGTCCGTCCGGGCGAAAAAATTCCCGTTGACGGCATAGTTTTAGATGGAAATACCGCCATAGACGAATCTATGCTGACGGGCGAAAGTATGCCCGTTGATAAAAAAGCGGGCGATAGCGTTGTCGGCGGCTCTCTAAACACTACGGGCGCGATACATTTTAAAGCGGTAAAAGTCGGCGCGGACACAGTCCTTTCTCAAATAATAAAACTTGTTGAAGAGGCGCAAGGCTCTAAAGCGCCTATCGCTCAAATGGCGGATATCGTGTCGGGCTATTTTGTGCCTATTGTTTGTTTGATTGCGCTTGGCGCGGGCGCGCTTTGGTTTATTTCAGGAGCGGCTCTGCCTTTTTCTCTTAAAATTTTTATTTCCATTCTTGTAATCGCCTGCCCTTGCGCTTTGGGTCTTGCCACGCCCACCGCTATTATGGTTGCGACAGGCAAGGGCGCCGAAAACGGAATTCTTATAAAAAGCGGAGAAGCGCTTGAAACGGCGCATAAAATTAAAACCATTGTCTTTGATAAAACGGGAACTATAACGCAAGGCAAACCAGCCGTCAGCGATATTGTTGTTACAAACGGTATTGAGGAGCGCTACTTGCTTAAAATCGCCGCCTCTGGAGAAAAACAATCGGAACATCCTTTGGGACAGGCTATTGTAAATAAAGCCGACAATCAAGAACTTTTCCCTATAAGCGATTTTCAATCTATCACGGGCAGAGGAATAAAATTTTGCGCCGATGGAAAAACCGTTTTAGCGGGAAACAAAAAATTGATGGATGAAAGCGGAATTTCTCTTACTGTTATAGGACAAGATTCAGACCGTTTAGCCGACGAAGGAAAGACTCCCATGTTTATATCTATAGACGGCAAAATCGCAGGAATTATAGCCGTAGCCGATTTAATCAAAAATTCCAGCGCGGCGGCAATAAAGGCTTTGCATAATTTGGGAATAGAAACAGTCATGATTACGGGCGACAACAAAAAGACAGCCGCAGTAATTGCAAAACAAGCGGGCATAGACAAAGTTTTAGCCGAAGTTTTGCCCAATGACAAGTCCAATGAAATTAAAAAATTGCAAAGCGGCGCAAAAATCACCGCTATGGTAGGCGACGGAATAAACGACGCTCCCGCTCTTGCTCAAGCCGACATAGGCATTGCAATCGGCTCGGGAACAGATATCGCTATGGAGTCTGCCGACATAGTTCTTATGCGCGGCGATTTGACGGATGTGTCGACGGCAATAGAATTGAGCAAACAGACAATCCGCAATATAAAGCAGAATTTATGCTGGGCTTTCGGCTACAATGTAATAGGCATACCAATAGCGGCGGGCTTACTATATATATTCGGCGGACCGCTGTTAAACCCAATTTTTGCCGCCGCGGCTATGAGTTTAAGTTCCGTCTCCGTGCTGACAAACGCGTTAAGGCTCAAAAAATTTAAACCCAAAGCGGAGGTTTTATGAAAAAGTTTTCTATTGTTTTAATATCTTTTGTCTTAATCGCATTTGCCGCAATCGCCGTTCAATATGACAGTTTAGATGTAATCGGAAACGGCTCTTTAGTCTCTTTTGAGAAAATTTTAAAGATCTTGCCGAAAACGCCTTTTAAGCAAAATGGAGATTGGATTATTGAGTCTCCCGGCAATAAGACAAAATTTGTATTAGCCAAAAGCGAGAATCAGGTCAATGAAAACGCAGGCGGACAATACGCTCTTTATTTGGAATTTGATATAGCCCCTTTCCTCAAAGCGGGACTAAATCCAGATAAATTACCAGAAAACATAATCGCAGCAAAAAACGCTATTGTTATTGGAAGAGAATTTAAGATTAAAAAATTGGAAACAATGTTTACTGAGCCGGGAGATACGCTCGCTTATCTGTATCAAAAAATCCTAAACTCCAATCGCTCTGCGATAGGGTATCACAGCGCTCTTGACCATTACGGCATAGATTTAGGCAATGGCAATATGTTTGAATGGGCAAAAGATTCAAAAACAAATGATAAAGACATAGTTTTTGTTTTAAACCCGCAGCCTTTTATAGACGCCGGCGTCAATCCTGAAAAAATAGACGGCTGGCTCTACGCAAAAGTCCCAATAATGGACGCCAAAGGCAAAAAAACAGAAGTCTTTAAAATTTTAAAACCTTTCAATTTGGATTGAACAATGTCGTCGTTACGACTGTTGTGTTCCGTGCGGCTTGACCTGCAATCTCCGTAGTTTGTTCTAAAACGCTTCGCGGGGAGATTGCGGGTCAAGCCCGCAATTGATGGATTAAATGCGAGCGATAATAATTAGACTTCTTGCGCAACAAATACATAAAAAAAGATGGACATTGTCATTGTGCCGCAGAATCTATTTAAAAGTTCATTTCCGAATGCCGCGTCTATCGCGTCATTCCCGAGTGCCGCGCCAACTCCGTCATTCCCGAGTGTTTCTGTCGGGAATCCACTTTCACCGCAAAGCGCGTCGTTTTTTAATAGTCTTTGTCGTCTTTTCTCGTTTCTCTCTGTTTTTATCGGTCTCTATTGAAAATCCACTTTTAGCAGATAATTATCGTCGTTCAATCGCTTTGCGTTTAAACTTGGATTCCCGACAAATCCGCTCGGCAATGACGGCAAGAGACAAAATTGCTCCGTTATTTGTAGGTTTGGGTTTGGGTTTTGTCATTGCATACATGACTTTGTGTTGTCAATTGTGGACTTGTTTGTGTTGTTGCGGGCTTGACCCGCAATCTCTGTCGTTTCTTTTTTTCATTATCCCCAATCGTCTCACCAATTCCGTCATTCCCGAAAGTTGTTATCGGGAATCCAAGTTAAAAAACAACGGCGAAAGTGGATTCCCGACAAAGACATTCGGGAATGACAAACAAGATGTTTTTACCGACTTTTCAAGCAATATGACTATGACAATCCTTTTTCGCAAATTAGCAACACTTTTTGAGTATTATGTCAACAAGCCTGCTTTCACGCAGACAGACTATATTAGCGCGCAATTACAATATATATATTCCTTATACATCAATTGTGCAAGGTATCTATTGTAGAGACGCGCTATCTGCGCGTCTCATCAAATGCCCCCCTCACCCCTTCCCAATCAAATCAATCCTTAAATTCAGATTATCAATAAGAGTTTCAATATTTTCTATCTTTGTATCGTATTTTGTTTTTAAAAGTTCTATTTCTTTTTTTATCAATTCAATTTCAAAAATATCGTTTTGTATATTGTCTTTTTTATCGCCGCCATTGTCTTTGTCAGTCTTATCAATTTCAAAAAAGAATTGTATCGGCTTGCCTGAGGCTTGGGCTACTTTTTTTAAACTCGTAAGCGACATATTTCTATCGCCTCTTATCCATTTGCTAATCATTGTCCTGCTTGTTCCAATGGATTTAGCAAATTCTTCCTGAGTAATACCCATCTCTTTTATGCTTTCTTTTATCCTATTACCTAAAATTTTATTGTCCATTTGCTTGCCTCCCGTGTCTTTTGTCGTCAATTAGGGGGAATATAATTGTATGGACTTGACAAATATATCCTAAAATAGATACAATAGTCCCCATAAAGACATCTCAATATTTTATGGCAAGCAAAAAACAAAGCGTAGCGCTATTACGCTTTGATAATAAGCGGAGCGCGGGTTGATTTAATAGTCAATTTAACCTTTCAAAATATGCTTGCCGGCATTTTAAGGGTTTTGCGCTCTGCTGATATGTGTTTTGTGTATCTAAAAACATCAGTTTGTCGTCGTTTGCAGGTTTGCTCCGCAATCTCACACGCTGAAATGACATATACAGAAAAACAGGCTTTTATATGACGCATTTTATCATTTTAAAAAATTATTTATTCTAAATATTGTGTTGTTTTTGGGGACAATATCAGTATCTTTAGAATACACAAAAATCCGATTGTAGCAGTGTCTCTACATTCGGAACATAAAAAAAGGAGGATGTAATGAAAAAATTAGTATCAGTAGCGATTGCAATGTTGTTGGCGGCAAGCGTTGGTTTTGCAGCAGGAGAAATCAATGTCAAAGCAGGGTATGATTTGGCGAGCAGTATCAGTATTTCTGGCGAGAATGGCGGTAGTGGTTTATCAGCAGACGGCGTTGAAGTAGGCGCGGAGTTTCTTATGCCTGTAGCCAATATGGTTAAAGTAGGCGGCGGAGTTTCATATCTACTTGCTAGAGATGTCTATAAGAAGGATGGATATAAAACTAATGTCAACTTTAGTTATATTCCTATTTATGCCACGATACAAGTAAATCCTATCTCTACCCTTCCTGGAATTTTCTTAAAAGGAAACATAGGATATAGCGTGTTTTCCCTTGGCGGCGATGGTTCAACAGGCGCCGAAACAAGCGGCGGATTATACTATAGCGCAGGCGCAGGATACGAATTTCCTTTTGGATTGATTGCGGAGTTGGCTTATTTTGGAGTTAATTCAAGCCTGAAATTCGGCGACGACACGCAAGATGTTACTTATGGCGCTTTAGCAATTAGAGCAGGTTATAAATTTAAGCTCTAAGATATTCTCATAGAGCCTCCGATTCATCCAATATCCAATCGTGTCATTAAATTGGATATTGGATGAGTGAAAATTGAAGTATAGACCATAAAAGGACTTTCCCCAAGTATAGTCCTAAAAGGCGTCATTCCCAATATTTTTGTTGGGAATGACGCTTTTGTTTTTGTCTTTTTAACTTGGATTCCCGTTCCCGACAGAAATATTGGAAATGGGCTTTTCTCGGAAATGACGGCTTTGTTTTTCATTATCCCCGAACATCTCCACAACTCCGCCATTCCCGAGCGTCTCTATCGGGAATCCATTTTCACCGCAAAGCGCGTTGTTTTTTCCTCTCCCCTTGAGGAAGAGGGTAAGGTGAGGGGCTAATCGCAGAGCGTCGCAACGCAAAATGATAGTTATCCTTTTTTTCCATTTGTTTTTGTTGTTTTACCTTTATTATGAGACGCGCTCCGCAAAGCGTTTTGAGCGTCCTTTGGCAGAATTTGTCTGCGCGCGTATAGCGGCGCTATCCAAGCGAACAAATTGTGTCAAAAGACGCCAAAAGGCAAAGCGACTTTTCAGCCGCGCTTAACTTAGAGACAGCCGTGTGTAATCGCGGCTTCGCCGCACATTGCGCGTATAGCAGCGCTATCCAAGCGAACAAATTGTGTCAAAAGACGCTCAAAATGCTTCGCGGAGAGCGTCTCATACATAAAGGGAAAACGACAAAAACAAACATAAATACAAAAAAACAAAACCCCAAAACTTGTATAGCGCGGGTTGCTCCTCT
>JAITTG010000020.1 GCA_031287095.1 Candidatus Parendomicrobium reticulitermitis | reverse complement strand
TTATTGACGACATTAAACCCTTTCAGGGTTTGGGTGCGGCGATTGATTTTTGCGCACCTCGCATAGCCTTGCGGCAATACGAGGTTATTAACGACATTAAACCCTTTCAGGGTTTGGGTGCGGCGATTGACTTTTGCGCACCTCGCATAGCCTTGCGGCAATACGAGGTTATTGACGACATTAAACCCTTTCAGGGTTTGGGTGCGGCGATTGACTTTTGCGCACCTCGCATAGCCTTACGGCAATACGGGGTTATTGACGACATTAAACCCTTCCAGTGTTTGGGTGCGGCGATTGATTTTAGTGGGTAGACATATTGGTCTGCCGCTATGGATGGATGACAATACGACGGGGTTTTAAAAACATTAAATCCCTTCGGGATTTTGTATGGGACCGCTTCCCGTTTGATTTTGCATTTCTCCTAGCGGGTTGAAACCTGTCTCTACTCTTTATTCAAAAATCATAGCGGAGATTTTGCCTGCTGTTAGAATTTTTACGATTTTTAATTGAGCGACTTTGTCTCTCCAACGCCTTCTATAGTAAGGGATGAATTTCTTTACGCCAATAGAGACTGGAATAAATAAAATAATACTCAAAACTATGTTTCCCATCACTATAGTGTTATTGAATTTTGAAAAGGGGACAATCGGCGTATTATATAGAGAAGTCCAAAAAGATGCGAGAAAATCTAAATTCAAAACAAAATAGCCCAAAGAGTCCGATAGCGGCGCTATGGCAAAACCTAAAATCGCAAAAAGCGCGCTGCCCATGAAAGCCGTTCCCACATTGACTCTCAAAATCATCACCAAAACAAAAAAGAACGATTTGAATAATATCCCGGGAACAAGTCCCAAAAAAAGACCCATAGCAAAACCATAGGCTAATTGGTCGGGCGAAATATCAGTTTGCAAAATTTGAACTATCTTTCTTAAAATTTTAATTACAAAAAACATTGAGATGCCTCCTTTTTAATTTTGAACGACAACGGCTAACGGCTTTCCCGCAAGGGACGCAAAGTTTAATACGCAAAGAACGCAAAACGACAATGCGGCGAAACGACATTGTCATTAGTCGTTTTATTTTTTATCATTTCCAAGTTATTTGCGCCCTTCGTCATAGCGGGCGGGGGCAATCACGCGCCGTACGACTTTCGTTCGTTCGTCGTTTTGCGTTACTTGCGTAGTCGTTGCCGTTTTATCTTTTTGCGCCCCCTGCGAGAAAGCCGTTGTCGTTGTTGTTTATTATATTTTTAATTTCGCTTGCTTTTTGGACAGTATAGTCGGGTTTTAATTCTTGCAAAGTTTTAGCGTCGGTAAAGCCGTATAAAACAGCCAAAGATTTGACGCCCGCGGCTTTGGCGATTTTAATGTCATTTACGCCGTCTCCAAGCATTATGCTTTTTGAAAGATTTGCGCCCGCTTTTTTTACTAATTCAAAAAAAACTTTCGGATCGGGCTTTCTATATCCCTTGACGCTGTCGCCGCCGAAAATCTCAGTAAAATATTTTGACCACCCTAACCCTTCAACAATCATTTTTGAAAATTTTTCGGGCTTATTAGATAGAATCGCTTTTTTAACAGTCTGTAAATCTTTGAGCATCTCCTCAATACCGTCAAAAGGACGAGTTTCGTCAAGCAGACATTTTTCATAATATCCGTTAAATCTTTCAACTGCTTGCTCTATTGTTTCCCCTCTTGTGTCGGGAACGGCTTTTTCAACGATTACTCGGACGCCGTTGCCCACATAAGATTGGACTATATCGGCGCTCAAAGGCTCAAACCCATAATCTTTTCTAAGAAAATTGGCGGCAGTTGTTAAATCTTTTATGGAATCAACAAGAGTGCCGTCCAAATCAAAAACTAAAAAATCGTATTTCATAAAATTACCTCTTTGATTAAACAGTATTTATGGACGCTCGCCGTTTGTCGTTTTGTTTTTTGTTTTTTCTTTATTGTAAGACGATCTCCGCGAAGCATTTTGAGCGTATTTTGGCAGAATTTGTCTGCGCGCGTATAGCACGCTATCTAAGCAGACAAATTGTGTCAAAAGACGCCAAAAGGCAATGCGACCTTCCTATCGCGCTTAACTTATAGCCAGCCGTGTGTATCGCGGCTTCGCCGCACATTATTGCCGTTTGTCCAATGGGCGGATTTGAAACCTGCTTCTAACGCCCCCAAATTATGCGGTTAGGGATGTATTGAATTTTTCCGTCGTATTTGGGGAGTATTCGTATTACATAAGCGCAATGTCCAACTTGCGATAAATCGTTTTCGCATTTATAGACTAAATCATTGCCTTCTTTTGCGCAAACTGTCATATCTTTTATGATAGGCTCAATGAGCGCTCTTTTTGTATCTATTCTTCCGTTGAAAACTTGAACCGCTATATTGTCGGGCGATACCGCGCCTAAATATATTCTGGCTTTAATCACAGCCTTGTATCCAACCGGCATCTCATGAGTCATATTGTCGCTTGAAGACACTATTTTGATATCTTTCCAACCCTCGTCTATGTTTTTTAACCAATTGGATTTTTGTTTTGCTAATTCAAAATTATTTTCAAGCATTTTATTGTAGTCAAGAGAAGCGGGTATGTAAAATTTTTTCGTATATTCTTCTAACATTCTATTTGTATTAAAAAACGCTCCCAAAGACTGCATAGAAGATTTCATCTTTTTTATCCAGCCCCTTGGCAATCCGTCAGCGCTTCTTTCAAAATACAAAGGAACAATTTCTCTCTCTATCGTTTCATAGATTGAACGGCTGTCCACATCGTTTTGATATTCTTTGTCTGAAGAATGGTCGTCTATAGAGCCTATCACCCAGCCATTGCCGCCGTTATATCCCTCGCACCACCAACCGTCTAAAATGCTGAAATTTAAAACCCCGTTGACTGCGGCTTTCATTCCGCTTGTGCCCGAAGCCTCCTGAGGTCTTAAAGGATTATTGAGCCAAATATCAACACCTTGCACTAAATAATGAGCCACATTCATATCATAATCTTCTAAAAAAACTATTTTATTTCTCAATTCCTCATCATTAGCGAAATTGACTATATCTTGAATAATTTTTTTGCCGTAAGCGTCTTGAGGATGCGCTTTGCCCGCTATAATCATCTGAACGGGGCGGGACTTGTCCATCAAGATATTTTTAAACCTTTTCATATCTCTAAAAATTAGGTCGCCTCTTTTATAAGTGGCGAATCTTCTTGCAAAACCGATGGTTAAAGCGTCGGGGTCTAAAGTTTCGTCGGCATAAGCCAAACTCCTTGGAGAAACTCCGCGCCTTTCTAATTGTTGTTTAAGTCTTGTCCGCGCAAAAGATACAAGCCTTTCTTTTCTTCTCTCGTGCGCTCTCCAAAGCTCTGTGTCCGGAATAGAAGATATTTTGTCCCAAATAGCGTGGTCGGCCGGCTCGTCTTTCCAATCAGAACCCAAATATCTGTCAAAAAGAGAAGCGTATTCATAAGACAGCCAAGTATTTGTATGAATGCCGTTTGTGATATGCGTTATAGGAACTTCTTTTTTGGGAAGTCCGGGATATAGAGAAGACCACATATCCCTTGCGACCGTCGCGTGCAGCCTGCTTACTCCATTTGCTTTATTTGCAAATTTTAAAGCGAGTATAGTCATAGAAAAACTCCTTTGCTGTTCTCCCCATCTGAGCGGAAAAGCGCCCAATTGTAAAAGAGTGTTTCTGTCTATGCCTATTTTTCTATACTTTGATTCCAAATAACGAGCGACTAATTCAGAATCAAAAACTTCATTTCCCGCCGGGACGGGAGTATGAGTTGTAAAAACGCATCCGCTTTTAACCAATTGAAAAGCTTCTTGAACGGAAAGTTTTTTGTCTTCTACAAAATGCCTGATTTTTTCATAAAGCAAAAAAGCGGAATGCCCTTCATTTATATGGATTACGGTTGTTTCTATATTTAAAGCGTTAAGCAGCCTCGTTCCGCCTATACCCAGCAAAATTTCCTGCCTTATCCTCATATCCCTATTGCCGCCGTATAATTCGCCCGTGATATTTCTTACATCGTTGGTATTAGCGTCAAAATCAGTATCTAAAAGATAGAGAGGAGCTCTGCCGACTTGCAATT
>JAITTG010000069.1 GCA_031287095.1 Candidatus Parendomicrobium reticulitermitis | reverse complement strand
AAACTCACGCTTGAACTGGTAATGGTAAAGGTTGAATAATCATTGCGAATCGCCCCGCCTGAACCCGCGCTATTTACATTAAAACTCACTCTTGAATTGACAATGGTGAAACTTGCGGAATTATTGAAAATCGCCCCGCCGCCATAACCACCGCCCGCTCTATTTACATTAAAACTCACGCTTGAACTGGCAATGGTGAAAGTTGCTGCGTTGGCTTGATTGCTAATCGCCCCGCCATAATTCGCGCTATTTGAATTAAAACTTACGCTTGAACTGGCAATGGTGAAAGTTGCTGTGTTGGTGGCTTGATTGCTAATCGCCCCGCCGTAGTTTGACGCTGTGTTCGCTGTGAAATTTGCAATCGTATTGATAAATGTTATGCTCGAAATACCTTCAAACGCCATCGCGCCGCCGTATAATGCTGCCGCGTTTGATGTGAAATTTACCCTTGAAGCGCTAAATAGTATTCTTGTCTCCCCAATGCCGTATATCGCCCCGCCGTACCCAGCCGCCGCTATATTTGCCGTAAAACTTACTGTCGAATTTGTAAAAGATAATAATTTACTTCCTGCATTAGTATAATTGTCCGTTACAATAGCGCCGCCGCCTTGCACACTAGCGGTATTACTCGCGAAATTAATCTCCGACCTGTCAAAAGAAATAGTAGTCCGTCCACCTTGATTGTAAATAGACCCGCCCCTGCGCCCATAATTGCCTATAAAAGAAATCCGCGAATTTGCAAAAACTGCGTTTGCGCTAGTAGCAAAAAATAATACGCCGCCAGCATCTAACGATATATTAGACGAAAATATCACCGTCGTATCTCTAAATGTCAGACTTGAACCGCTCTCCAAAAGTATTGCCCCGCCATAATTCCTCGCCATGTTAGACGAAAATATCACCGTCGTCCCAATAAATGACGCGCTTGAACCGCCGCCCAAATATATTGCCCCGCCGTTCCTCATCGCCATATTAGACGAAAATACTATGCCCGCAGATATACCATTAAATATTACCGGATTTGACCTGCCCGTAAATGTAAGCGTCGAACCGTTCGAATTTATTACCCCGCCGTCAGTATTTGCCGCCGTCGTTATAAAATGTGAAAATCTCACATCCCTAAAACTCATCAACATCTTGTATGGTCTAAGCCCGCGATGCGTGTATGTCCCAGCGTCTAATGCCCACCCCTGCCCATTCAAATGAAATTCCGCTCCCGCAGTCATATTCACATTAAATTGGTCATTGTCCCAGCTTACCGCCGTCGTGTAGCGCGTCAATGTGCTGTATGCGACTTCCACCGTCCTCAATAATGATTTCCTATACGCCCGCGCTATCACATTCCAAAATCCGCCGCCGCTCAAATATCCCGTCCACGCATAGCCCGCTATTAAATTGTCGTTTAACCATATTATCTCGTTTGCCGTCCTGCTTTGCGAACTTCTCACTTCGTAAAATACGGCGGAACTCAGCGCGTGAAATATAGGTATATGCATCCCTGCATGACGCCCTATCTCGCTGGATATATATATCAAACTATTCGCTCCAACGCTTAACCCTGCCGCCTGCTTTATATAAAATCTCGCCGCCTGCGTAGAAGTCCAATTTACCGTCGTCAATACCAGCGCCGCAGCATTGTTAATCGTCAGCCACCCAGCCGTGCTCTTTACCATTTGCCCAAATGCCGCCGAACCCGCATTGACATTAAACCTGCCGGATATATCATTGACCGCATTCCCCTTAAATTCTAATAAACCCGCCCCGTTTTTGTTGATTATGTTCGTTAACCCCGCGTCGTCCATTATCCCGCCGTCCATTGTCGTCCGCTTGTTAATTGGTATATTAAAAGTAACCGTCGATGCGCTCATGTATATGTCATTGGGTCTGCCTGCCATACGATTTCCTTGAAAAACTGCCGAAGATATTATCGTTAAAATTGAAGAAGCGGCAAGATAAATCGCGCCGCCTTGCCTAATAGCAGAATTGTTTGTAAACGACATGCTCGTATTGTTAAAGGTTATTAACGAGTTCTCCACTCTGAATGCCCCGCCGTACCCGGCTGTGTTTGATTCAAATTTGACAAAACCATTCGCCAATATAAAATTGAGCTCGCCCCCTGGATTCATTACTATCGCGCCGCCGTTACCGCCACTACCGTTGGATGCGTTCCCAATAAATTCAGCATAACGACTATTGAAATTTAGTTTTGTTCCGCCAAAAGCAGCTATCGCTGCAGACCTCGCTCCCCTATTGTAGTTAACCTTGACAACATTTATATTTTCTACTACACCGGCGCTTATATTCATAGCGCTTCCATCGCCGCTGGCGCTGCCGTCGCTAACATTAGACGAAAACTCCAATAAGTATAAATTCCCAAAATATATTGTCCCGCGCGAATGTAATACGCTTATACCGGAGCTATTGCGCGAAAATACTACCGTCCCCTGCGCCATGTTAAATGATATGCTCGAATTAAGCGCATAAATCCCTCCGCCGTTGTTTGGTGCGTAATTGCCTATAAAATATGCCTCGCCGCCCGCGCCCGTAAAAAGAATTTTCACATTTGCATTTGTATTATATATTGCGCCGCCTCTATACCCGCTGCTGTTGTTGTAAAAAGTTACTGACGAAGATTCTATAATGCTTGCGCCGCCAAATATATATAAACCTGTCTCTGCTCTGTCATGAACATAAATTTTGGAGCCGCTAAGGGTTCTTAATCCTCCGTATAATGTAAAAACATCTGCTCCGCCGTTTATCTCAAAAATCCCGCCGCCGCCGTTTAGGTAAATGTCATAGCCAGGCGTTCCATCAATATTTTTATTGTTCTGAAATAATACATTCCCGGGATTTATAAAAGTTAAGGTTCTACCCGCATTAACAACTATCGCCCCGTTGCCGCCAGTGTTGTTTATAAACTGAACCGCAGAATTATTAAAAGTAACAGCGGACATCGGACCTATAGCCGACCCATTGCCGCCATAATTCGAGTCAAATATAATGGTTGAATTGGTAAAAACGGCGGGAGCGTTATTTCTCCCATATATAGCTCCGCCGTTGTTTATCGCGGTGTTTGAAATGAACCTTACAGTCGAATTGTTAAAGGCGATTCCACCGCCGCTTTGCACATGTATGGCGCCGCCGCCTTCGCCGCTTATGCTGTAATTTGAGTTAAATGTAATAGATGAGTCTATAACCGTAAAAGCCCCGCCGCGCACGGCGCCGCCTTTATCAATGGCGGTGTTTTTCTGAAACAGTATTGTTGCACTGTAAACAGAAGCGCCTTGTGCAACGGCAAATACGGCGCCGCCTTCGCCGGCTATATTGTCTATAAATGATAGATTGCCGGTTAAATTAACTTTCCCATTGTTACTAAAAATAAAGATTGCAGCGCCGCCCGCGCCTGTCGCTGAAAAATTATGAAGTCCAATGTCTTTAAATGTTAGCTCGGCATTTGGGATTGTTTGTCCCGCATCAATATTGAAACCAGGATTGTCATTACCATTGATTATTCTGATCGCAGCGCTATTATTTCCTGTTATAGAAACAAACTGGCGCCCAGCATTGCTTATATGGCTATTTGCCGTCATATTGCCGGTTATAACCGCATTAAGAAAATTATCAGGACTAGCCGCGTGATAAGCATTCCGGAAGTCATTTATATTACTACCCGAATAATCCGCCCCATAGGATTTTGGGCAAACAAAAAATAAAAACGCCAAAATAACAATGCCGCTAAATAATTTTAGTTTGATTTTATTGAAAAATGGATTGCCGATAGAGACATTCGGCAATGACGGAATTGGAGATACGCTCTGCAACGAAAGTGGATTGCCGATAGAGATGCTCGGCAATGACGGAGTCGGGGGGATGGTCTGCGATGATAGAAAAAGGAAACGACGGAGATTGCGGGGCTTGCGCGCAATGATAAATCTAAATCTCGCAACTACAAATCTAAAACCTGCAACAACGGATTTATGTTTTAACAGCATATTTATTTGAGACGGGCAGACACATGGGTCTGCCCCTACATCATATACAGATAGATATTTTGAAATTGTTTTGAGGGTTGATTTTAAAATTGAATTTGTGAGAGACATTTTATATTGTCCCCCTACTTTTCAGATTCCGCGGGGGGGGGGGGGGGGTTGTCACGAAAAAGGAAAAACCTGCCTTTGTTTTAGGCAAAGGCAAGTTTGAAATTATTGTTGAAATGATTGTTAGAAACACTGAATTTTTACCTCTCTGCTTGGATTGACGATAATTATATCATATATGATAATTTTTATTTCATTTTAAACGACAGAGAGAAAAGAGAAGAGACGGCAACGGCTTCCCGCAAGTTTCGCAAAAGGAAATAACTACAAAGGCAACAACCACGCAAGGAGCGCAAAACGGCAAAAACAATAGCAATAGCATAGCGCTAATCTTGTCGTTTTGCGTTGTTTGCGTTTCTGAAACTTGCGAAACTTGCGAGAAAAGCCGTGTCGTTATTTTGTTTTCTATATCGTTTTTAAATGATTTGACAGGGAAGGAATTTGCATTGACGGCTATTGTTTGATATTATAAAGGCAGTCAAGGGAAATTGTAGTTTCAATAGCAGACATTAAATATCCCCCTTTTCGCTAAAATTAAACGAAAAGGGGGATTTATTAAGGAATGATTGAAAAATGAGCGAATTTAATGATTTGACGCAAGGTCAAAAGGACAGGCAAAAAAGGATAAATTATTATTGGGCTTATTCGGCTTTGTTTTTGATGACGGCTTATTTTGTTTATTCTTGGTTTTTTAAATATGGATTTGCGATTATTTTAGACAGCGACGGCATAAAACAATCCTATTCTACTTTCCTTTATCTCGGCAAATATATGCGGTTGATTTGGACAAATCTGATACATTTCAACTTTACTATACCGCTTTGGGACCATAATATAGGTTATGGCGCAGATATTATAAGCACTTTGCATTATTACGGTATAGGCGACCCGCTCAATTTTGTATCTTTCATCACGCCTCAAAGTTATTCTGAACTTGTATATGAATTGCTCTTAATCGCTAGACTCTATTTTGCCGGACTGTTCTTTTTAGCCTATTGTTTCAAAATGAAAACCGATTATATGCCGGCTTTGATAGGCGCTTTTATCTATGTTTGGACGGGCTTTTCTTTTGTCGGCTCGCTTTGGCTGATTACTGGTTTTATGAGCGTTATGATTTATCTGCCTATGGCTTTGCTCGGATTAGAAAAGATTTTACGAAATGAAAAGCCGCATTTCTTTATTGTCAGCGTATTCTTCGCTTTGCTTACCAATTTCTATTTATTCTATATGCTCAGTTGTTTTATTTTCCTTTATTTTATCGTCCGCGCGCCTTTTGCGTTTAAAGAAGATAATAAGGGCATGCCTCTTATCAATCAGGTAAAAGCGTTTTTTAAAGGCGCGGGTTTAAAAAATTCTCTTAAATGTTTTGTCCGCTTTTGTATAAGTTACGCTATCGGCTGCTTTATGGCTTGCATTATTTTTATACCCGATTTCTTTTTGTTGATACATTCAACAAGAATGAAAGTGTCCGTTTTTAGATGGTTTTACGACAATACCTATTATAGAGAATTGTTTATGTCTCTTTTCAATATATATCCCCTCTCTTTTGAGTGGATATTTATAGGGATTTGCTATTTGGCTTTATTTGCCGCAGTTTTATTGTTCTTTAAAAGAAAACAATTTGCTCAAATCAAAATTGTATTTGTAATTCTTGTCCTATGTTTAATTTTTCCATTGGGCGGCAAAATAATACACGGATTTTCCTACGCTTCTATAAGATGGGTTTGGGCTTTTAATTTCTTTATGGCTTTTGCCGCCGCGGTTATGCTGCCGTATATGATAAGAATAAAAACGAAAGAAATTATAGCCATTACGGCTATTACGCTCTTGTATATAGCGGGCTGTATATATCTATATAGGAACATTTTTAATATAGTTTTATATGGATATTTGCTTGCGCTCGTATTTTTGCTTGTTTTGTTTGCCGTGTCTAAATTAAAAATCAATAAATTTTTATCTTATATACTTGTTTTTGTCGTAGTATTTCTAAATATACTTTTGGGCGCTTTTTATTCATATAGATATAATTTCGGAACATATAAGGTTAAAATCGGCGAGATTTTGCCAAGCATTACAAGAACTTCCCACAATAGCGTAAAAAACATAGACGACCCAGACTCATTTTATAGATATGAAGAAAATCCTTTTGGTCTTGATATATATACAAATTCATCTATGCTTGTAGGCGTGAAAGGGACTTCTTACTATTATAGTTTGGCTGTTCCTTATATATATGAATGGTTGGGCGGACTTGAGCATTATACTGAGTTTGATTTTATGTATTACGGGCTTGACGGCAGAACTATTATGGACGCTCTCGCAAGCGTAAAATACTTTATATCAGCAGACGGCGCGGAAGCGTATAAACCCTATGGGTTTGACAAAAGAGCGGGTTCATTTAAAGCGCATAGAAGAATGCTCTATCATGCCTATGAGACAAAAAATACTCTTCCTTTGGGATATACTTATTCAAATTATCTCCCGCATTCAGAATATGAAAGACTTGACGCTGTGCAAAGACAAGAGATTATGACTCAAACTGCGGTATTGCTAAAAGACCTTCCAGCAGATTTTGAACAAGCCAAAAATTTAACGATTCGCAGCATTAAAATACCTTTCTGGCCTATGGCAAGCGACGGCGTTGTATTGGAAAACAATAAGTTGATTATTTTAAAATCTGGCGGCGGAATGCAAATAGGCTTTAACGCTTTGCCAAATAGCGAGACTTATTTGAGATTTACAAATATCACTTGCCCAAATTATAAAGAGGCTGTCACTGTAAATGTGTTTTCATCGGGCGTAAATAAGAAATTTGAAGTATATTCGCCCAAATTTGTGAGATATATAGGCAAGAAAAATTATATGATCAATATGGGTTTTAGCGAAGTGGTAAAAACTTCTACCGTTATGACTTTCCCAACCGACGGCACTTTGACATTTGATTCTATGGAAGTCATCAGTTTGCCTTTGGGAGACGCTTTTGAAAAAGAAATTGCGGCTTTAAAAGAAGATATACTTGAAAATGTCCAACTTGAAGGCAATACAGTCAGCGGACATATAGACTTGAAATCAAATAAAATTTTGGTTTTATCTTTGCCGTATAATGAAGGTTGGAAAGCCTATGTGAACGGCAAAAAAGTTCCTTTGCTTAGAGCAAATATTATGTTTATGGGGCTTGCGTTAAAGGCTGGAAGTTATGATATTAAACTTGTATACCGCACTCCGGGTCTTGTATTGGGCTTATGCTTATTTATACTCGGCTGGTTATCGTTTATTGCGATAATTTTTAAAGATAGATTGCAAAAAAGATTTAAGTTTTTGAAAATTTTAGAGTCTCTATAATCGCTTGCTGCATTGCGGACTTTGGGTTTGCGGGATCATTATCCATCCTCTCCGCAAAGCGTTTTTGAGGCAAAGACGGAGATTGCGGGTCAAGCCCGCAATGACGACACAGACGCGAGTTAGCCCGCAAACTTGAAGCCTGCAACGACACAGACGCGGGTCAAGCCCATAGCAACAGACTCTTTGGAGAAATTATGAAAAAAATTGTCCTATCCTTATTTTTTACCTTTATTTCAATATCATCTTTCGCGCAAGACAAAACCATTGTCTTTGACGAAATTTGGGGTTATCTTAATACAAAAGATGAAGCCGCCGTTAAAGCCTCTTATCCCATAACGGATATAGGTTATTTTGCCGCGGAAATAAATAGTTTTGGAAAACTTGTAAGCGTTCCAAATAGAAAAGCGATTAGGAATTTTTCCGGCAGAGTTCATCTTGTAGTGGCTCAGGTGAGCAATCGCGCTTTGACGCATTTTTCCATAGACCCGTCTCTGCCGATAAGAGATATTTTAATCGCAGATATAGCAAAAGCGGTGAAATTTTATGATGGTTTGCAGATTGATTTCGAGCATGTTCCGCCTCAGGACAGATATAATTTTTATTCATTTTTGGCTGAATTGAAAAAGGCTATAGGAGATAAACCTTTAAGCGTGGCTGTTGGAGCAAGAACAAGATATATTGACGACGCTTATGAATACGGCGAAATAGCAAAAATTGCCGACCGCATAATAATTATGGCTTATGACGAACATTGGAGCGGCAGCATACCCGGCTCCGTCGCATCTTTGGCATGGTGCAAAAAAGTGGCGCAATACGCTTCAAAAACAATTCCCCAAGAAAAGTTGGTAATGGGTATTCCATTTTATAGCCGCGCTTGGGCGAGTTTCAATCCCGCAAAGGCGTATAAACATTCAGGAGTGAAAAAATTAGTCAATGACAAAAATATAGGCGCATTTGAATTTGACGAGGAAATCCCATTTTTTAAATATCAAGAGACGGTAAGCGTGACTGTATATTATGAAAACGCCGCTTCTGTAATGAAAAGAGCCGCCATTTACGATTCTATGGACATCAACAAAATCGCTTTTTGGTGTCTTGGGCAAGAAGATACTCAAATATGGAATAATCTAAAAATCACGCCGATACCTCTAAAAAAAAAGATTAAACGATATATTAAAAAATATGTTCCCCGCAAGAGAAAATAATATATATCTGACGATTAGTTAAGGCGATAAAATGAAAGCGACAAAAAATTTTATGAGGCGTTTATATCGGCAAAAGCAGATTTCTTGATAACAGGCAATAAAAAACATTTTCCATTAGATAAAAAAATAATAAATCCAAAAGAATATATAGAAATGAAACATCGGCGATAAAGCCATCTCATGATTTCACGGCGGCAGACAATATTGGCATGAGATAGCATAAGAGGATTTGGCGGCTCTTATAATTTCACATAATATAAGAGCCGTTTTTTTATGCTCAAATAGAATATACGCAAACCAAATATGGCATTAGATCTCTTGCGCAACCAACAGATAAAAATAGGCGGACATTATGCGCGTATTGTATGGATGGATTTGAGTCCCGTCCGCTTGGACTAATGGTAAAATCAAACGGTAAACGGCAAAAACAAGGAATAAATACCGTTTTGCTTTGCGTTCCGTGATTGACCCATATCCCTACACTCTCCCCGCTTTGCGATGAAAGTGGATTCCCGACAGAGACATTCGGGAATGACGGATTGGAAAGTGGATTCCCATTCTCACAAAGACATTCGGGAATGACGGAGTTGGAGACGCTCGGAAATGAAGGCATTGAGGAGATAGTGGGAAATGACAACGAGTTAATCGGCTTTTCATTATCCTCGCCTTATAACTGCATCATCAGTCTGAAAATCCAGCCGTCGCGGGAGAAAGATGATTTGCTGCTTATATAATAGCCTCTGGGTTTGGGATTGTCTTTGTCGCTGTCGTATTGTGAAAGGCTCGCTTCATCATAAGAAAACATATAATTGTATCCTGCGGATATGGCGGTTTTTAAACCGAAAATATTTACAATGTATGACAAGCCGAATATCATATCGGCGCTAAACGCAACCGCTACATCAGAATCTTTAAAATCTTCTTTTTTATCCAATGGACTCAAGTTTTCTTTTACCCTTCTTTTTCCTTCATTGCTTAAAGAGCTGAAAGCAAGACCGACAATGGCTTCCACAGGCATCCAAATAAATAAGCCTTCTTCGCTTTTTTTAAGACGCATTCTTGAATTGTCCCAACCTAATACAAAACCTAAAATGCCTATGCTTGATTCATTGTCATAAGCCGATGACAGTAATTTATTTGTAAGAGACTGCCCTGATCCGTATTCATGATAGGCTTCAACCAATCGCGGAAGTTTATAAGAAGTGTAATTAAGACCCAAGTATAACCCATAATTTGAAAACAAAAAAATTTCCATAATAGATTTTTCTTTTAATGCTTGTTTTAAATGTTGGTCTCCAGTATCAGCAGATGTTAAAAATAATAAACTTATGCTTTGATGAGAAGTATTGATTGACGCTTGATGCGGTTGACCAGATATGGGCGCGCCGTTCCAAGACGCCGTTCCGCTTATTTTGCCTTCCCCGATTTTCAATATGCCTCTGCCAAAACCCAAATAACCTAATATATTTTGAATTTCCAACGCATTATCGGCATTTCTTTTAGTATCGGCAGACAATCCAAAATTGAAACCTGAATTATGCCAAAAACTTCCTTCAAAAATCATATAGGCGCTTCTGTCAATAACATATTTTAGCGGCGCTTCGCTAAAATTCCAATTTGCGGAGGGAATCATAGAAACAGCCGTTCCAAATTTATTGTTTGAGATTTTGATATTCTCTTCTTTTTGAACAATGGCTTCGCTATTTTCCTCATTTTTAAAAATTCTCTCAATTCCGCTTTTCATTGCATTTTTATTTGCAGGATTGCGGCTATATATAGGATATCCATCTATAACAGCGCAAGAAGCGAATGTAAAAATGAATAAGCAAAAGAATAAAAAACAATGCCTCATTAAAAAATCTCCACAAAAATTGATAAATGCAAACGGACTTCTATCAAAAACAAAGATTTAAGTAAATGAATCGCAACAACGACAGCGGCTTCTCGCAAGTTGCGCAAGTTTCAGAAACGCAAAAAACGCAAAACGACAAGACTATCGCCGTTGCTATTGCCGTTCTCTTTGCCTTTGTCGTTATCCATCTTTGCGGAACTTGCGAGAAGCCTTTGCCTTTATCTTTGCTATTGCCGTTTTGACAGAAAAAGAATAATTTGCATAAAATAGCCGCTATGAATGAAAATCACCGTTCCATTTTTAAACTTTTTCTTGCCGCGGATATTGGAAGTATAAGGTTGTCGCGATTGCTTGCGGTATTTGGAGAGCCTAAACATATTTTGAACGCCTCTAAGTCCGACTTGCTCGCTTTTGAAGGGATTGGGGAAGATATCGCTAAACGAATTTTAAACGCTAAAGATTACAATAAACAAGCCGATGAAGAGATTAAACTCGCTGCAAAAAACAGCATTGTCATTTCAGTAGACGGCGATGAAAATTATCCGTCTGCTTTGCTTCCATTTTCAGACCGTCCGCCTATTATCTATATAAAAGGAACTATCATTGAAAAGGATTTTGATTCAATCGGCATAGTGGGTTCAAGAAAAATTACGCCTTATGGCAAAAGAACAACTGAGGATTTTGCTTCTTTCTTCGCCAAAAATTCCATCACTGTCATTTCAGGTCTTGCAAGAGGAATAGACGCTCAAGCGCATAAATCCGCTTTGGAAAATAATGGACGCACAATAGCGGTCTTGGGCAATGGTCTGCTTGTCAATTATCCGCCGGAAAATAAATCTTTGCAAACGGCAATACCTGATAATGGGGCGGTTATCAGCGAATTCCCGCTTTTAAGCAAGCCCGATAGAACAACTTTTCCAAGAAGAAACCGCATAGTAGCCGCTCTTTCAAAAGCGCTTTTGGTCGTTGAAGCGGCAAAAAACAGCGGCGCTTTAATTACGGCAAAATTTGCCGCAGATTATGGAAAAGATGTTTTTGCCGTGCCGTCAAATATATATAATGAGTCTTCAAAAGGGGTAAATGAATTGATAGCAAACGGCGCTTTTGCGGCGGTAAATCCTCGCGATATGGCTTTAAGGCTGTCATTTTTTAATTTAAAAAAACTTGCCAAAGAAAGTAAAAAAACATATATAAGCGCTCTTTCAGAACAAGAAAAATCCGTTTTAAAGATTATAGAGATTGAGCAAGAAGGAATACATATTGATTTAATAGCCGATAAATTAAATATAAACATATCTCAGTTGTCCTCTATACTTTTCAATCTTGAATTAAATGAACTTGTAGAATGCCTTATGGGCAAAATCTATGTCAGAAAATACTGATGCAAGGAGAGTCCATGTCTAAATATCTTGTTATAGTAGAGTCGCCGGCAAAAGAAAAAACAATTTCAAAAATTTTGGGAAATGATTTTACGGTCAAAAGTTCTTTTGGGCATATCAGAGATTTGCCTAAAAAAAATCTCAGCATAGATGTGGAACATAATTTTGAGCCGACTTATGTCAATATGCCAAAAGCAAAAAAAATTATAAGCGACTTAAAAAGTAAAGCGGATTCTTCTCAAAAAGTTTATCTTGCCACCGACCTTGACCGCGAGGGCGAGGCTATAGCGTGGCATTTAAAAGAGGCTTTAAAACTTGCCGATTCAAAAATAGAAAGAATCACTTTTAGCGAAATCACTCCCGAGGCTATAAAAAAAGCCGTCGCAAATCCCAGAAAATTAAATATGCGTCTTGTGGACAGCCAGCAGGCAAGACGCATTTTGGACAGAATCGTAGGTTATAAACTTTCCCCCCTATTGTGGAAAAAAGTTAAAAGAGGGCTTTCTGCCGGCAGAGTTCAATCCGTCGCAGTTAAAATTATTTGCGATAGAGAAGAAGAAATAAAGGCTTTTGTTCCCGTAGAGTATTGGAGTATTGAAGCGGATTTGTCAAAACAAAATGAGGACTCGCTCTTTAAGGCTTTTTTATTTTCAAAAAACGATGTGAAATTTGATAAATTGTCTATAAAAAACAAAGAAGAAGCCGATAAGATATTAAAAGATTTGGACAATGCTTCTTATGTAGTAAAGTCCATAGAAAGCAAACAGAGAAAGCGTTCGCCTTTTGCTCCTTATACCACTTCAACTATGCAGCAAGACGCTTCAAGACGGCTTGGATTTTCGGCAAGCAAAACTATGTCGGTAGCGCAAAAACTTTATGAAGGCATAAATAATATCGGTCTCATAACTTATATGAGAACAGATTCTTTAAATATAGCCGCAAGCAGCAAGGCGGAAACTCAAAAATTTATAGCAAGCCAATACGGCAATAATTTTCTGCCCGATACTCCAAGATTTTACAAAGCAAAATCAAAAGGCGCTCAAGAAGCCCACGAAGCCATAAGACCCACTTCGCCGTCCAGAACTCCCTCTTCTATAAAATCTAAATTGAATCCCGATGAATACAAACTCTATGATTTGATTTGGAAAAGATTTGTGGCAAGCCAAATGGCAGACGCCGTATATAATACTATGACGGCAGATATAAAAGCGGGCGATTATATTTTTAGAGCAAACGGCAGCGCTTTGATTTTTGATGGATTTTTAAAAGTTTATCATATAGATGAAGACGACAAAAATATGAATTTGCCGCCTTTAAAGGAAGGAGAAAACTTGAATTTATTGAAACTTTCCTCTTTGCAGCATTGGACTGAACCGCCCGCAAGATATAATGAAGCAAGCCTCATTAAAGCGCTTGAAGAGCATGAAATCGGCAGACCTTCCACTTATGCTCCGACTATCAAAACAATTTTAGACAGATTATATGTCCGCCTTGACGCTAAAAAATTCCTGCCTACAGAACTCGGCATAGTGGTCAACGGCGTTTTAAAAAATCATTTTGAAGATATCGTCAATTTGAAATTCACGGCAAAAATTGAAGAAAAATTTGACGACATAGCCGACAATAAAATCGAATGGCAAAGCGTGATAAAAGATTTTTATTCTCCGTTTATTAAGGAGTTGGAAGCCGCAGAAACCAATCTTGCTCATCAAAAAGTTAAAACGCAAATCACGGATGTAAAATGCCCCAATTGCGGCAAGCCTATGGCAATTAGACAATCGAGAAGCGGACAATTTTTGGGATGCTCGGGATTTCCAGAATGCAAAACAATTATGCCTTTGGCAAAAGACGGCAAAAGCGCGGCTGTAGACATAGAAACAGATTTAAAATGCGACAAATGCGATAGTTTTCTGATTAAAAAAACCGGATTTAGAGGAAGAACTTATCTTCAATGTAAAAATCCAGATTGTAAAGCCAAATACACATTAGACAAAAACGGCAATAAAATCTTTAAACCTGAACCTGAACCTACGGATTTAAAATGTGAAAAATGCGGCGCTATGATGCTCAAAAGAAAAAGTAAAAGAGGAGAATTTCTCACTTGCTCGGCATTCCCAAAATGCAGGAATTTAATATGGATAAAACAAGACGACTCCCCCGCCAATTTGAAAACAAAAAAAGTCAAAAAATCAAAAGACAAATCGGCGAAGACTATCAAAAACAAATAGAATCTTTTAGTAAATATCTCAGAGCGGAAAAAAATTTTTCCCCTCATACTTTAAGAGCCTATATAGCCGATATTTCTTATTTTGCTCTATTTTTGCAAGATAAAGATATTCCTTTTGCTTCGCTTGATAAAATTGTAATAAGGCAATATATGGCTTATTTAAGCGATTTTGATTTAAAAAAATCGTCGCTGATTAGAAAATTCTCGGGTCTTAAAACCTTCTACAGATTTCTTATCGTCAACAAAATCATTTCAACCAATCCGTTTAACGCCGTATCAAATCTAAAAAGAGAAAAAAGGGTTCCTGTTTTTTTAACTGAAAAAGAAATGCAGAAACTCTTTGCTCTTGAAGGGATAAAATTAAGGGACAGGGCGATGCTTGAACTTTTATATTCGAGCGGCATAAGGATAGGGGAACTCATAAACTTAAAAATCAAAAATGTGGATTTTATCTCAAATGTGATCGCCGTCCGCGGCAAAGGAAATAGGGAAAGAATAGTCCCCATAGGAGAAAATTGTCTGTCAATAATTATGGACTATATAAATGAAAGAAAAAAAGACGGTTTGCCCTATGATATAGATTCGCCGCTTTTTTTAGATTCGGCAAATAAGGAATTTGACCCGAGAGCAGTGAGGCAAATTTTTTACAATTGGTTTGCAAAAGCCGATATCACAAAAAAAGCAAGTCCGCACACTATAAGACATTCTTTTGCCACTCATATTTTAGACAGAGGCTGCGATTTGAGAAGCGTTCAAGAAATGCTGGGACACAAAAATCTTTCCACAACTCAAATCTATACTCATGTCACAATAGAAACTTTAAAAAAAATTTATAAAAATTTTCATCCGAGGGCGAATTAAAATGAAAGAAAAAGATAAGTCTCTTATACAATTGCTTATTGAAGAAACAGGCTGCGAACAAAATGAAGCCGAAGTCGCTTTGTCCCTTTCAAATCATAATCTCAAAGAAGCCGTCAATAAAATCACAAGTTTTTTAAGGGTAATCACCGCTTTTAAAATAAAACTTATTTTTCCGCAAGAAAATATTTACGGGCTTATACATATAGTTATAAATAAAAAATTTTTTGAGATTTTAAAATTTAATATAGTGTTTTCGCATAACCCCGCAATTTATGAGATTTCGTCTAAAATGGATTGGTTTTCTTTTGAAAAAGCGATTTTTTCGGCAAGGTTGTCCGACGGAGCGATGGAGGACTATACAAAAAGCGTGGAAGAGCCTTTTAAAAACTATATAACGCAAGACTTAAAAAATTTAAAACTTCCATCCAAAGAAACAATAGAAAATTTCTTTGCTCCAGCCATAGTCAATATCAATATATTGAGCGAAGAATTAAATTTATCGCAATTTAAAGGATTTCACGAAAATGAGACAAATAATCAAAGCGATTATTTAAACAACTATAAAGATTTTGAAATTTTAAAATTAGATTCTGAGATTTGCCAAGATGAGCAAGGCATAAGCGCTAAAAAACTTCGTTGCGCAGACGAAGTTTTGTCTATCATAACTGATAAAAGAGACATAGCGCATTATTTAATACATTTAATCGGCGGAATTAAAAATGGAGAATTGACGCCTATACCGTCAACAATAAAAGAAATGTCATTAAGCGGCGATTACATAGAAATATATCTGCAATACGCGCCTTCAATAACAGGATATACAAAAATCAAAAAAGATACGCAGGTAAAACGGTTATCTTCAAAATCTGCGCCTTTATGGGAAAAAATCATTTCTAAATTAAGAAAACGATGATAATCCATCATTACAATTCAAAATCTGCCATTATGCTCATATTTTGATTAACTCGTCGAATGTCATTAGCGTCAATTGCGGGATTGTTTGTGTCGTTATTACGGAATTATTTGCGTTGTCATTGCGAGATTGTTTGCGTCGTCAATTGCGGACTTGACCTGCAATCTCCGTCGTTTTCTTTTTGCGTTATTGCCAAATGTTGCTCCAACTCCATCACTCCCGAGCGTCTTCCCAACTCCGTCATTCCCGAGCGTCCCTATCGGGAATCCACTTTCAACGCAAAGCGCGTCGTTTTTTAATAGTCTTTTCTCTTTGGCTTTAAGGGCAGACACATGGGTCTGCCCCTACCGTCGTTTTATCATCTTTTCTCTCTGCCTTTAAGGGCAGACACATGGGTCTGCCCCTACCGCCGTCGTTTATCGTCTTTTTTCTTTTCTCTCTGCCCCTACTCTATGTTTATACCTAAATCTATGATGTCTTTGATTATCGCGTCTAATTCATCGCCGCTAATTGCGGCTGGGGTTGTAGTTTTATTTTCTTGTTTTAGTTTTGCTTTTGGTTTTTCTGTTTTCTTTGATTTTTTTGTTTTTTGCGTATTTTCAACTTTTTTTGACGGGCTTATGTTTGTCTGTTTCTCAATATCGGCTGCGGTTCTTGATTTTGATAAATCCACATTATCATCTTCAAAATCTGATGTAATTTTGTTTGTCTCTTGTTTATCTTTATCGCTTGATATTGATTTTTCTTTGTCGGCGGCTTCTTGTATTTGTTCGGCTAACAGCCTTTCTTCTTCTGCAAGTCTTGCCGCTTTTTCGGCGTTTAGCGCGGCAGATTCTGCCAATTTTGCTTTTTCTTCGGCTTCAATCGCTTCTTTTAACGCTTGGTTTTTTGCTTTTTCTTGCGCTTCTTTTTCTTTTTTCTCTTGACTTGCTCTTATACGCTCTTGCATTTCTTCTTGACTCATTTTTTTGCCAAACTTTACATTCATTCCTGCGCCGCCGCTATAGCCTGATATTGCGTCGTTTTGTCTGTCGGCGTCTATTGTTAATGTTGCTATTGCGTATAGGGA
>JAITTG010000040.1 GCA_031287095.1 Candidatus Parendomicrobium reticulitermitis | reverse complement strand
GGAAATCCGCAGTTCAAACGAAATCCGATTTGCCCGTTTTGTCCGCAGACGAAAAAGCGCAAACTTGGCTTTGCCGCGTTATGAATGATACCTCAATGCCAAACAATAACGGCGTGTGGCAATGGATAGGCGGCGGGACAGATTGGGCTTATTTTAGCGACAATTTAGACTTTGTTGACGAGACAGAATTAGAAGAAGCAATAGCGGTAAATCCGACCACAATAACGGAAAATATAACAAAGTTTGCCGCTAATACCGCAATGACTTTTGTTGAGTTTTGGACTGCGGTAATAAACAAAATCAACGGGCTTATACAAAGTTTAGCCGACCATAAAGCAAACCTGTCAAACCCGCACCAAGCGACGAAAGCGCAGGTTGGACTTAGCGATGTTGATAATACAAGCGACGCAGATAAACCGCTTTCTAATGCGGCAATAACCGCGCTTGCTCAAAAGTCTAATGTCCGCCAAGTAAAACCCGAGCTTGACGCAACTTTGGCGGCTAATACAGACTATTGTTTAGGCGAGATTAGCGGTTTAAATATATCTAATTTTCCCAATAGTCCTGACGAGACGCGCATACAATTCTTTGTAGGAGCAACAAATTTTACGCCGTCTTATCCCGCGTTAAGCCGCGCTCAAAAAATAACGCCGATTTTAACTGAACTTGACGCTAATACGGCTTATGAAATATCTATTGTTAACGGTATCTGGAGTATGTCGCAAGGAATGGGGGAATAAATGAGCAGAAGACATCACTTTTTGCAAGTAACAGAAAAATTTCCTAATGAAATGCCGGCAATATATTCAGTCAAAGATAATAGTAATCAAGAGTATTTATACGCTTTTGATTGGGACGAAAACGGCATAGGACGGCTTAGGCGCTCATCCGATAATGAAAACTGGACGCAATGCGTTTTCAATGCAGCGCTTGGCGATACATTGACCACTCAATTTGTAGTTAATCAAGTAGTTTATAATGTTTTTTATCACCCTATTCAAAACAAGTATTACGCTTCTTGTATTTTTAGTCTAAATGACAACAGCGATATTAAAATCAGCCTATTTACTTCTACCGACGGGATAAATTTTAACGAGATTTCTTTTGCGTTTCCTATGCCTGACAATACATGGGCGGCAGATATTCTTTCGTTGATTTTGTTTAAAGGGGAATATATCTTTCTCTTTACTTCAAAAGCGACTGAATACAATAAAGGAGTATTTGTTTCAAGAGATTTAACCAATTGGACGCAACTTGAATATCGGCAAAATGTTTGGGAGCAATCGTTCTCTTTGTTTTGTCCGCAAACAGCCGACGAGTTCTTTTATTGGTGCGGTATGGGAACAGCCAAAGGGTTCTCTTATCCTGACTTTGACAACATTTTCGGCATTGGCATATCAGCCCCTTCGGGTTTTCCTTTTTCTTCGTTTGCGTGGATGCAAAGAGATTATTTTAGGATAAAAACTAACGATAAGTATGCGGTTTTGCAGACGACAGACTTTATACAGATGGTCAGTAGTAGTAGTAGAGAAGTATATTTTTTGGATATACAAAATAAGGTTTTGGCGGACAAAGTTTTTGATTTGATTGACAAAATAGCGGATATTGGAATGTTTACGCTTTTGTTTAAAAAAGACGAACCCGTTCCATATTTGCTGGCGCAAACGCAAGGAAAAAATAAATTGTTTAAAGTCGTATTTAACAGCGAGACAAGCATACCGGCGGCAATGGACTTGCAATTTGTAAAAAATGTCCGATACTTTAGTTTTACGCAAGATAATGGAAACGACGATTTGTCCAACAAAGCCTTTTTTCAAAACCGACAATTTACTAATTTCTATAAAGATTTAGGAAATGGAAAAATGAAATTTTACGGATTTTCGTTTGAATAGGAATGAAATGAGCGCCTATAAAGACATATTTACCCATTCGGATATTTTAGCGCTTAGACGGGTTTGCCAACCTGCGCCGCTGGCGCGCAGACGCTCGACGGCATCTTTGTCTATGCGGATATTTACCGCTTCTTTTGGCTGTTTTTTGTTGGGAAAAATTACTTTATGCGCCGAACCTTTGTTTATAAGGACAGTCAAGTCTGGAGCGTCAGCGTCTGTCATATCGGGTTCTTTCTTTAATGCTTGTCTGATTTGCGCAACTTTTTCTTGCGTTAATGGATATTTTGCTTCAATTTCTCGGCTTGTCATTCTTGTAATTGGCATAATAATACCTCCGTTCTTTTTTACTTGCGCGGCGAAAAGAAATTATGCGGATATTTTCTTTTCTGTTGGTATGGACGACTACCGCTAAAATATCGTCCATATATGGGGCAAGCGTCATATATCTTATTTCACCGTTAAAATAGCCGATATTATAAGCGACTTTAAACGGACTATCAAAAATATATCTTGCATAGACAAAATCAAGCCCGTGTTTTTTAAGATTGCTGATTCTTTTGTTTTCGTCCCATTCAAAGTTCATAGAATTATTGTATATACAAAATTTAAAGAAGTCAATAAATAAACAAGGAGGACATTATGATTGATTTAGAAATAGTAACAAACGGAGCAAAAACAAAAGTAGCAAGTTGTGTGTGCAGTAAGTATGAGAGCGTAAAGATTTTGCAAGTGAGGGGTTGGACGAGCGGAAACATCGCTATAAAGTCCAGCGCGGGCGGGGATTTTTTTGACGCCGTTAAAGGCGCAGACGATAATGACCTTGTAATATCCTCAAACGGTCAATGGCAATTGCCGGTAGGCAATTATGTGATAAAAGCGGAATTTGACGGCGCCGCCGCAACAGATGGACTTGTGGTGAGTTTATCTTAAATAATCGTAGAGACGCGCTACCCGCGCGTCTTGCAAAGGAGAATAATATGGCTATAAAAGCAATTAAAGGATTGAAAGTTCAAAACAGCGGTGGCGGCGGTTCTACCGCTTGGGGCGGCATTACAGGCAACATTGACAACCAAACGGATTTGAAAAATAAACTTGACGAAAAAGCAAATGCCGCAAACACTTACACAAAAGCCGAAACCGATGATTATTGTACGATAAAGCCGATAAATCAGACGCTTAAATTTGATTTAATCCGCCACTTGAAATAACCGATAATACATATTATGTTAAGTATAAAGCCCGTAGGAGCAGTTGTTCGCAATGAAGTTTTGTGTTATGTTTTATCAAATAAATGCTTATAAATATAGAGAAAATTGATTTACATTGCATATAACTTTAAGAGTTATAATTTATCACTCATAATTTTATATAAATTGATAGAATTTATTGTTTCATTTTGTAAAAATTTGTATTAGACCTTTTCGATAAAAACAAACAGGAAACGATAAGGAACGAACGACAAAAACACAAATGGTAAACAGCAAAAGACAAACTGAAGGCAAATAATGACATATCCCCATGAAATGTGAAATCAAGAATTTATTGAAATCAAAAACATATTGAAAAATCAATATAAAAATTGAAATTAAAAATATAAAAAAACCGGACCTTGTAGAGGCCGGGTTGAAACCCGCTCACTCACATGAAATGCAAAAACAAACGAGAAGGCATGCAAACAACAAAAACAAACGACAAACAGCAGTATAAAATATGAACGAATATATAGGGGCGGGTTTCAAACTCACAAGGACGGATATGCAATAAGGCAGTTCCCTTCTCCCTTTGAA
Source organism: Candidatus Parendomicrobium reticulitermitis (assembly GCA_031287095.1). GTDB lineage: Bacteria > Elusimicrobiota > Endomicrobiia > Endomicrobiales > Endomicrobiaceae > Parendomicrobium > Parendomicrobium reticulitermitis. The sequence goes on along the minus strand of JAITTG010000040.1, from coordinate 780 downwards.
AGAAAGAAGGATTTTGAAAGCGCAGATTTGAAAAGAGGGTGAAGGTGACGATAAGCAACAATTAAACGATAAAGACAAAAACGGCAATGGATTTTTTCGCAAAGGACGCAAAACAGCAAAAACGAAAACGGCAACGGCTATACAGGGTTTGATAACGCAAGAAACACAAAACGGCAAAAACAAAAAAACTTGTATGGGCGGGTTTAAAAGCCACCCTTACAAGTTTTTTTGTTTTTTTGTTTTTTTGTTTTTTTCTCTTTTCTATCTTTTTTGCCATTTTCGTTGTTTTTGCCTTATCTACGCCATTGTTTTAAATTCGTCTTTTTAAGCATAATTTTATTGTTTTCCTTTGGACATCGGAGGTTCTTGACACAAGGACTGTTTGGGTAGGCGGCAGTCACGCTATTCCTGCGTAAAATTATGATGGCAACATTGCTGCGTCAATGATATGGAGGAGCATTTTTTATTCAAAACGCGCAGGTAAGCACATCTCATGGGATAATAAGTTTAAGTTCAAATACTGCGTATGGCGATGCGATTTACAATACTGGTTCAAATCTCACATTTACCAATTTAAGCATAAGTTTCAGTTCAAATTACACATGAGACGGCGATGCAATTCGCAATAAATGGCTCAATCTTCACCTTTACCAATTCAAGTCCACACGCCGTTATTGTTTGGCATTGAGGTATCATTCATAACGCGGCAAAGCCAAGTTTGCGCTTTTTCGTCTGCGGACAAAACGGGCAAATCGGATTTCGTTTGAACTGCGGATTTCC
>JAITTG010000093.1 GCA_031287095.1 Candidatus Parendomicrobium reticulitermitis | reverse complement strand
AATCCGCTTCACTAGAAAGTGTAGTATTTATTTTTTCATTTTGACCATTCCCCTATTCATCTAATGCGTTCTTTACTATATCTTTGAGTATGATATATTCAGTATCTGAGAGGTGATGTTTTAAATCATTAGTAAAAGGAAAATATTCAAAATCGGATTTATAAATTATATATGGACCCCTTACCCACAATCTATTACTAGTTGTTGCTATATAAAAACACATTAAATCAGCATTGTTTTTAAAATATTTTTTCAGATGATCAATATCTTTTTTTTGTCCAGAAAAACCGATCCCTTCTGTCTTAATGCGATCTTTAAAGTCCTTCATGATAATATCGGTAGGAAAATGCCCTTTTGTTATAAGTTTTCTGATGCCCCAATAACTTTTATTTGAATTTTGCGTGGAAACATTATTGCTGAACAATGGAAGTTTCCACGAATTAGTATTGGCTAAAAAAGAATCTTTTTTAACCGAATTATAAGTTTTAATATTATTTGATTTATAAAAATCTTTTAATTTTACCTTCTGTTTATTCAACTTTTCGACAATATCATATACGCGCAAACCACCTAATAAATTACATTTCCAAATATTTATTGTATCCATCAATGATTTTTTATGGACTTGATAAAAATCATAATGATCAAATTCAAAGTAAAGCCGTTCCTTGCTTGATTTTGTTCTTTTGGCGGTTATGTGTTGGATAGGGGCATCTGTAGGCTGCCTACATTCAGCAAATAGAGCCATTACTACAACTGTGGTTGGAAATAAAACACGTCTTAGAAAAGTAAAGTCAATAATTTGAGAAACATTATACATGCTAAATACTGACTTGCGCACATCTATAGAATTTTCTGCATATAAAAAGTGTGCCGCTGGCAGAATTAGGCAAAGTTTTCCAGTATTTTTTTTCAGTAAGTGCATTGACTTTTCTAAAAACAGAAAAGCAAATTCCTGTTGAGGATTATTAAATGTTGCCGGATATTTATTTTCAAGCAATTCTTTATAATAAGCATAACTTTTGCCAGCCAATTTCTTTTGGACAAAAGGCGGATTTCCAATGATAAAATCAAAATTGTTGGCAATCTTTGTATCAAGCAAATATTCAAAAAAATCTTTATTAGAAACATTCCCATTTTCACATAGATTTGAAAATCTATCTAATTCAGTCCATATTTGTTTTGGGGTGAGCATAGAACATAATGCTAATTGCAAACTAAAAGATGTGAGTTCAATAGAGATAGGATTTATATCAACTCCGAAAACATTTTTTTCTAATATCTTTTTTAAAACATTCGGATTAGTGTCAGCCAGCTTACCATTTTTGATGTTTTTTATGCGCCACCGTTGCACTAAACGTTTGTATGCCACAACAAGAAATATGCCAGAGCCGCATGCTGGGTCAATCAATTTTGTGTCTTCATCAAGAGTATCAACAGACAATGGTAATTGTTCATCAATTAGCAAATTGACCAAAAAACTCGGTGTATAAATCGCGCCGGTATTTTTTTTGTTTATATTATCAATATCCTGTTCTACTTTTGGTATGAATATCTCATAAAAATTACTTATTAATTCAATGGGTATATATTCAAATGAATACTCACGCCATCCAAACAAATCATTTTTATAATTAGCTTCAAAAAAACTTGAAATCCCACTAATATCTGCTTTCTTCAATTCTTTTATTTCTTCATCATTTAAAGTAAATATGCCTCCATTGAAATGTTGTGTTAGCGCTGATAAAAGCAACGGAAGTTTTTTATTTTTAATAATATCTTCTAATTTCCCATAGCCTGTTTTTTTTTCAAAAAAAGAGACGGCGAGATTTTTCTGAGTTTCTTTGTCAATACCATTCTCTTCTAAATATTTTATTAGGATACATATAATGAGAATTCTGTCAGCCAATGATCGAGATATGAGATTCATTTGATGAAATTTTTTCCTGATTTCTTTTAACCCATTTATTAAACGCTCCGAAGCCATTTTAGTTGCTTTGAAATTATTCTTTTTGTCATCTCTTTCCCAAAAACTGCCATTATTAAAATTTTGAGCATTATATGATTGCATTACATTATCTAAATCAACAATATCAATTGAGTTTGAAATCTCATCATTATTTTTAATTTTTATAGGAACTCTACAATCAAAAACTTTTATTGTTGTTTTATCAACAATCATAAATATTGGTATCTCACTGCCACTCCATATTGCGCGATGTTTATCTTTATAATAATTGGAATCTTTCTGTTTCGTTATATTGTCATAAATATATATTTGAGCTAATGGATGGCGCTTGTCATCAAAAAAACGAAAATATACAGCATCTGCTTCAAACGATTTTGCTTTTTCTAAAGCCATGACGATATGTAGTGATATCTCTTTGTTTTTGAGATATGTTTGTAATTGACTCACCAAAAAGACGGAGGAATTATCAGAGTCTTCTGTTGTAAAATCAAGTTTTTTTAAATTGTTGATATATTCGTTATTATTATTATTCATAGTGGCTGATTTTAATAATTTGTTAGCATTCATATCAAGCCTCTAACATACTCTGATATATCGTGTGTCATTTTACTATACCTCCAATATTTTTATTTATACTGCAAGCAATACATAAGTAACAACATTAATAAGAACCGACTATCTGTTATGTCTTGTTTTTTTAATTATTATCAAACACATCTTGTAATACTGTTTGCCAAAGTCTGCCCATCTGTATTTTCCTTTCTTTTACTTGTATTTCCAAATTGTTCACAAAAGATAATCTTTTTTCGACTCGCTCCACAATAAGATATTGTTCGCTAAGAGGCGGAATGGGAATTATTAATTCATATACTTCATTTCTGTTTAGTCCGGGCTTTACTCCTTTTGCTAAATTAGGCAAGTCAAGCGTTAATAACAATTTATATAAAAATTGCAAATTGAGTAAATTTTCGTTAAATACGATAAAATATGTGACATCAAGAGCCCAAAAATACCGCTCAGTTAAATTCAATTCACCAGCAGATCCTTTTCTACCTGCAACAATAGTTTTTTTATCATAATTATATTTATTAGAATAGTTTTTTATACCATTTGCGCCATAAACAGGATATTTTCCATTATTATTACGAAATTCTTCTGACAATGCTTTACCGTATTGAAAATCGCAAATTTCCCCCAGCCTTGTCCACATCCACCCTTTCGGCAAAGCAAACGGCATATCTTTCGCTTTAATCGGAGACAGCATTTTTTCTTTGCGTTCTCCGCGTTCTTTGCGGTTTCTCTCTTTTTTGATTTTTTCAAGCAACGCTTCCGCATCATATCTTTCATCGCCCTTGCGGACAGGATTGTTTTTTCTCCAATCTGTCGTTAATTTGCCTTCAATCGCTTCTTGTAGAATCGCTTGGCGGAGTTTTATTAGATATTTGTCTTGATTTTCTATTTCATTGTTGAGATTTGATAGTTTTGATTCAAAAGTTTCAAAATGTTTTTTGATTTTGCATTGTATCGGCAATGGCGGGATATTTACCATTAGAGGCAAAAGATTTTTTGCTTTTATTTCTGTCTTGATGCCGCCTTTTACCTGCGCTTGCAATGCTTTTATAAATACTGGACTTTTGAGATAGCGTTTAAAAAAATCGATATCGATTTTTTCTTTGTCAAAAATATAAGAGGAATAATGTATTGTAGCCGCAATGGGGCGCTTACCTTGCCAAATTGCAATTGCGCCTTTTGCAACATTTATGCCGGAAATAACTAAGTCCCCTTGCTCAATAATAATCATATCAGTCTTAGTAGGTTTTGACGATAAATGAATTGTCCCGCTAAAATCAATTTTGTCTAAACGAGGAATATTTTGTATTTGTTTGTCATAGGGTTTATAGCGCCCTTGCCGCTCAGTCAAAAAAGACGCGATATTCATTGCTTGCCAATTTTTCATATTATGCCGCCTTGTAAATTTCTTTTTCAAGTTCGTTTATTGCTTTGAGGTATTTGTCTTTGCCGCCAAATGATGAGATTATTTCTTGGGGAGTGCCGAAAGCGTCAATAGGCGGTGTTTTTAATATTGTCATTTCTTCTATATTTTCTATGCCTTCGCTTGCGTATTTGTCAAGCAAAGATATTAGAATCGCTTGGGCTTTTCCTTCGTATTTGGCGAAATAATTGTGCTTTTTTACCGCATTCGCGCGGTCGCGGCGGCTTAGCGCGGGTTTGTCCCATGCTATGTGGCAGATGATGTCAAAAATATCAAGGTCTTTTTGGACTTCTTCAAGCAAGTTTTCAAGTATTATGTTTTGATTTTCTAATTCTTCAATAATAGTTTTCTTTTTGTCCACCGTATTCCATTTGCTTAAAAAATCATCAAGACTGCGGAATTCATTTAATAAACCTTTCTTTATATATTCTTTTAATGATTCTGTTATAAGTTTGCCGTTTGAATCCAAATGCTGAACTCTTTCATTTAAGACAGAAACATCTATGCCTGCAACATAGATTTTGCTTTTTCTTTCCTCATTGACTTCGGTGTTTTTGAGTATAGCCGCCCCATCATATAATATGGGTTGCGGCTCTATATCGTCAAAATTTATTGTTTTGCCTGTTTCTGGGTCAATAATAGGAGTATTATTTGAAGAATCAAGAATGCCAAAATCATCATCGGCGCTTATTTCTTTGATTTGAACGGGGTCGCCGTCAAAATCTGGTCTTGCAAAAAGATTTGTTACATTGCGGAAGTCCATTATGGTAAAGAAATGTTTATTGTATTCTTCATTGATTCTTGTTGCGCGTCCTATTATCTGTTTAAACTCCGAAACTGAATTGATATTTGAATCTAAAACAATCAATTTACAGGTTTGAGCGTCAATGCCCGTAGTCATAAGTTTTGAGGTTGTGGCAATAACAGGATATGGTTCTTCCGGATTTATGAAATTATCCAGTTCTTTTTTCCCGCTTTCGTCATCGCCGGTTATACGCATTATATATTTAGCAGATTTTGCGGTTTCTGTTGGATTTTCATTGATTAGAGCCTGACGCATTCTTTCGGCATGCTCTATATCAATACAAAAAACTATTGTTTTGTCATAAGGATTTGTGTTTTTTAGATATTGCGATACTTTATGAGCGACGATTTTTGCGCGTTCATCAATCACCAAATTGCGGTCATAATCTTTTGTATTGTAAATGCGGTCTTCAATTGGAGAGCCGTCTTTGCCGCGCGTGGATTTATCGGGACGCCAGCCTTCTAAATCAACATTTAAACCTATGCGGATTACTTTATATGGAGCGAGAAAACCGTCTTCTATACCTTGTTTGAGCGAATATGTATAAATAGGCTTGCCGAAATATTCTATATTTGAAATTTCATTTGTTTCTTTGGGAGTAGCCGTCAAACCTATATGCGCCGCTTTTGAAAAATATCTAAGAATATCTCTCCAAGCGCTGTCTTCAGCCGCGCTGCCGCGGTGGCATTCGTCTATTACAATGAGGTCAAAAAAGTCTGAACTAAATTCTTTATAGGCGTCAATGTCCTCATCATAATTTGTAAGTCCTTGATATAGAGCGAGATATATTTCAAAAGCCTTGTCTATAACTTTTTTGCGGATTACAGTCATTTTGTCTTTGAAATGTTTGAAATCGCCTCGTTTGGTTTGGTCTATTAGAGCATTGCGGTCTGCAAGAAATAAAATGCGTTTTTTAGTTCCGCTTTTCCAGAGGCGGTATATAATTTGAAATGCAGTATAAGTTTTGCCTGCGCCTGTAGCCATCACAAGAAGAATACGATTTTGTCCTTTGGCTATAGCCTCTACGCTCCTATTGATTGCAATTTGCTGATAATAACGCGGTTTTTTACCGTAGCCGTCAAAAAAGTAATCAAAAGAGGAAATTTCCTCTTGCTTGGCAGTGTCAATGCCTTTATACTTTTTATATTTCTGCCAGATTTCGTCAGGGGTTGGGAAATTATCTAATTTGATATTTTTCTCAATTTGAGATTTTGCGCAACGGTCATGCTCAAGAAAGGCATCGCCATTGGAGCTATATACTATGGGAATATCAAGAATTTGGGCATAATTTAGCGCTTGCTGCATACCCGCGCCTATTGAGTGATTATTATCTTTTACTTCTATTATGGCGATAGGAATATTGGGTTTATGATAGAGTATTATATCTGCTCGTTTGCGCTCGCCGCGCTTGGTTTTATTTGCGCTGACAAAAATGCGTCCATCGGTAAAATAAACTTCTTGACGCACTTGTTTTTCAAGGTTCCAACCGGCGTTTTTCAAGGCGGGAATAATAAATTGAGTGATAATATCGCTTTCCGACAATTGCTTTTTGTCCATTTATATGTTCCTTTGTTTTTCTTTGCGTTCTTTGCGCTCTCTGCGGTAAAAATAAACCGCAAAGTTCGCAAAGAACGCAAAGATTTTATTTTTCAAACGCTTCTATCAATCTTAAGTTTTTCCGTTGGGACATTGTCATTATCCCATATAAAGTCTATCGTGTATTCGTTTTTTATGCCGGGTAGGTTTTGGAGGAGGGAGCCAAATTGGCGCTCTGCGGATTCTTGGGCTTGCGTTATTACGGCGCTTTTTAGTATCTGTTCTTCCATTTCTTGTTTTTTGCTTTCTATCAGTTTTAACATAGCCTCAAGAGGCAATTTGTCTGAGAAAAACCCTTTTTGTATGTCATAGGATTTAACATTGTTCATGTCTATAGTGTGAGAAAGAATTTCTATTTTAGGCATTATCAAATGAATAATTCCGCCGGATTGTTTGACTTCTATTTTTTCCGCCTGAAAACCTAATTTGACTGCGCCGTCATAGACATAGAGAAAATTTCTTTTGGAAAGAGGAATTTCTAAATCTCCCGCCCAAGTGCTTAATTTTTTGCTTTTCTCGTCTTTAAATTCTGCAACTGTCGTATAACTGTATGTTAAACTTGCATATTCGCCTATAGGCAATATGTCTTTTACCATCGATGATGATATATTGGAAGTTTTATGAACATTGCTAAATGAAATCGGGGGAGCGTATTGAATAATTATCAATGCCGCTGCGGCTATAATAAGAAGAAACAGAATAAATTTTTTCATTGCTTGATCCTCTCTCCACCCCTCTCCCTTTCAGGACGAGGGGATAATTTAAAAACCGCCTCTTTCTATCATCAAATCTTCTCTTGCCGCGCTCGATGCCGCGCCGTTAAAATACATTTTGGGCGATGTGCCTTTTATAAAGTATTCAAGATATACTCCTGGCGTTTTGTTTAAAGAAAGCAATCCAGTCCGCGGGTCTATAAAATTCTGCTCTATATCGCTTGGCACGCGGAAATCCGATACGGGTTTCCCGTCCAAAGCCCTTTTCATAAAATCTGTCCATATAGGAGCGGCTATTACGCCGCCTGAGGCGTTTTCGCCGAGGTCTATAGACCTATCGTCATATCCAATCCAAACGCCCGCCGCAAGGTCCGGCGTAAAACCTATAAACCACGCGTCGCAAAAATCATTTGTTGTTCCTGTTTTGCCTGCGCTCGGACGGCGCAATTCTCTTGCCGCAAAACCGCTGCCTCTTTCTATTACCGACCTGAGCATATTTGTCATAATAAAAGCGTTTTGAGGAGAGACTACTTCTATTTGTTCTACAGAATGTTGTTCTAAAATTTTTCCATTTCTATCTTCTACTTTAACGACAACATAAGGTTCTGTGAGAATTCCGCCCGAAGCAAATACCGCGTAAGCCGACACCATCTCTTGTAAAGTCACATCGCTTGAACCCAAAGCAAGAGCCAAAGACTCCATCAATGGGCTGGTTATTCCAAGTCTTTTTGCAACTTGTATAACTTTTCTTGGCGATATTTTCATAATCACTTCAACGGCGCAAGTATTGATTGATAAAGCGAGAGCGGTTCTCAAAGTTACCGCGCCTCTGTATTTTCGCGTGTAATTTGAAGGCATCCAATATTTATTTGTGTTAATTAAATCGTCCTCGTTCACATTCTCGCTTATCCTTTCAAGTTCTGTAGCGTCTCTTGAAATTAAATTCCATTTTGCAACTTTAGAATCATATTGAAAAACCATAGGTCTATCTTCAAGCAAAGTAGCCGCCGTAAATCCTTCTTCAAGCGAAGCAAGATATATAAATGGTTTAAACGAAGAACCCGGCTGCCGTTTTGCTTGAGTGGCGCGGTTAAATTGAGTCTCTTTAAAATCTCTTCCGCCCACCATTGCTCTTATTGCGCCTGTTTTGGGGTCTATGGCAAGCAAAGCGCCTTGGACTTTTACGGGTTCCATTTTGCGATTTTTAAAATGGCTTATTCTTTTTTCGTCAAATTGAGAGAGCGCGTTTTCAAGAGCGTTTTCAGCGGCAATTTGAGCCTGCATATCAAGAGTGGTATAAATTGAAAGTCCGTCATTATAAATTGCATCAGAGCCGTATTTGTTTGCAAGCATTATTCTAATATACTCCACAAAATAATGTCCCTTTACCTGAAAAGATTCTCTGTTTATATCATCTTTGTTGGGTAATTCCGCTTTTCTTGCTTCTTCTTCTTGAGATTTTGTGATATAGCCGAGTTCTCTCATGCGAAACAATACAAGATTGCGTCTTATCCGCGACGCTTCGGCATCTCTAAATGGATTATAATAGTTAGGGGATTTTGGTATTGCGGCAAGGGTTGCGCATTCCGCCAAATTTAAGTTTTCAACGCTTTTACCGAAATAAGTAATAGCGGCGGCTTGAACGCCGTAAGCGCCTGATCCGAAATATATTTGATTAACATAAAACTGCATAATTTCATCTTTAGAATAGATTGTTTCAAGTTGAATGGTTAAAAATAGTTCCTTGATTTTACGGGAGATTTTCTTTTCGGATGTCAAAAACATAGTTCTTGCAAGTTGTTGAGTGATAGTGGAACCGCCTTCGGCAAGTCTCACCCTTGTGATTATTCTTGAAGCAGCCCTCATAATACCGCGGATTGAAACGCCCCAATGCTCATAAAAATCATTATCTTCTATAGCAATAAAAGCATTTTGTAAATCCTTAGGAATTTGCGTTATGGGAACAAAAGAGCGCCTTTCTGTAAAAAATTCAGAAATTAAATTATTATCTTTATCATATATTTTAGCGGATAGTTTTGGAGTGAAATCTTCTAATTGATACATAGAAGGCATGTCGGAAAGCAAGTATTCAAAAATAAACCCGCCGCATACAATAAGGACGGCAACCGATAAACCAAAAAAAATAAACGGAATAGATTTCCGTTTCTTTTGTATTCTTCTATACATAAAATCTCCGCTTATTTATTTGAGACGATGGGATTATATTTTAAAAACGCCAACTAATCAACCACGCGCATTTAATCATCTAAAATGACACCGAAATAAAAGGTGAAATATCATTTAAGGGATGACACCGAAAGGGAGTTAAATAATGTAGCATTTAGGCTCAAACAAAGGGGGCTTATATG
>JAITTG010000078.1 GCA_031287095.1 Candidatus Parendomicrobium reticulitermitis | reverse complement strand
TATGGGGGCGGATGGATTTGAACCACCGAAGGGCAAGCCCGTCAGATTTACAGTCTGATGCATTAGACCACTCTGCCACACCCCCTTTGAACTACTCTTGAACCTGTCAAAAAACCCATACAAAGAAAAAAATTGTTGTCGGTTAAACAACAATTTATTTTTAAAGCGAGCGGATTATACTACAAAGCCTTATGATTGTCAATTTTTTCACGTTTTTTTATAACGGCAAGGGCAACGGATTCTCGCAAGTTTCATAAAAGGGGATAACGACAAAGGCAACGACCATACAAAGAGCGCGAAACGGCAAAAACAACGGCAATAGCAATAGTGTTAATCTTGTAGTTTTGCGTTACTTGCGTTCCTGAAACTCGCAAACTTGCGAGGTTGCTGTTATTTTGTTTAATGATTTGACAAGATTACCAATCGGCTCTTTTTCCGAATGGGGTTAGCGGCAATTGAGCGCCGAAAGTTATATTTTTAGGAATTTCGTGAGCGGTTAGATTTTTGTTCATAAAATCATAAATATTTTTCTTTGACTTTTCTATGTCTGCGTTGTTTTTGAGAACTATAAAAGCCTTAAGCCTCTCGTCTCCCAAACGAACTATAATATCTTTGACTGATGGATGATTTTTTAAAATGGTCTCTACTCGTTGAGGATAAACATTTATACCCGCCACTTGGACGGCATTGTCTTTTCTGCCGATTACAAAAAATGATAATGAGTCGTCCATTTTTATAATGTCTGGGATTTCCACAAAAAGAGAAGTATTTTTTCTATATATCATATCTTTATCATTCTCGTTTTTATAATTCCAAAATGACAATAGAGAAAAAGGACTGTCTGCTTTTTTTCTAAACCCTACTGCGCCTGATTCCGATGAGCCGTAAATTTCTGTTAAACTGAAAGCCCCGTTTTGATAGATTTTATCTATCAAATTGTCTGGACAAGGAGCGGTTGAAGTTAAAATTTGTATTTGCGGCGGAAATTTAAAGTCCAAATCCATAAGAGTTTTTAGAAAAAGCGGAAAACATATAAGCAAAGAGTTGGGCTTTAGAATTTCGTCCCATTTTAATAAAGGAAGAGGCGCGAGATATTGAACTGATACGCCTAATTGTTTAGGAAGCATTAAGCCAAAAATAAAGCCAAAAGAATGATGCGCTGGAACTACGCTGATAATTTTTTCTATGCCGTCAAAAAGATGCGTTGTTCCTTTGACTTCTTCAATAATCATATCTTTGCTGTGCGTATTGATTTTCGGTTTTCCCGTGCTGCCTGATGTCCAAAATTGTATTTTTTGATTTTTAATTAAAGATTGGCGGCAGACTTCTATGATATTGTTATCATTTGCCGTCATTGCGGACTTTGTTGCGCAATCTCCGCCGCTGTTTTGATGAGACTGCGAGTCTTGCCCGCAATGACGCAACGGGACTGACCTTTCTGAACCCTCGTCAAGAAAACAAAATTTTTGCAAATCGCCGCATATTTGTTTTTTGTCGGCATCTGAAATTTGATTGAGGCTTTTTTCTATATTTTCATTTTCAAATACCGACATAATGTTGATTTTTTTTGATGCTAAAGAAGTCTTTATAAAATCATTGATGATTTTTGCGCTTTCTTTTTGAGTCAGGAAAGGCAAATAATGTTTTGCCAAATAGATAGCGGATTCAATAGGATTAAATTTGTCTAAAAATTCCTTTCTGCCGCATTGCTGACTTGATTGGTCGCCGCCTGCGGACTTTGCCGCACAATCTCCGCTATTGTTTTGAAGATATTGCAGGTCAAGCCCGCAATGATGCAAGGCGCTATTTTCGTCAGAACTCAAAAGAAAAAATGCCGCCGCTCTTTTATGTTTTATTTTATTGCCGTATTCTTTTATAGCTACGGGATTTGCCTCATCTATAAAGCCGAGCAAAATTTTTTGACATCTATTTGCATTGAGCCAACTTTGAGCGGTGAGAAATGCCGCAGTAAGACAAGACGGCTGGCTTATTGTTAAGCACGCGCCGCGCAAATTCAAAAGAGTTGTAATTGTGGTTTCAATAGAATTGTGGACAGAGGCGGAAAATGCAAGAGGCGACGCTAAAATATCGCCGCCGTCAATAATACTGTCCATAAAATTGCAAGTATCGCCTACCGCGCCGCTTGGACTGGCTATGATTAAACCTATATCGTCTTTTTCTGTTTTAAAATCTATATTTGCGTTGTCAAAAACTCTTGCCGCGCAATAGAGGGCGGTTTTTGATATTTCATTGATTCGCCTTAAATCAGCAGGTTTAAAAAAATCTCCAATGCTTTCTGAATTGATAGCAAAAGATGCGTTTTGAATATAAATTTTATCCATGGTTTTCATTCTCTATCCCTGCATAATATTATTATTTATCATTGTGCGCATATCGTATGGGCGGGTTTGAAACCTGCTCAAAAACTTGTCATTATGTGTTGTGTTGCAATTCTACGCTACACGAGCATGCCTATGCGCAAAGCCGCAGAATGACAAGACTATCCGCAGAATAGGTCTACTCGCGCATAATGACAAAAAGGATTTTAGAAAATTGTGGAATGACAAGAAGCGCCGCCAAGCATTAAAACTGAATTGCACCCGCCGAAAGATAGGGAAGTTGATATTGCGGCTTTTGAACCGTCAAACTTTATATTTTCTATGGTTGGCATCATATTTATTCTCTCGTCTTTTGTTTTGAAATTTTTGGTTTTTGGCATTATTCCATTGTTTAAACTTATAAGGGTTAAACAAGCCTCAATCGCGCCTGCCGCGCCAAGCGCGTGTCCCGTGAGGCTTTTAGTTGCCGATATTGGAATATTTGGAAATAAATCATCAAATACTTTGGCTTCTACCGTATCATTATCAATTGAGGCAGTGGCATGGGCGTTGATAAAAGATAAACGGCTTATATCTCCTAATGAGGCGGCGGCTTTTCTCAGTCCTCTGCCGTCTGGGTGCGGGCTTGTTGCGTGATAACCGTCGCAGGCTGAACCATATCCTAGAACTATGCCTGCTTGTTTGGCTTTTCTTTTTTTAGCAAATTTTTCTGATTCTAAAATAACTATCCCCGCGCCTTCGCCGAGATTTATCCCATTGCGGTTTTTGTCAAAAGGTTTGCATGGTTCTTTGCTTGCTATCATAAGTTTTATAAAGCCGACGAATGGAATTAGATTTAATTCGTCAGCTCCGCCCGCAAACACAATATCGCAAATATCATTTTCTATCCACTGCGCGCCTATGCCGATTGCATCTGTTCCTGACGCGCAGGCTGTGACTATTGTTTGAGAAATGCCTTTGAGACCTAAATCTTTTAACGCTTGCTCGGAAATTGAATAGGCGAGAGTTCTATCAAGGGGTTTTAAATCTTTATTTTCGCCTTTGCGCCAACTTTTATAAAAATCAAAACAATTAAAAGAAGCGTCAACGGAAGTTCCAATGCACGCGCCGACGCGGACTGTTTGCAAATCTTTTGCATTAAGTTCCGCTTGCTCTAACGCTTCGTTTAAAGATTTTCTCAAAAAGAGATAAGAGAAACTTTCGTCATTTTTCTTTTGCGATAAGACATTTTGTGATACGCTAAAGACGGGGTATTGCGGGGCATAAGAACTATCAAGCCGTCCTATAGGATAGGACGGCTCTATATTTTGTTCAAATAAATTTTTAGTAATTTCTTGCGCATTGTCCCCCAAAGAACATACGCACCCAAACCCTGAAATTAAAATTTGCATTTTCCCGCCGTCATAATATGATATGCCGTTTCGTTATTGCAGGCTTTTGTATCTGCCGCTCTGCGGACTTGTTGCGCAATCTCAGTCATTAGGCGTTTATCTCATCATAAGAGCGAGATTGCGAGTCGACCCCGCAATGACAAGCAGCCTTACTTCTTCCTATTTTCTTCAATATATTTTCTCAAAGTTCCAAGCGTTTGAAAGACTTCTCTTCCCTTTTCCATATTGTCTATAGCAATGTCATAATATTTGCGTAAAATAACGACTATTTCAATAGCATCCAAAGAATCCAAGCCAAACTCCTTAAACAAAGGCTCGCTATCAGAAACTTTGCTCAAATCAATTCCAGCCAAATCAAGATTTTCGCTCAATATTTTTTTTACATCATCTAAACTCGTTGCAATCATTTTTCCCCCAAATTTGTCTATATTTAATGTCTAAAACGGCGCGGATTATATCAAATATAAGGCGACTCTAAAAACCGACCTAAACGGCAGAGAGAAAAGACGGCAACGGCAAGGGCTTTCTCGCAAGTTTCGCGAGTTTTAGAAACGCAAATAACGCAAAACTACAAGATTAACGCCGTTGCCTTTGCCGTTTTGCGCTCTTTGCGTGTTCGTTGCCTTTGTCGTTATCCCTTTTTGCGCAACTTGCGAGAAGCCGTTGCTTTTGTCCTTGCCGTCTTTCCTCTTTTCTCTATTCTCTTTCCTATCTATCGTTTCGCTGTTTTATTGTATTTCAATATGATTTTTGATATAAAAGTCCCAGCAAGTCTCAAAAAGGTCTCTAAAAACTTATTTTCAATTCTACTGTCATTGCGGGTCAAGCCTGCAGGCGGCGGCAAATAGTAGTTTTTAGAGAGATGCAAATATCAAATATTAGGATAGCAAATTTTATGTATAAGTTAACCAAATTTATAAAAAATGTAAAAAGAAATGCGGCTATTTTGTCTGCATTTCTTTTATTTTTGCCTATTTTGTCTTGGGGACAAAATAGAGCCGATGCCGCCCGCGTGCAAGAAATAAATTTAGATGCTGAAAATACAAGTCAAAATATCAGAAAGGTCAGACGATATGCCGAAGACAAAGAAATTGAGATGATTTATATAGATGTGGACGAATTTAGAACTCCAGAAGATATAAGGACGCAAAATCAGCCGGTTTTGCAAAAAAATATACCGCCGGATTACGAGACCGAAGAAATCGATTTTAACAAACCTAGAATATCCAATAGAATGTTAGTCGCAATGTTTAATCAAAATTCCGATGAAATATCTACTGAAATAAAAAACAGAATAAGAAGAATGTCGGGAGAAATAAGAAATCATTCTTATAAAAGATTGATAATAGAAGGTTTCACGGATTTGAATGAGGAATTTGCTGAAGAATTATCAATATCAAGAGCAAAAGTTGTATCCAATGAATTTATAAGAAACGGTTTAGACCCGCAAAGAATGCAATATGTTGGGTTCGGCTCAAAAATCCCTTCCGAATCCAACAAAACTCAAAACGGACGGCAGGCAAACCGTAGAGTGATGATAGTGGTGGAATAAATGAACAAGATAAAAAACGTCGTTTTTGACATAGGCGGGGTTTTTACCAATGGAGACTTGTATTCATATCTCAAAAAATATTTTAAAAGCAGACAAGATTTTACCGCTTTTCTCAAAGAAATAGAGCATAGAAAAATGAGCGATGAATGGGACAAAGGCGCGCAGTTTAGCGAAGTCATCAGACAAAAAATAAAACAGTTTCCTCAATATGAAGAAGTCCTTTTAGACTATGACAAAAATTGGATAAATGTAATTGTAGGCATGATAGACGGCACAGTTGATTTGACGCTGTCTTTAAAGCGGGCGGGATACAAAATTTTTGCCCTCACCAATTGGGCAAAAAACAAATTTGAAATCCTCACAACAAAATACGACTTTCTAAAATATTTTGACGGCATAGTAGTCTCAGCCGATGTCAAAGCAATCAAACCTGCTCCGGAAATCTACAATATCCTATGCGCTAAATACAATCTAATCCCTCAAGAATGCGTCTTTTTAGACGATTTACCCGCCAATGCGGAAGGCGCCAAATCCATAGGCATGCAAGCCATAGTATTTAAAACCCCCTCCCAAGCCAAAGAAGCCCTTGAAAAATTAGGCGTGATTGGAAAATAGACAAAAAATCTGCCATTGCCAGAGAGGCTGGCAACGAAACAATGTTGTCATTGTAGTTTTTGGTTTTGCGGGTTTGACATGTAATCTCACATCGTAAATAAAGACAGACATAACGGCGAAGATTGCGGGTCAAGCCCGCAATACAATAGAAATCAAAAGGAGTCTTCATGCAATACAATAATAGAGACGAAAGAATTGCCGCTCTTAATTCTCTCATCAAAAAGTTTGAGCAAAATATTGTCGAATATAAATCTCCGCAGTATAAAGAAGCTAACTTGAGGACTGACTTTTTAAATCCTTTTTTTGAGATTTTGGATTGGGATATTCGTAATACGGCGGGCAAGTCTGAGGCTTATCGGGATGTTATCATAGAGGACAGGATTGAAATTGCAGGCTCTAATAAAGCGCCTGACTTTTGTTTTAAAATCGGCAAAGAGCGCAAGTTTTATGTTGAGGCAAAAAAGCCCGCTGTGGACATCAAGAATAATATAGAGCCGTCTTTGCAAACGCGCAGATATGGATATAGCGCGGGACTAATGCTGTCTATTCTTACGGATTTTGAAGAGTTTTGCGTTTATGACACTTCTATCAAACCGCAAAAAAACGATAAAGCCGACAAAGCGAGAATAAAATTTTTAAATTATAAAGATTTTGTTGCGGAATTTGATTATCTCTACAACACATTTTCCAAAACGGCAATAGAGCAGGGCAGTTTTGACAAATACGCCGAAGGCTCTAAAAACAAAAGAGGAGCGCAAGGTCTAGATAAAGGTCTTTTAGAATTGGTAGAAAACGCCCGCTTGCTGCTTGCCAAAAACATAAGCAAATTAAATGAAATCGATGTCAATGGTTTAAATAAAGCCGTAGTAACAATAATAGACAGAATAATTTTCTTAAAAATTGCCGAAGACAAGAAATTAGAAGAATACGGTTCTTTACAAAGAGCCGCCAATTCCAACGAACCATACAAAGCGTTAAAAAAGATTTTCCAAACTGCTAATGCAAGATACAATAGCGGATTATTTGCCATAATTCCTTCAGGGCAGGGAATGGGTCAACGCGAAACGCTCTTTAATACCGACTCATTAGTAATAGACGACAAAATCTTAAAACAAATCATAGAAAGTTTTTATTATCCCGAATGCCCTTATGAATTTTCCGTTCTCCCCGTCTCGATATTAGGCAATATATACGAACAATTTTTAGGACAAACCATCCGCCAAACCGAAAGCGGCATGGTAAAAATAGAAGAAAAGCCCGAAGTGAGAAAAGCCGGCGGCGTCTATTACACGCCTGAATACATAGTAGATTACATAGTAAAAAACACGGTAGGTAAAAAATTGAATTTTAATGGGCAGACACATGGGTCTGCCCCTACGAATAAATCCGTAGGGGCGAACCCGTGTGTTCGCCCTCAACAAATAGAAAAAATCAAAATTCTTGACCCTGCCTGCGGCAGCGGCAGTTTTCTAATCAACGCTTATCAATACTTGCTTGACTATCATTTAACATATTACAGCAAACCTGAAAATGTCCGAGCCGCTATAAAAAGCGGCGCGATTTATCAAACCCAAAACGATAAATTCTCTTACCGTTTATCCATACCGGAAAAGCAGAAGATTTTAAAAAACAATATATTCGGCGTTGACATAGACGCTCAAGCGGTAGAAGTAACAAAATTCTCGTTATTAATAAAACTTCTTGAAAGCGAAGATGCGCAAAGCGCGGGCGAACTATTTAATATCAGCAAGATAGAAAGCAAAAAAGATATGAAAATCCTTCCCGACCTTTCCGACAATATAAAATGCGGCAATAGTTTAATAGGACGGGACTTTTTAGCGGACAATTTACTGATAGACAATGAAGAAATAAAAAAAGTAAATCCATTTGATTGGAATGAAGCGTTCCCCGAGATAATGAAAAGCGGCGGTTTTGATGTGGTGATTGGGAATCCGCCGTATGTTAGGATTCATGAAATTGAAGATATTTGTAAGCAGTATTATGAGCAAAACTATAAGAGCGCAGCGGGATATTATGATTTATTTGTTCTGTTTATCGAAAAGGTCATACAACTTTTAAATTCTAATACAGTTGGTTTATTGGGTTATATAATACAAAACACATTGTTCAACTTGGAAAATTATAAATTGGCAAGAAAAAACATATTGGACAATACTAAAATTAAAAACATTCTTTCTTTAGGCGACAATGTTTTTGAAGGCGCAACGGTAGCTACTGGAATTATTGTTTTAGAGAGGAGTATTGCGAAAAATTACAGTATTTCAGTTGGGACTAAAATTGATGTTAATAAAAATGCAATACTTGATAAGAGACAATGTCATATATCGTCTTTTTATTATTACGACGATTATAAATTCAATATATTTTTAGATAGCGCAATAATAAAAGTGATTGATAAAATCAAATGCGGTAAAAGGCTTGATGAAATTTGTTTTGTTAATAGAGGAATTGAAATAGGAAAATCTGGCGAATTTGTATCCGAAAATCATAAAAGCGGTTTTACAAAAAAAGTTCTTGCAGGAAGCGATATAGGACGATATGCTCTTAATAGTTATCATTTTCTATCATATCCGAATAAAAACATAGATTATAAAGATGAAACAATATATAACAAAGAAAAAATTGTATGCAAAGATATTAGAGGCAGATTTGGCACTTTGGATGATGGAAAATGCTATACATTAAAAACGGTTTATAATATAGTTTTGTTAGATAACGCAAAGTTAGATATCATGTATATTTTGGCTATTTATAATTCAAGGCTAATGGATTTTTATCATCAAAAATATAATTTTAATGAGCAGATCACTTTGCCGAGAACGCATATTTACGATGTTAATGCCATGCCAATTCGCGATATAGATTTTTCTAATAAAAATGAAGTTATTATGCATAATAATGTTGTGCATAAAGTTAGCGATATGCTAACAATCCAAAAGCAATTACACACCGCCAAAACAGAAAGCGATAGAGCAATCTATCAACAAAAATCCGATATAATAGACAAACAAATAGACGCATTAGTCTATACCCTCTATGGTCTAACCCAAGAGGAAATAAAAATTGTGGAAAATAAATAACTCAGATGGGAGGTTATAAATGAAATTACAAAAAAGAGGCATAGTAACTAGACTTTTAGTATGTATAGTATCTTTATCTATATTTCTTTTAATATGTAGATATTTTTCATCAAATTTTGGGTTCTTAACAGATTCCAACAGTGAATATAATATCCTTTTTGTCTCGGGTGCTTTATTATTGCTGTTTGGAACATATATTACAGAGCCGTTTTTTACTAAGCCAGTAGATGTGTTGAGTAATTCGATAGCAGTAATATTGGCGTTGCTTTCAATAAAGCACCCCAATAATTTTTTTGGATATTCTTATGTTTTCTATTTTGCGATATTTGTTGCTATATTATCTCTAACAACAATAATAATGTATGGAGTCAATAAAAACAGTAAAATTCAAATTTTATTCTGTGACATAGCAACAAAACTTGGCAGTTCAAAAATAATGTTTTCAATCATTTATTTACTAACAATAATCTCTTATTTTTATGAACGCCCGATTGCTTTTATTTTCTTTATTACATTTTGGACTGTTTTTATCACCGAATTTATTGTTGTTTTTATAGCAGATTTTTTTATCAACCTACATAAGCGAATATTTTCTGCAAATAGGTTAAATTATATTGGAAAAGCCATTGGTTGCGAAAATCCATTTTTATATATAGTTGAGATTGATTATTCAACATATAGCGGAAATAAGATAAATAATGGAGATATTGTTTTGTTTTCAGATAAAGAAACAATGGGAGTGATTGGGTTGGTTGTTAATAACAAACATATGGTATCTAAACAATGGTTGTCAATATGTATTTTAAGAAAAGATAGTTGTTATATGGGAATTTCAGAACAACAAATCGTTTATATTTCGGTAAATTCTAATAGTATATCTCAAAATGTGTATTTATTGGATTTGCTGAAATTATCTAATGAACAGCAGAATTCTGTTAAGAATAATGAATTTTATAAGAATAAGGATAATTTTATAGGCTATGTTATAGATGGTTCTAATATAAATAAGATAAAATTTTTGTCTGTCTTAGGTGATAACAACGAAAAACAATCTCTTCTAAAAGAGGGAACTATTATAACAACAAATATCTATGGGCAAGAAACACTATTTCAAATAATTGAAGGTATAACGACAAAAGAATCTTTAGAATCTCATAATACAAGTGGTTATATAGTTGGTATTGCTCAAAAATTGGGAAAGTATGATGTTCAAACTAAACAAATTGACTCTGTCCAATGGGTTCCAAATATGTATAGTCCATTATTCTTTAAAGTCTCTGCGAACACACAAAATCAGTCGCTCGTCACCATCGGTTGCTTACCAAATACGGACATGTTGATTGAAATAAAAGATATAGATTCTCTCATCACTCATAATACTGCAATACTAGGAATATTAGGTATTGGAAAGTCTTGTTTAACCTTTGAATTGATAAAAAAAGTCTATGATAATACTAAAGATGTGAAAATTATTTGTATAGACATCACAAATGAATATAGTCGTTTACTGCCTTTCTACATTGATATAAATTCTATCGAATATGATAATGAAAACATTTTTTCAAATATAAAAGTAAATCAGAATTATATCCATCAAGAAAATAATAAATCTGACTATACAAAAAGTGGCAATGAAAGCGATTATAAAAAAACTATCAGAGCAGATTTATTAAATTTTTTATTTGGTAATAAAACAATTGATAATGAACGAATAGCAAATACTCCGTTTACTCCAAATGATAGGGTGCGCATATATAATCCTGATTTCCATCCTGTAAGTAAAGGAGAAAAAATTGGGTTTAATGTAATAACCGTAGAATTGACACAAGCAGAAAAAACTAGAAGGATATGTGAAGAGATTTTTAAGATTTTGATGAAAATGTCTCCGACAGAAAAAGCAAAAGTTTTGTTGATTTTTGAAGAAGCGCATTCATTGATTCCAGAATGGAATTCCTCTGCCAATGAGGGAGACTCTATTGCTGTTAATGGAACTGCTAAAGTAATATTACAAGGTAGAAAATATGGGTTAGGGAGTTTTATTGTAACTCAACGAACAGCAAATATCAGCAAAAGTATTTTAAATCAATGTAACACTATTTTTTCACTCAGAGTTTTTGATGATACAGGAAAAACTTTTTTGGAAAATTATATAGGGAATGATTATTCTAGTTTATTACCAACATTAGAAGAGAGGCATGCCATTGTTGTTGGAAAAGCCTTAAAATTAAGACTTCCTATTATGATTAAACTTAATGACAAAGATTCTGTTCAATTACAAATTAATGAGGAAGAAGAAGATATTCCATTTTAGATAACGATTTTCTAAATACTTACAAACTCTATGTCTCAAATAGAATTATCAGAAAATCAAATCAATGAAATAGCGCAACGCACGGCAAATATCTCATCAAAGATGTTTAATGCGCCCAAGCCAATGCCTTATATGTCCATTAAAGAGATTGCTCGGTATTTAGGAAAAAGCGGTACTAGTATTCGCAATTTTATGAGGAGTGATCGCTCTTTTCCCGTTCCAATGAAAATAGGCGGGGAATATAGATTTGATTTTAAAGATGTAAAGATATGGCTCGAAATGAAAAAGAAAGAGGGTGAGCGCACATTCCGTCCTTTTCTCAGAATGAGTAGGTAGTAGTAAATAATCATCCAACAACAAAAACACATTGAAAAATCAATCAAGTTATTAGTAATGGAGACAAACGCAAATGGCATCAACTACCCATGAAAATGAAATAATTCTCTACCAACCAGACAATGCGGTGAAACTGGAAGTTAGACTAAAAAATGAGACGGTATGGCTTTCTCTTGACCAAATCTCTGATTTATTTCAACGAAATAAGTCCACTATTTCAAGGCATATAAAGAATGTTTTTGATGAACAAGAACTTGACCGAGTTTCAGTTGTTGCAAATTTTGCAACAACTGCCGCTGATGGCAAAGTGTATCAAGTGGACTATTATAATCTCGATGTTATTATTTCTGTTGGTTATAGAGTTAAATCAAAGCAAGGCACATTATTTCGTCAATGGGCAAACCGCGTCCTTAAAGAATACTTGCTTAAGGGTTATGCT
Organism: Candidatus Parendomicrobium reticulitermitis; assembly: GCA_031287095.1. Taxonomy (GTDB): domain Bacteria; phylum Elusimicrobiota; class Endomicrobiia; order Endomicrobiales; family Endomicrobiaceae; genus Parendomicrobium; species Parendomicrobium reticulitermitis. The sequence continues at coordinate 11,622 of JAITTG010000078.1, read as the reverse complement.
GTCAATCAACGCTTTGAGCGCATTGAACAGCAAGTCAACGAGACCAAACATCGCCTTGCAAAAACAGAAGAAAAAATAGACTTCTTTGTGAAAACCTCCTTGCCGCCGATAGAAGGCATTTTTTATGAAGGACAGATTTTTGACGCTTATGCTTTTGCGTCTGACTTAGTAAAATCAGCCAAAAAATCTATCGTATTGATAGACAATTATGTTGATGAAAGCGTCTTAATTCTATTATCCAAAAGAAGCGCTAATGTGAATGCCGTTATATATACGGCTCAGATTTCACAACAATTACAACTTGATATTCAAAAACATAATTCTCAATATCCTAAAATTACTGTTAAAACTTTTAAAAAATCGCATGATAGATTTTTGATTATTGACGATACGGTATATCATATAGGAGCGTCTCTAAAAGATTTAGGTAAAAAATGGTTTGCTTTCTCAAAAATGATATTGACTGCCAATGAATTGTTAGGACGAATGAAATAATGTAGGTGGAAATAATCATTTGCCTAAACCCGACTATTTCAATCAATTAGACGAAGACAATAAAAGACTTGTTATAAGAGGCGATATAAAACAATGGAATCAAATGCTTGCTGAAACCGCTCATAATGCGGGAGTAATTACAGATGAGGAGTTTGCAGGTTTTCAAAATGCTGGATATATGGGATTCTACGGCGGAGAGACTGTTGAGGATATTCATAAGCGAAAAAGTTTAGAGCCGCAACATAAAATTCTTGACTTTATGAACAGCCAAGAACTTATTGCAAATCTTTTTAGAATATCCCTTGCTGATGAAAAAATCCGCAAAGAACGCATACAAGGGACGGATAATGTCACAAGAACGCATTATAAAGTTGGTAAAGAAGTCCGCTCAACAATTAAAAGGGTAAAAGGCGTTTTGCCAGAAAATCAACCAACACCCAAGAAAAGCAAATTGAAAGAGAATAATTGAATAAGTTAAAACATAAGAAAAATTTAATGTTAGACGAATAAATTGTTATGCAAGATTAGTGAATAAATATTTGCCTAAACAAATAACATATTGAAAAATCAGTATGAATTTAATTATATTAACGCTATTGACGCAATTAATTAAAATGGAGGATATATGTTGAATACTACAAAAAAAGTGTTGCGAATTCGCAATAGCGCGGCTGAGTTTTTGACTTTTGCCTATCAATCAAAAGGGGATGGAGTTGAAGTTCGCGTCCAAAATGACACGATTTGGCTCTCACAAAAAAATATGAGTTTGTTATTTGACACATCTGTGGATAATATAGGACTTCATCTTAAAAATATATTTAAAGATGGCGAATTACAAGAGATTTCAGTTACCGAGTATTTCTCGGCAACTGCATCAGATGGAAAAAATTATAATACGAAACATTACAATCTTGACGCTATTATTGCTGTTGGATACCGCGTCAATTCCGCGCGCGCTACATCTTTTCGCCAATGGGCAACTGCCGTTTTGCGTGATTTTACACTGCGTGGATATTTGATTGATAAAAAACGAATGGAAAATGGAACATTCTTAGATGATGATTATTTTGAACGATTATTGGAAGAAATTCGTGAAATCCGCATATCAGAACGGCGTTTCTATCAAAAAATCACCGATATTTACTCAACAGCAATGGACTATAACCGCGAATCGCCGATAACAAAAGAGTTCTTTGCAAAGGTTCAAAATAAACTCCATTGGGCGATTCACGGACATACTGCCGCCGAGTTGATTGTTGAACGAGCCGACCATACAAAAGAACGAATGGGATTAACAAATTGGGAAAAAGCGCCGCACGGAAAAATTGTCAAATCCGATGTTTCTATCGCAAAGAATTATTTAACTGAAAGCGAATTAGAATCTCTTGGGCTTATCGTCAATGGTTATTTAGACTTTGCGCAAGAATATGCAAAACAACACATCCCGCTGACTATGACTGATTGGGCAAGACATTTGGATTTGGTTTTACAAATAAATCGTAAGAATATATTGCAAAGCGCAGGAAAAATAACAATGTCGCTTGCAAAACAACACGCAGAAAATGAATTTGAAAAATTCCGTCCTATACAAGATAAATTATTTCAGTCCGATTTTGACAAAGAAATACTTAAATTAGAAAAAGCGGCAGATATAAAGTAGCGGTGTGGAATATAAAAAAAATATAATATGAAACAACCCAATAAGAAATTCTTTATAATCGGCGGGGCAAACGGTATAGGCAAAACGACTTTGTCTAAAGAAATGTTAAAAGATTATAATTGCGCTTTTCTAAATGCCGATAAAATCGCCGAAGGATTAAATCCGCAAAACATCGGCGAAGTCAAAATAAAAGCGGGAAAATTATTATTTGAAAATCTTGCTCAATTATTTGCTGATAGAAAAAATATCGCTATTGAAAGCACCCTTTCTGGCAAGTTTCTGTTAAAAGTTATAGAAAGAGCAAAAAAGAAGGGATATGAAATTATCCTGCTCTTTATATATGTTGACAGCCCAAAAATTTGTATTGAAAGAATAAAAGATAGGATAGAAAAAGGCGGGCATTATATTTGCGATGAAGATGTAGTCCGTAGATATAATAGAGGATTAAAGAATTTTTGGACTTTGTATAAGGATGTTGTTGATGAGTGGTATTTGTATCACAATACATTTGAACAACCTGTGACAATTGCAAAATATATTGACAATGAGATGATAATAATTTCCGATAAAAAATTTGCTGATTTTACAAGGAGGATTTTCAAGTGAAAAACATAGAAAAAAGGCTTAAAGCGCAAGAAATGGGAGACAATATCACCCGCCTATTTAACAAAGCGGCGGCGGAGGCTCAAAAAGAAAATCACAAACTTGGGCTGCCTAATGTTTTTTGGCAAAATGGCAGAGTAATATATGAATATCCCAACGGCGTAATAACTACAGAAAGGATTAAATAAGCGCATAAACAAATAACGGTATTCATAAAACACATTGAAAAATCAATATGAAAATTAAAATCAAAAACATAAAAACCCCCCATCCCTACGAAATACAAAAACAAACGGGAAACATTAAAAACAAAAATATAAATTATAGCGGCATGCGCACAATGTCTATATATTTTTATATGTCGGTTATGTAAGAGGTCTAATGAACAATAGCGAAATACTAATTTATCAAAATCAAGATGGAACTATAAAAGTTGATGCGCGTTTGGAAGATGAAACGGTATGGCTTACTCAGGAACAAATGGCAGTATTGTTTGGAAAAGGCAGAAGCACGATTACTGATCATATCAACAATATCTTTAAAGAGGGCGAACTTGACGAAAAAGTGGTATGTCGGAATTTCCGACATACCACTCAACATGGCGCTATTGCAGGTAAAACACAGGAATCTACCGTCAAATATTATAATCTTGACATCATCATATCCGTAGGCTACAGAGTAAAATCCCAACAAGGAACTCGGTTTCGCATTTGGGCTACTCAAAAGTTAAAAGAGTATATTGTCAAAGGTTTTGCTTTAAATGATGAGCGATTTAAAAACGGCAATTCAATGAATTATTTTATTGAGTTGCAAGAAAGGCTTCGCCAGATAAGGCTTTCGGAACGCTTTTTTTATCAGAAAATAAAAGATATATATAAGACAAGTATTGACTATAATCCAAAAGATGAAAGAACTATAGAATTTTTCAAAATTGTTCAAAATAAATTGTTATGGGCAGTCAGCGAGCAAACGGCGGCGGAATTGATATATAGGCGCGTGAATGCCAAAAAACATTTACTTGGTATGCAATCTTATGATAAGAAAGATAAACGCATACAAAAATCTGACATAAGCATTGCCAAAAACTATTTGAATGAAGATGAAATAAAATTGTTGGGTTTATTAGCAGAACAATATTTGGCTTTTGCAGAAACTATGGCTCAACAGCATAATCCAATGTATATGAAAGATTGGATAGAACGATTGGATACTATTTTGAAATTAAACGGCAGACAATTGCTTCAACATGCCGGTAAAATCAGCCGTATAAAAGCCTTATAAAAATCAGATGAAGAGTTTAAAAAATATCAACAAATACAAAGGGTCAATGAGAAAGAGGAAAGCCTAAAAGAAATAGAGAACGATATCAAAGAATTAAAAAATAGAGAGGCGCGTCAAAATGTCTAAAAAAGAAACAAATACAAAAAAAGAAAAACAAGTTCGCAAAACCTTGGCGTCTAATAGGAAGGCTTTTCATAATTATGAGATTTTGGATAGATGCGAATCTGGGATTGTTTTGAGCGGGTATGAGGTGAAGTCTGCTCGGCATTCTAATATAAGCCTTGCGGACGCTTTGGTGAAATTTTCTAATGGAGAGGCTTTTGTTGATAATATGTTTATCGCGCCTTATGAAAATATCTCAACGCATATTCAAGATTATGACGCTAAAAGAAAAAGAAAACTCCTTTTGCATAAAGCGGAAATCAACAAAATGTCTCAAAAAGTAAAAGAAAAAGGTTTGACTGTAATACCTTTGGAAGTTTATATCTCGTCAAAAGGAAAACTCAAAGTTCAAATAGGTTTGGCAAAAGGTAAAACCGCATACAATAAAAAAGAAGATTTAAAAAGAAAAGATATAAATAGAGAAATCTCAAGAGAACATAATATTCGCAAATTTAAGGCATAAATGAAAACACAACAAATTATTTCAGTTCAAGCGTCGGCGGGGTCTGGTAAAACCTATAATCTTGCAAAAAGATATATAGAACTCCTTTTTGACGATAATAAGAGCAAAAATATCATAGCGGTCACTTTTGCCAATAAAGCCTCTATTGAGATGAAACAACGCGTTTTGGATTATTTAAAAAAAGGCGCTTTGGGGATGGAATGCGGCGGGATTTTTGACGATTTGAATTTGTCTAAAAAGGCTATTTCTATAAAATCCGCAAAACTTCTTGATGAGATAATCAATAATTATGACGATTTTCATATAAGCACAATAGATAGTTTTAAAAATTATATTTTAAAAGCCTGCGCAATAAATTTGGACATCTCGCCTAATTTTCAAATCAAAGTAAATCATTGCGATTATCTAAAATTCGCCATAGATTCATTTTTGCAAAATGCTTCAAGAAATAAAGAAAGCGATTTAATGCAAATAGCCATGGACTATGTTGTTCAATATACATTCGCAAAAAAAAGTTGGTTTGCGCGAAGCGATATTTTTACCGAGATGAATAAATTGTTTAAAAAAATTTCAAATACGGGCAAAGAATTAAATTATGATTATAGCGGCGTTTATTGGAAAACAATTTATGAAAAGAGCGATGAATTATATTTGCTTACTAAGAAAGCAATGGAAATAATTGATAAGAACAAATTCAATATAAATAATACTTGTTTGAAATCTTTTAATAAGGCATTAAGCGCTTCAAAACATTTCTTGGATTTAGAATTTTCAAGTTACTATTTTTACGATTTGCCTCCTTACAATGCTAAATCGGAGCAAAGCGCGCAATTGAATGAATTATGGAGTCAGATGAAGCGGTCTGCTCAAGACTTGCTTGAATTTGACGCTCTCAATTATTATGGGATATATTGCAAATTGTATGAGAAAATCAGAGAAGAATTCGCTTATCAATCTAAAAAAGACGAACTTGTTTTTATCAATGAAATCAATTCTAAAACTCTAAAATTGTTTGAAAGCAAAGAAACTATACCAGAAATCTATTATAGATTATCGGAAAAATACAATCATTTTCTTATAGATGAATTTCAGGATACAAATACAGTTCAATGGACGGGTTTTAAAAAACTTATTGAGGAAGTAATCAGTAAAGACGGCTCTTTCTTTTTTGTCGGGGACATTAAGCAGGCTGTTTATGGTTTTAGGGGCGGCAATTCCGATATTATGCTCAATATGGATAAGGAATTTCCTTTTGCCGATATTGATTATGTTTCTCTTGAAAATAATTATCGAAGCCAAAAAAGCATAATTGATTTTAATAATTCAGTTTTTTCAAAAGAGAATTTATCCTATTGCTTCCAAACAATAGCGCAAAAAGATAAAGAAGCGAACGATTTTTCTAAATTGCTTGCCGTCTATGAAAATTGCGCTCAAAAGAGCGGCTCTAAAAAGGACGGCGGTTTTGTTAAGTTTGAGATTATCCCAAACGCTGAAGATAAAGAAATTATAGAAGAAAACATAAAAGTTAAATTTTTAGATTTTGTTAAAGATGTCAGCGCGAGATATGAACTTGAAGATATAGCGGTTTTATGCAGAAGCAATAGAGACAATATCCAAGCCGCAAATTGGCTTATGGAGTCTGGTTTTGAAACTGAATCTATGCAGACTATGGATATTCGCGCAAATGCTTGCGTAAAACAAATATTATCTTTGATTAGATTTTTAGCTTCGCCGATAGATTCTTTATCTTTCGCTTCTTTTATTTTGGGCGATGTATTTTCCAAAATAACGGGCATTGACGGTCAAGAAATAGAAAAATTTATTTTTGACTTCAAGAAAAGCAAAGTTCTTTACAAAGTTTTTAGAGAGAGATATAGCGCGTTATGGGAAGAGTATTTTGAATACTTTTTTAAAAAATCAGGCTTTATCCCCGTATATGAGTTGACTATATCCATTTTAGAGAAATTCAAAGTTATGGAGAATTTTGGAGAATCAAAAGTTTTTATTTTAAGATTTCTTGAACTTATAAAGAATTTTGAAAAAGACGACGCGGGACTAAACAACTTTATTCATTATTTATCCGATTTTGACGACGACGAAAACGAAGACAGAAAAGAGGACTTATATATTAAAACTCGTCAGGGCGGCGGGATAAAAGTTATGACTTTTCATAAAGCTAAGGGTTTGCAATTTCCGGTAGTCATTATTCCTTTCTTGGAAATCAAAAATTCTTGGGAAGACCCTTATTATAGAGAGGACGAAAAAACAATAAAACTCATTAGAACTTCAAAAGCAAAAACGCATTTGTCAGATACGGATATTTCAACCGATTATAATTTGGGCAAAGCGCAAAATCTATTGTGGGAATTTAATTTAGTATATGTGGCGATGACAAGGGCTGAGGATGAGATGTATATACTCGTCCCGCCAAAAGCGGGAAATTCAAATAATTTAGCCGCTGTTTTACTTGAAAAAGTTGAAAAAGAAACAGGCATTAAGTCTAATTCTTTCGCTTTCCGTCATTGCGGGCTTGACCCGCAATCTCCGTCGTTTGTCTCAAAGACGCTTTGTAGGGGCATTACGGATCAAGCCCGTAACGGCGGCAAAAAAGTTATTAAAAAAATAATACAAGAAACAGTTGAAGATAGCGTAAATTCGGGATATAAAGATTTAAGAATAAGTTTTAAGACCGACTCATTTTTTAGCCTAAATTCAGATAAGGCAAAGAGGCAAGGCGCAATGAAACATTTTGCTTTATCGCAACTTTTATCTTTGAAAAACAAAAACCTTGACGATGAAATCAAACGCATTGTTGATTTAACTATCAGAAAATACCGCCTTGCAGATGAAACAGAACTCAAAACTTCTCTAAAAGAATTTCTGTCCAATAAAGAGATATCCGCTATTTTTGATTTTGATTTTAAACTTGTTTCAAATGAAAAAGAAATTGTCTCATCGCAAGGCATAACAATGAGGATAGATAAGATGATAATTTTAGACGACAAGGTTTTGATTTATGATTTCAAAAATTCTCTGTCTAATATAGGAGAATACAAAGAGCAAATTTCCAAATATATCAATGCAGTTAAAGAAATTTATACAGATAAAATTGTTGAGGGATATATAGTTGCGCTAAACGAAAAGCAAATAGAGGCTGTTTAAAATCTATTTTGTCCTTTTTCATGTCGGCTTATGCCGCGTCTGTATTATTGTTTTGTCGTCAATCCATTTGAAAATAAAGCAAAGGCGGCTTGCCCGTCATTTCCGAAATTCGTTATTGAGAATCCAAGTTAAAAAGACAATAGACTTCTTGTATAATTGATATACAAAGAATATGAGAATGTAGATATCGTCATTGCGCGCCCTGCGATTTCACGCAGGATAAACTCCATCGCAGAGTTTATACAGCGTATAGTTGCAGAGCGAACAATAGCGTCAATATTAGTTGATTCCTCAATGACAACAAAGAAAAGGAGTAAAAATGAGTTCAAAAATAATCAATATAAACATGGACGAAAACATAATAGATTATGCCTCAGACTATATTTATAAGTCCTGCAAAAAGACCGCTTGCATAAGCGGCGGGCGCCGTCCTTTTCTTTTTATAAAAAAAGCGCTTTCGCAAAAATATAAAAAAGCGTTTGAGCCGCCGTTTTTTTTTACTAATGAAGATTTTGTTGAAAAACTGACTTTTGAGAATACCAATGATTCCAAAATTTCAGATATAGAAGCGGCTTATATTTTGTTTAATATAGTCAAAGAAAAATCTCCGTCGCTTTTGCCTTTAAATAAATCTTTTGCTTCTTTTTTGGATTGGGCTTTTGAGATTTTGCGCTTCATTGAACAACTTGATATGGAAGATGCCCAAGAAGAAAAAATTAAAAATATCCAAATGAATGCCGATATAGGTTATCAAGTTCCAGAAAGCATAAATGATTTGCTTAAAAATATTTTTGTAATCAGACAATCTTTTCACAATGAACTTGAAAAAAGAAAAGCCGCCTCAAACGGATATTCTTTTTTGCAGGTTTCCAAAATGCCTGCTAAAACTTTATGCGGCGATTTTGAAGAAATCATTTTGCTTGCGCCGTTTTATATGCGTAAAACTGAATTTGAGATTTTTAAGAAAATTTTTAAAGCGGGCAAATTGACTATTATTATTCACGGCGCTCCAAGCGAATACGAAACTTTGAAAAAGATTTATAATGAATTTGGCGTTGCTCTGCCTAAAATCCAAAACAAAAAACCTCAAATAGATTTCAATGTGTTTAGCGCTTATGACGACCAAACTCAAGCGGTTTTAGTCAAAAATTTGCTGTCCGCGCAGCCCAAGAATTCTTTAAATAAAACGGCTGTCATTCTTCCCGACGAATCTTTATTACAACCTATGATAGCCGAAATTACATCTTTTACCAACGATTACAATGTCTCTATGGGCTATCCAATATCTAAAACCGCTCTGTATTCTTTAATCAAGGCTGTATTTGCCGCCCAATTGTCAAGAAATGGCGGGAATTATTATGCCAAAGACATAATGGCGGTTCTTGCAAATCCGTTAGTTAAAAATATGAGATTTTTCGCAAGTCCTGCCGCAAGCAGAGCCATAGCCCACGGCATAGAAAATCTTTTTTCTTTTAGAGCGCTTCTTGAAGGGAGATTATTTTTGCAATTTGACGAGATTTATAAAAATGAAGAGATTTTAGATTCGATAGACACTATTGTCGCTCAAGTATGGAAAAAGATTGATAAAGAGCATTTAATAAAAATTCTAAAAGATGTTTTTGACACCCTATTTGTCAGTTGGGAGAAATTGGACAATTTGCAAAGTTTTGGCGGAAATTTGATTTCTCTTATTGATAAAACGCTTTCTTTTAGCATTGACGACGAATACAAATTGAATCTGCAATGCGCCCAAATTATTCTTGATATAGCGCAAGAATTGCAAGAAGGAAGCGCCGCTAATGCTAAAATGAAAAATGAAGAAGCCGTCAAAATAATTCTTGATTTAATGTCAAACAAGAAAATCGCCTTGCCGGGTTCGCCCTTAAACGGACTTCAAATTTTGGGTTTGCTTGAATCGAGGAGTTTGTCTTTTGAAAATATATATATAGCCTCAATGTCCGATTCCGCTATTCCCGCAGTCAAAAAAGAATACCCTTTAATCCCCAAAGACATTTCTTTCGCTTTAGGCATTGAATTTGTAAAGAAAGATTATGAAATACAAAAATATCATTTTGAACGAATTATAGCGGGCGCAAAAAACATAAATTTTATTTATCCCGACAATGAAAAAGACGAAAGAAGCAGATTTATTGAAAAACTTTTATGGCAGAAACAATTAGAAAGCAATGATATAAACGCCGTCAAAGTGAAAACCCTGTCAATTGCGCAAAAACCTTTACAAACTAATGAAAAGAAAAAATATGAAAAGACTGAGCAGATAAAGAAATTTCTGAAAGATTTTAAGTATTCGTATAGCTCAATAGATTTATATTTAAAATGCCCTTTGCAATTCTATTTTGCTTATGTTTTAGGTTTAGATGAAAACATAGAAATCGGCGCCGATGCCGGCGCTAAAGAGATTGGAACTTTTCTGCACGAATTTTTTGAAGGCGTTTTTCCAGCAGACTTTGAAAGCGGGTTGTTGAAATCTCAAAAATTTCACGAACAATTTCTTGAAAAATTAAATAAAGATTTTGACAGAAAATTCTCTTATAAAATGAAAGAGTATTCTTTTCTCGTTCAAAAAATACTTGAATATAGAATGAAAAACTTTTTAGAAAAAGAAGCAAACAGAGAATTTGAATCAGTCTATAAAAGCGAGAGCGCCTGCGAATCTTCCATTGACGGCGAATACGAGTATAAACTTAAATGCAAAATTGATAGAATTGACAAAAGAGCGGATGGAAAATATGTCATCATTGATTTCAAAACAGGTTTTGTTCCTTCCCCCCTCAACAAAACAAAACTTAAAAATCTGATGGAAAAAGGTTATAACCGCCATCTTCTCAAACAAAATATATCCTCTTTACAAATACCTATATACAAATATATTTTTGAAAGTAAAGAAAACAAGATTGCCGATTTTTGCGGGTTTTATAATTTAAAGGACGCCGAGTTAAAAGATTATTTTGTCAACATAGACGATAAAGACGAGGCTTATCAATTTTGTCTTGATATGCTCGTTAAAGTTCTTGATGAAATAAATAGCGGGAGTTGTTTTCAAGCAGAAAAAGAAGATTTAGAAAATTGCAAGGACTGCAAATTTTTCTATATTTGCAGATAAAAAAGGAGATGCATGATGAAAAAAATTATTTTGTTTGCCGTAGTTTTATTTGTTTTTGCCGTATTGTCTGACGCCGCTTCTGTTAATCTCTTTAAAATTGAGAGAAATAAGAATGCTAATGTTGTAATGTATGATATTGTTTTAAACGATGATGGGACAGTTAATGAAGCAAATCCCATAGATTCATATTGGCTTTTACTCGCCAGAGACGGCAGACGCGAAGAAGTTGCTTCTTTTGAAAAGAGGGCTTATGGATATACTATCGTCAAAAAAGGCGCTGATTATATTTTGACTCTTAAAGCGGTTAAAGATAGAGATATCAAGATAATGATAGTTGGTGGAAAGCCAAAAGGCGAGATTATGATAAATGATAAGCCTGCATATCTCAATAAAGTTTATGTTTTTGCTACAAATGGGATTATCCCATCAGTTCAATACTATACTCTTACAGGGACAGACATTCAAACAGCGGCAGAAGTTAGCGAGAAAATAGAAGTAAAATAGCCCTCTTGTGCAACCAACGCATAAAAATAGATTGACATTGCGCAACTTTGCGCAGAGCGACAGATTGTTACACAAAATGACAATGCCTATGCTCTCATATTCTTTGTATATCAGTTATGCAAGAGGTCTATCGTTTTCTTAACAATTGAAAACATAATATTAAAATCA
>JAITTG010000073.1 GCA_031287095.1 Candidatus Parendomicrobium reticulitermitis | reverse complement strand
TCGATCTCTCTCCATTCCTCTATCCAACTATCTTCGCCCGCGCAGCTCGGGCCCGGGGGCGCCGGCCGCCCCCCCGCCTAGTCACAGGCTTAAAAAAAGGCGAATAGTTATCCGCATACGCGCATGTGAAAAATGGGCAGACCAACAAGTCTGCCCATACAAGAGTTGAATTCTTCACATTTATTAGGGTTTGATTATTCATTGCGTCCGTCCTAATTGCGGCTTCTTGTTTTTTGTTTTGGAGCGGCGGAATTATACTAATTTTATTTCTGAAAACAAAACACGGTCAATCCGCTGTCAAAGATTTATTTGTTTTTTAAAGTGGATTCCCGATAGAGACGCTCGGGAATGACGGCAAAAAGAAACGACGGAGATTGCGGGTCAAGCCCGCAATGACAAAATCAAAAATTGCAATAGAAAAACCAAAATCCGCAATGACAAAATCAAAAACTGCAATGGAAAAACCGAAATCCGCAATGATAAAATCAAAACTCGCAATGATAAAACCAAAACCTATAATGACAATATTGTTTAGTTTTTGTTTGCGCGGCAAATATCTTATCATAATGACAATATTGTTGTTTTTATATCTTATAACAAAGGCTTAAAGAACGGCATTTTATGGGTTGTGTTCTGCGTGAAATCGCAGGGCGCGCAAAACGGATTTTCATTTTGAATTTCTTTGAGGGCGAACACATGGGTTCGCCCCTACGAGTTTTCGTGTTTTTTGGTATTTCGCAATGGCGGGGTAAAACTATCCTCTATCCTTTTACTTTTGTTATTTCATACAAAATCACGGCGGCGGCGCAGGAGGCGTTTAGGGATGAGATTGCGGTTTTTTGCGGGATTGAGATTAAATAGTCGCATTTTTCTTTTACTAATCTGTGAAGTCCCAAACCTTCGCCGCCGATAATTAAGGCAAGCGGGAAAGGTAAGTCTGCATTTCTTATATCTTTCTCGCCGTTTTGCGCGCCTGCTATCCAAAAACCTTTGTCTTTTAACGCGTCTATTGTTTGATTTAGATTTGCTACTCGGGAAATGCTTATATGCTCTATCGCGCCTGCTGAGGTTTTTGATACTGTCTCATTCACTCCCGCCGCGCGCCATTTGGGTATGATTACTCCGTCTGCGCCGAAAGCGACGCAATTTCTTATTATCGCGCCAAGATTGTGCGGGTCTTCTATGGAATCTAAAAGGACAAGCAAAGGTTTGGGATTTTTCTTTGCGCTATCTATCAAATCTTCTATTTCAACATAATCAATAGCGCTTACTTCTGCGGCTATGCCTTGGGAGTTTTCTGAGAATCTGTCTAATCTGTCCGGCGGGACATTGTGAAGGGCTATGCCTTTTGTTTTGGCAAGTTTTATTATTTCTGAGATCGCGCCGCCTCTTGCCGTCTGCGATATTAAAATTTTGTTTATTTGCCGTTTGCCGGCTTTTAATAATTCTAATACGGGATTTCTGCCATAGACCATGCTTGTGTTTTCTTGTTTTATCATAATGATTTTAACTCTTGCGCTTTTTTCTTAAAACGCTCCGCTATCTTGTATGGAACTTTGACTTTGCCCATTATGGGGCTTTCGTGTTTATATGGTCCGTGGCAATCCGAACCGCCCGACATAAGCAAATCAAATTCTTCCGCTATATCTATCAATCTTTTGACGACATTTTGAGGATGTTTGCTGTGCCAAACCTCTATGCCGATAAGCCCGTCCGCTATAAGAGTTTTCCACATTTCTTTGTCATCATAGGGAATATAATAAGGATGAGCAATTACGGGAACGCCGCCTGACTTTAAAATGAGTTTGATTGCCTCTGACGGAGCGAGCGCAAATTTTGGCTCATAGGCGGGTCTGCCCATTGAGAGATATTTATAGAATGCTTCTTGAATATGAGAAACGAACCCCTCTTTTATCAATGCTTTTGCAAAATGCAGGCGCCCGACAGATTTATCCTTGCCGTTTTCTATAAATGATTTATCTTTTAGAACTATGCCTTCTTTTTCAAGTTTAAATAAAATTTTATACGCTCTTTCAAGACGGGAATTTTTAAAAATGTCTAATTGTTTTTTTAATTCTCGCGATTTGTGGTCTATAAAAAAACCCAAGATGTGCATTTCGGTTTTTTCTTCATTGTCCATTTGCGTGGAAAGTTCTACGCCGGAAATAACTTCAATATTGTTTTTTAAACCCGCCTCTTGCGCTTCTTGTATGCCGTCTATGCAATCATGGTCTGTAAGAGCGACTGCGCTAAGATTTATACGCAAAGCATGCTCTACAACTTGAGCGGGCGCAAAAGCGCCGTCTGAATAATTGCTGTGAACATGCATATCGGCGTATAAAATTGGTTTCTTCATAATTATTTTCCTTTAAGCCGCCTATGGACTTGACCAGAATTTCTTCGCAAAGCATTTTGAGGCAAACGACGGAGATTGCGGGTCAAGCCCGCAATGAGAAAACCAAAGTCCGTGGGCGACAGATGCAAATCTTGCAACGACAAACCAAAGTCTGCGGGCGGCAAACACAAATCTTGCAATGACAAATACAAAGCCCGCAAAACCAAAATCTGCGGGCGGCGCGAACTTTCTTAATGCTTTTTATTTTTTATAGCGGCGGCGATAAAACCTTTAAACAAAGGATGAGGTTTCATTGGTCTTGAAGCAAATTCAGGATGGAATTGAACGCCTATAAAAAATGGATGGCATTTTATCTCTACTATTTCTGGAAGAATGTTTTTATGGTATGCGCTGACAGTAAGACCTACTTTTTTAAGAGGCTCTATAAAATGAGGATTCATTTCATATCTATGTCTGTGGCGCTCTTCTATATGCTCCTTTTTGTATAAATTATAAGCGAGCGTTCCTTTTATTATGTCTGAAATATAATGTCCAAGCCTCATAGTGCCGCCGCGATATGCGATATTTTTTTGCTCAGGCATCATATCTATAACGGGGTATTTTGTATTTTCGTCAAATTCCGTAGAGTGCGCGCTCTTTAAACCCAAAAGATTTCTTGAAACCTCTATCACGCTGCATTGCATGCCGAGACATATGCCAAAAAAAGGAACTTTGTTTTCTCGGGCATATTTGATTGCTTTGATTTTTCCGTCTATGCCTCTGATTCCGAACCCTCCCGGCACTAAAATCCCGTCATAATCTTTTAATTTTGATATGAGATTTTTATCTTCAGCATCCAAATAAGAAATATCGGCTTTAGATTTTTGGTCTGTCGCCGCGATATTTAAAGATTCATCTATGGACTTATAAGCGTCTTTTAAGTCGGCATATTTTCCGACTACCGCTATGCGGACTGTTTTATTGTATTTGTCTATCGCTTTGATTTGCTTTAACCAATTATTGTCAAAACTGCGTTTGGGTTTTATCTTGAGTTTTTGCATTATGAGTTTATCAACGCTTTGCTCTTTAAAAGCCTCCGGCAAAAAATAGATAGACGAACAATTTTTGGCTTCCACAACGCATTCCGGCTCAACATTGCAAAACAAAGATATTTTTCTTTTTAAACTGTCGTCTATATCATATTGAGTTCTGCAAATTATCATATCGGGCAAGATTCCTATTTCTCTTAATTTGTTGACTGAATGTTGAGTGGGTTTGGTTTTTAATTCTTTTGCGCCCGCTATATAAGGAACAAGGGTGACATGAATGCTAACAATATCTTCTTTTTTATTTTCCAACCTAAATTGTCTTGCCGCCTCCATAAAAGGAAGCCCTTCTATATCGCCGACAGTGCCGCCGATTTCTATAATGGTTATATCGTATTCATTTTTAAGAGCGCTAAATCTCTTTTTTATTTCATCTGTGATGTGAGGAATTACTTGGACTGTTTCTCCGTCATAATCTCCTCTTCTTTCTCTATTTATCACAGTCTGATAAATGCCGCCCGCCGTATTTGTGTTTGCCTTACTGGTATAGATATCTAAAAATCTCTCATAGGTTCCCAAATCAAGGTCTGTCTCCGCGCCGTCTATTGTTACAAAAACTTCGCCGTGTTGATAAGGGTTCATTGTGCCGGGGTCAACATTTATATATGGGTCAAATTTAATCATATTCACTTTAAACCCATAGAGCTGCAGCAATTTGCCGATACTCGCGCCTGAAATGCCTTTTCCCAAAGAACTAACCACGCCGCCTGTAATGAAGATATACTTTGTCATTTGTTTATCCTTTCTTTTATTTTTTTCTTAAATGAAATTTTCGATATTTTTGTCGGATATTTGTCTGTAAAACAAGCGCAGCAGAAAAGATTTTTATTGTTTTCATCAGGCGAACATGCGGACACAAGATTTTTTAAATTTAAAAATGTGAGCGAATCCACTCCGAGATATTTTCTTATTTCTTCAATTGATTTTTGAGCGGCGATTAAATGCTCTTTCATAGGAGTATCTATGCCGTAATAACAAGGCGCGATAATTGGAGGGCAAGACAAGGCAAAATGGATTTTTTTTGCGCCCGCTTTTTTTAAGGCGCTTATTATTCTTTTTGAAGTAGTTCCGCGGACTATAGAATCGTCTATGAGAACTATCTCTTTTCCTTTGACGACTTCTTTTATAGGGAACAATTTTAACTGAGCCGTCAATTCTCTCAAATTTTGCGACGGCTTTATAAAAGAGCGCCCGACATAGTGATTGCGGACAAAACCCGTCTCAAAAAGAATATGCGACGCTCTTGAAAAGCCTTGAGCCGCATAAAAGCCTGAATCAGGCACAGGCATAACAATATCCGCCGTCTTAACAATATCTTTCATCTGCTCGGCGAGCAAAACGCCCATTTTTATTCTCGCTTCTTTAACGCTCTTATTAAACATTATGCTGTCTGAACGGGAAAAATAGACTTGCTCAAAAATGCAAGTATGCTGTTTAGAGGCTTTTGTGTATTTAAAAGACTTTTTGATTTTTCCGTTTTCTATTTCTATCACCTCACCCGGCTCTATATCTCTTATATATTGTCCGCCAATCACTTCAACAGCGGCGCTTTCCGACGCAATAATATAAGACTTGCCGATTTTTCCCAAAACCAAAGGTCTAAAGCCGTCTTTATCTCTTGCGCCGATTAGAGTTTTATCTTTTAAAATTACAAGAGAAAAAGCCCCGTCCAATTGCTTGATGGCGTTTGCAATTATAGAAGAGAGATTCCCCTTAGCCATAGCGATTAAATGCAAAAGAATTTCCGTGTCTGAGGTATGGTCAAAAATCGCGCCCTTTTTAGCGAGGATATTTTTTATTTTTAAAAAGTTGGTGATATTGCCGTTATGAGCGACGGAAATGCGCCCATGCATACAATCAATTTGGAAAGGCTGAGCATTGATAAGAGAACTTTTTGCAGAGGTGGTATATCTAACATGCCCGATAGCGCATGTTCCGTCCATTTTGCTTAAAGAGTCCTCATTAAAAATCCTCGCCACAAGCCCCATGGAGCGGACAGTCTTCATCTTATCAATCCCGCTAACAGTAATCCCAGCAGACTCTTCCCCTCTATGCTGCAAAGTAATAAGCCCCGCCGCCGTCAAAACCGCCGCATTTCTATTATTTTCAACTCCGATAATTCCGCACATGTTTGACTCCTATTTTAATCGTTCAATCTCTTTCTTAATAATGTTTTTTTGGGAACACTTTCTTATAGATTCTGAAGTTGCGCCGACATTTCTCTTGAAATTTAATTGAAATCTGTTCATCGCGCTATTTAAAATCCATTCTTTAGCCATTTGTCCGTCCTATATGGAAAAATTTGTCTTTATATTTAAAGTTTAATGAATCATCCATATCAACAAGCCCGCTTTTTAGTATATGCGCATTAATGAAAGTTTTGTTTTCTAAATATAAGTATGCCATTAGATTATTATCTTTATCATATTTGATTTCATCGTATTTTAAAAAGACTCTCTTGCCGTTTAATTTTTCGGTTAAAAATTTTATAGCCTTGCCGTTGATTATAGGATTTTGCTTAATGCCGATTAAGCGAATTATTAAATCATTGTTTAACTTTATCAACTCGGGAGAAATAATTTCTTTTACAGAAAAAAACTCCTCCCTTTTGCCCATACTATTAGAATCAATCCTTGAACCATATTGAAGTTTTTTTATATCGATTTTCTTATCTAATTTATGAATGTCAACAAATTTGTAAGGCAACTCGTCTATTTTTTCTTGAAAGTTTTGTTTTATATTATCTTGTTTGACTATTGCAATTTCAGCGTCATCTTGCCCAATTTTGTCTTTTATAATAGGAATAAATGAGGAATTTATTTCATACCCTATAGAATTCCTATTTAATTTTTTAGCAACTGCCGCCGTCGTTGCGCTTCCCATAAAAGGGTCCAAAACCATCTCATTTGGAAAAGAAAACATACGGATTAGCCTATGCGGCAATTCTTCAGGAAACATTGCTAAATGCCGAGTTTGTTTAGCGCCGCTAAAATACCAATGTCCGTTAAAATAAGTATTCCATTCTTTGTTTGTCATTTTTGAATTTTCCTTTTGCTCTTGTGTAGGTTTTGGCGACTCTCCCTGTTTTTTAAAAAGCAAAATATATTCAAAATCTAATTTCACAATACCGTTGCGCGGATAAGGGAAACTTCCCATAATACTTGCTCCTCCCGTCGTATTCATTGTGGTAGTTTTTTGCCATATAATTTTCCCCATAAAATCAAAACCGAGTATTTCGCAAAATTTAATAATTTCGCTATGTATTGGAATAACTTTATAACGACCATAATAAACCGAGCGGGCAAATTGGTCTCCTATATTTATACAAAGACGGCAGCCGTTATGTAAAACCCTAAAACATTCCTGCCAAACAAGATTCAAATTATTGATATATGTTTCATAATCATCATCAAAACCTATTTGCTCTTTTGAACCATAATCTTTCAATTGCCAATAAGGAGGCGAAGTGATTATCAAATGAACGCTATTATCATTTAATTCGCTCATATCGCGGCTATCGCCGTTAACAATAGTATGCAGCGTTTTATTGATGTTTTTTGTTGTCATGTGTTATTTCCTGTTCTAATAATTCGCTATTATCTGTTCCCTATTTATTTTTTTGCCCGCAATAAAACTTTGTATATATTTTATTGATAATTATTATTATCTACTCATCGCACAGACTAAAAAAATTACTTGGGTCTTGAACCCAGCCAAATGCCCGCGAAGTGAATTTTTCAAGTCTTTTAATTTCTATCATGATTTCCTTTTAATAATTAACAACTAACACTTCTCTGCTTGTTTGCCTTTTGGTATTGTAGCAGGAGTTAGAATAATTATAATTCATATCAATAACTCTATACTTTTTTGACCATTTTTCTAACAGAGCGTTCTTTTTGCCTTTATGCTCTAAAACATTAGACAATGCAAAAGAAATGTTTTTTCTGTTTAAAGCGTCAAGTTGTTCATATAATGCAACCTCTTGTTTTTCCCCCCAATCTTTAAAACCTCTTTTGCCGTCGTTATAAGTCCCTATCGTTATCAAATAAGGCGGATCGCAATATATAAAATCGCCTTTTTTAACTCCTTCTATGTTAAATTTTTCAAAATCCATACATTTGAATTCTATTTCCTTTTTCCTTATCTCTCTGCAAAAATCAATAAGATTTTTTTTCATATTATCTGAAAAATAACTTCTGTCTTTACCAAAAGGATTATTGTATTCCAAATTATTATTAAACCTTATCTGATAATTAAATGAATAGCACGACAATGTATATAAATCTATTGGATTACGGGTTTGATTATAATATTCTCTAAAAAGTTTAAATCCAAATTCATTTTCTTTTGAGAGTTCAAATTGAGTTATATTATATTGAATCCTCTCTAAAATCTCTTCAATGGACAATTTTTGAAAAGTCTTAATCATCTCTATTAGCCTATTATTTATATCATTACATATTATTTTATAGGCAGAAACATTGACGGCAACATTCGCCCCGCCGCCGAATAAATCAATAAAAGTATTTATATTATTGGGAAATTGCAAAAATAATTTGCGTAACAATTTATATTTACCGCCTATATAATTTAATGGACTTTTAAGGAATTTTTTCTGTGCAATTTGATATTGAACGCTTTCTTGCGCTACAAAACGAATATCGTTTTTTACTACTTTTACCGTTTTGATATTTTTACGAATATAAAATATATATTCGTATAAAGATTTATCAATGCTTTTTTCTTTTCCTTTATACTTTCTATACGGGGATTTATACATTTTATAACTTGTATCTATACAATGCCTTTTTAAAACAGATTCTATCTGTTGGACAGACATCAAACCATCAGAACTATAACTTACAACGACATTTTTAAATTTTAAATTCTCTATTAGATAATTAAACGCATCCAATACTTCTTTTTTTATACAAAAAGGAGATTTGTCATTTAAATATTCACGCATACCGGTAACTCCATGAATTTTTGGATTATCATAACGAGACACAGTCTCTAACAAATGATAATTGGGCAGATATTGACGGCTATTATAGGGCGGGTCTATATAAACTATATCTCCCTCAATA
This sequence comes from Candidatus Parendomicrobium reticulitermitis, assembly GCA_031287095.1. GTDB lineage: Bacteria > Elusimicrobiota > Endomicrobiia > Endomicrobiales > Endomicrobiaceae > Parendomicrobium > Parendomicrobium reticulitermitis. The sequence continues at coordinate 32,853 of JAITTG010000073.1, read as the reverse complement.
TTCTTTACTAATTTCAAAGCATCTTCATTAAAACTGAAATTTTTTCTCTTATTATCTATGATGTCTAATTCAATCATTTTAAATTTCTTATATGCTCTTTTATCCCAATATTTCAGAAACGCTCCATAAGTTCCTGTTATATTTGACACGCTCGGTATGCCCTCAATAAGACTTGCAAGCAAATAATAATATTCTGTTTCATTTATATCATTATTGTTTTTCCACAATTCAATAGCATTTCTTATAAAGTCTATTCTTTGAGCATTTACGGCTGTAAAATACATTCTTTTGTTTTTTGAAGTCGGAGCATAATGTTTAGAAATAAAATTGTTTTTAATGCTTTTTTTTTCAAATTTTAGGTTTTCAAGATAATCCAAAGGGTTCAATATCCCATTTTTTTTAAGTTTTAAAAATAAAGGGGTTTTATTATTTTCTATGACGCCTTTTGAGATAACATAAGGGAAATACAAAATATCATTTGAAATGACAGTATAGTTAGGCTTAAAAAAACGAGATACAGCGGATGTCCCAGAAAACAAATCGCAAAAGATTTTTTCTTTTCCGTTCGTGTTTTCATTTATTACTTTGCTGATATTATTTAATAAATTAGCTTTACTTCCTATAAATCTCATTTACGCTCCAAAACAATATCTTTCTAAATAGAATATTTTCAATTTACGCCGCCCAATTATTTGTCTTTGTAGATATTTTATTGATAATTATTATCGCTATAATTGACTTTCTAAACGCTTTTCTCCAAGATATGCAGATATTCAAAAGTATGGTCTGAGGCGTGGTTTCTGTTTTCTGTTTTATCTGCTTTAAACCTTTTGAACCCACGAAACATCAATATAGCCATCAAATTGTTTATTGATACAAGGAATTTCGCATTTTCCATTTAAGCCTTTCCATGCTGCATCCATATCGTCAATATTTAATAAAAGAATTCATCTTTGCTTTTTTATAATCATTTTCTATATCCTCATAACTAAGAAAATGTATTCGTTGTGATATTGGACTGAAAGCGCTTTTCTTTTTTTCTCTTTCAAATTTATCTTGTCTTTTTTCTTCAGATACGCAATAAAATTTAGTTTGAAAATCTTGCAATTCCATAAATCTCAAAAAAGCGCCTTTAAAATTTGTCGAATGCTCAACTTCAAAAACAACCTGCGGAAAATCTCTTTCATTAAACCAAATGACATCAATATAAGAAACCGTTTCTTCGATAATTTTATCATAGGTAAATTGAGGAACGCTATCCAAAGTTGCCAATTTGCCAAGTGTTTTATTGTCAAATATGCGTTTTTTATCGCTTGTATAGGTGTTGTTAATATCAGACTGCTGATTCCCTATTTCCAAAAGCATACCCTGTATTTCCGAATGCCTTCTATTTACTTTTTCTTCTTTTGTTTTAGGCAATACTTGTATAGGTAATTTTTCTATATATTCTTTTAAAGCATAGACTCCAAAACCAATTTTAATAAATCTTTCGTCTCTTTGAACCCTTTCTTGGACAGTATTATTGGGCGTAGCGCCTTTTATCATAGCCATATCTTTATATTTTCCAATTTCTTTATATATCAATTTTAACGGCGCAAAATATCCATTTGCAAGCATTATTTTTTCAATCGCCTCTGAGTATGTTATATCATTATTATTTTTCATGTTATTTCCTCATTGCCGATCTCGCATTAACGGATTGACAACATTTTTAAATACAAGACCTTCCAAAACAGTTTTTATTAGTCTTACTTGTAATTTAGCGTCTTTTTTATTGCTGATAAGCGCGGAATACTCCGACAAAGTATAGATATTCATTGTGACGCAATCATTGTATCTCTCGCATTTTACTATTTTCCCGTCGTCCGTTGCCGTAATATTATCACAATATTCCCAAATGGATAAACTATCAGAAATATATGTATAAAACATAACTCCTCTTGAAATATTATTATAAAAAAACGAACCGAGATTCATTTTGCATTTTGCCTCCACCACAGGCATTTTTGTATTCCACTTAAATTTAAAACTATACATTTAATTCTCTCCATTACTTATATTAAAATTAATAACTCACATAGATTTCATCCATATTTGATTTATCGTTCTTCCACGAAACATTTTGAGCGTATTTTGGCGGAATTTGTCTATGCGTGGTTTGTAGAGATATGGTTGAACCCCATCCTCATAATATTGGAAAAGACGCTGACCATATCATTGCGCTTAATTTTTTAGCCAACCGCGCGCATTGCGGCTTTAGCCGCGCCTAATTATTTGTCCTTACCGTTAAGACTTATGCACTTATCTATGTTTTGCAACTCATCATAAGAATCGTAGGCGCGGATATAGGCTATGGCTTTTTCTAAATTGGTTAGGATTGAGCAGCCGCATTTTACGGCTGTTTTTCTTATCATGGCATTGTTGTGGAATTCGTCTATTTCAAGGCTCTTCTTTATATTGATTACGAAATCAACTTTGCCGTCTATTATAATATCAACGGCTTTTGGACTTTCTTGGCTTGTCGCCCAATGAACTGTGTTGACTTTGTAGCCTCTGGATTCGAGATATTTAGCCGTGCCGCTTGTGGCATAAATTGGAATGTTTAACTTGTAGAGATTGTCTATCACAGATAGAAATTTAACTTTGTCTTTTTCCCGTCCTGTGCTTAGCAAAATGCCTTTTTTGGGTTTTCTTATCTGCGTGGATTCCATTGCAAGAAGCAAGGCGTGATTAAAATTTTTGCCAAGACAGCCGACCTCGCCTGTGGAAGCCATCTCTACGCCGCTGACTGGGTCTGCGCCGTCAAGCCTTTGGAAACTAAACATTGACGCTTTTACTCCCGTATAAGGAATTTCGCTTTCGTCTAAAAAGATTTTTTCAACCTTCTCGCCGTTCATCACTTTGCAGGCAAGTTCGGCTAAATTTATACCCGACACTTTTGATATGAATGGAAACGACCTCGACGCCCTTGCATTGCATTCAATCACTTTTACTTCATTGTCTTTGGCTATAAATTGTATATTAAAAGGTCCGTTGAGATTTAATCCTTTGATGATTTTTGCCGCTATATCTTTTATTGTATTGACTGTCTTAACATAGATTTTCTCAGCGGGAAAAACCATAGTGGCGTCGCCGCTATGAACGCCCGCATTTTCAACATGCTCGCTTACCAAAGATAAAATCACTTCGCCGTTTTTGGCTATGCCGTCGCATTCTATTTCTTTGGCGTCTTGTATAAATTTTGAAATGACTACGGGAAAATCTGAAGAAATATCTTTTGTGAGAGAAAGAAAGAAATCCAAGCTCTGCTTGTCATTTGCCACATTCATAAGAGTTCCCGACAAAACAAAACTCGGTCTGATTAAAACTGGAAAGCCCGTTTTTTCTATAAATTTGTCTATATCTTCTCTTGAAACCGCCGTAGTCCATGCGGGCTGGTCTATGCCGAGTTTGTCAAGCATAGCGGAAAATTTGCCTCTGTCTTCCGCCGCGTCGACGCTTTTATTGTTATGTCCTAATATATTTACTTTAGCCTCGCTTAAAGGAGCAATTAAATTATTGGGATTTTGCCCGCCCATACAGGCTATTACGCCTTTTGGATTTTCTATATCAACAATGTCTAAGACGCGCTCAAAGGAGAGTTCTTCAAAATATAATCTATCGGACGCGCTAAAATCCGTTGACACCGTTTCTGGATTGCAATTTATTATCACGCTGTCGTTTTTCTTGTTTTTAAAATAAGAACTCGTCATCACTGAACACCAATCAAATTCTATACTGCTGCCTATGCGGTAACTGCCGCTGCCGAGCGTGATTATGCTGTTTTTGTTTTTCTTGGGAGTAATATCATTGTGAATACCCTCGTAAGAGAGATATAGATAATTTGATTTTGTCGGATATTCTGAAGAAGTTGTGTCTATTCTTTTTACTACGGGAACGATTTTTAACTCTTTTCTCAGATTCCTTATGGCAAGAGACAAACTCCTTGTCTGGCTTGCAGACAATTTAATATGCCCGTCAGAAACCGCCGATATGAAAATTTTGACAAGTTGAAAATCGGAGAAACTTCTTGATTTGAGATAATGTAAATAATCTTTTGAAAGTTTTTTAAATTCGCCGTATATAACTTGTTTTGTTATATTTTCTTTTTTGCCGCCCGCTTTAAAAAACTCCGTCAGTTCAATTTCGGTTTTTGCCAAATCGCGCGCATGCGACAAGAACCAAAAATCTATTTTCGTTTGATTATGAACTTCTTCAATAGTCATTCCTCTTTTAAAGCATTCATATACGGCAAAAATTCTCAAGTTTGTAGGTGATGACAATTCTTTGATTAAATCCAAATCCTTAGTGTTTTTAAAGACGGGCGCTGTAAGACCATCTTCATTTTCATTTACCATTCTGATTGCTTTTTGCAATGCGCTGCAAAAATTTCTGCTTATAGCCATAACTTCGCCGACGCTTTTCATTTGAGTGCCGAGATTTTTTGACACTCCGCTGAATTTGCTCAAATCCCAACGGGGAATTTTTAAAGTGACATAATCAAGAGAAGGCTCGTAAAATGCCGAGGTTGTGCCTGTGATGGGATTTTTCAGTTCTAACAAATCAAACCCCATAACGATTTTTGCCGCTATATAAGCAATCGGATATCCCGTCGCCTTGCTTGCCAAAGCCGACGAGCGCGAAAGCCTTGCGTTTATTTCTATTACATAAAAACCGTATTCATTGGGATTTAAAGCAAATTGCACATTGCATTCGCCGACAACGCCTATACTTTGAGCGATTTTAATAGCGGTGTCTCTCATCATATTGTTTTCTACATTATTGATTGTTTGACACGGCGCTATGACTATAGAATCGCCCGTATGTATGCCCATAGGGTCAAAATTTTCCATATTGCAGATTGTTATTGTATTGCCTGTTTTGTCGCGCATAACTTCATATTCAATTTCTTTCCAGCCGTGCAGAGACTTTTCAATTAAAACTTGAGGACTGCTCATAAGAGCGGATTGCGTAAGTTCTTTTAATTCCGCCGCCGTCTTTGCAAGACCGCTGCCAAGCCCGCCCAAAGCAAAAGCCGAACGAGTAATTACTGGATAACCGATTTTTTCAGCCATTTTAAGAGCGTCTTCGACAGTTTCAACGGCATAACTTGGAGCGACAGGGACTTTAATTTCTCCCATTTTATCCGCAAACATCTCTCTATCTTCAGACATTTCAAGAGCGGCGACGGAAGTCCCCAAAACGCGGACTCCATATTTTTGCAAAACCCCGCTTTTTTCCAAAGCAATCACGCAATTAAGAGAAGTCTGTCCGCCGAAACTTGAAATAATTGCGGCGGGTTTTTCCATGCTGATAATTTTTTCCACCCAAAAAGGAGTAATCGGATAGAGATAAACTTTTTTATTTTGTCCTCTATTGGTTTGGACAGACGCTATATTGGGGTTGATAATAATAACTTCAAGCCCTTCCTCTTCAAGCGCCTTGACAGCCTGCGAACCGGAATAATCAAATTCTCCCGCCTGTCCAATAGACAAAGCGCCGGAACCCAAAAGAATAACTTTCTTTTTTTTTCCTCGTTTAGGCGTTAAAAAATCTAATAAAGGCATGGTTTTCCTCTTGTTTTAACTAATAAATGTATTTTCTTTCATCTTTCTTTTTAATACATCATCCGCAAAATAAAAACCTTCATCAAAACCTTGAGTGTGTAAGGCATTATAATGCTTGCGAATAAGATCGGTTATTCCGTTTTTCATAAAAAGGGTCAAAACATCGCTTTCTCTCATATTGTATTTCTGCGAATATCCCTCAACAGCATAAACAATCATTAAATTTTGGTCTCGTTTTTTTTGAGTCATTCGATTTATACCCCACAATAATTCGAAGTTTTTATTAGACTTAAAATTGTTTTCTAAATCTGTTTATTTATCTTTATTCCAAGCGATGTGTCCATTCACTCCGTGCTTTTCATAAACTTCCAAGACTTCAGTTACAAAATCCAGCACATCTTTCTGATTCTCTTTTTTAGAAAGTTCATACAAACGAATAAACATTTTCTTGCCGCTTTCAGTTTGTTTTGCTTTTTTCTTCATGAAATTACAACGAGAACATAAAACTTGACCATTGTCCATTGTTGCTTTTCCGCCTAAGTCCTTTGCTATAACATGGTCAATGTGCAATTCTACGCCTTCTTTTATTCCTCTGCCGCAAATAACACATTTATAGCCATCTCTTTTTAATATCGCCTCTTTTTGCACTTGAGTAAATTCTTCTAATATCCTTTTATGCGCAAACTTGGGATCATATCTATAAACTCCTTTTCTCACTTTTATAAGCAATCCAACTTGATGAAATTTTCTGATTTGTCTATCTGGGTCTCTGAAAACTTCTCCAGTGAGTTTTTTATATTCTGCCGTTACCCAATCTACAACTTCTGGATGCTCTATATCTCTGTTAGGGTTTTTAACAAAGAAACTCTTAAGCAATTTTGATTGAGATATTTTTTTCATTTGAATCCCCCAAATTTAAAGTATTTAATTCTTGCGAAATTCTATTCTTGGCTAAATTACAATATCCTTCATCAATGTCTAAACCAACTCCTATGCGCTTATTCATTGCCGCAACCAAAGCCGTAGTTCCGCTTCCGCTAAATGGGTCAAAAACAATATCGTCAACATAACTAAAAAGTTTAATTGCTCTATACGGCAATTCTCTTGGGAATGGTGCGGGATGTCCTATTCTTTTCTTACTTTCTCCATTAAATACCCATACGCCGTTTGTCCAATCCATAAAATCCTTTTTTGTAATATCTGAAATTTTGCTGCCGCCTATTTTTTTCCATTCTTTTTTATACAAAACAAGTATCAATTCAACAGGAGCAATCACATAAGGAGCAGATGCCGACATAAAAGAACCCCAAGCAGTGCGTCTTGAGATATTGCCCTCATTCCAAATAATAGTTGAGTGATATTTCCAACCGGCTTTTTGCGCTATTGCGGTTATATCCGCTCCTACGCTTTTTTGCCCGCCTTTATTCTTATCCAATGGGATATTTAATATAAGTCTGCCTGAATCTTTTGTCCAATCAAAACAATTAGAAATCCATTTTTGAGTAAATTTTAAGTAATCATCATAACTTAAAACATCATTATTAGAAGTATATTCTATGCCGACATTATATGGCGGAGAAGTCACAATCAAATCGCAGAATTCTTTTGAGAAATTATTTGCATCTAAAACATTCCCATTATAAAGAAAAGCATTCTTAAATCTAAAAAAAGGTTTTGTCTTTTTAGCGTTCTTCATTATTTAACCGCCTTTTGTAAATCGTCAAAAAATTCATCAAAGTTTTGTATATTGTCATTTTTTGCTCTTTTTCTCTCGCTAAACACATAGTAACCGTCAATATCTGATAAAACGCTGCCGCACATTCTGTCAAATTTATTATTTGTTGGAAATTTCTTTGAATCTGATGTTACGAAAAAAACCTTAATATGATTTGAATAAGGGCATGAATCAAATTTTAATTTCCAATAAACAGCATTTAAAACTCTTTCTTTTAATTCTGACATAAACACAATGGCAAATACTTTGCTTGATTTAGGCTCATATATAACTATATCCATATTTGGCACGCGAGCGTCATACTCGCCTCCATAATCAACCAATAAATTTCTCTTTATTTTATTTAATTCAGCTGTCAAATCATGGGGAACAGTGAACCTAATTTTATTACCTGTTACAAAACCTAATTTGAGATCTTTTGCCATATCAGCAACAATATATTCAACAAATCTATGTAATGTGTTATTTTTTAACGATTGCCATGATTGCTTATGATTTTCTATTATTTTTTCTTCCATTTAACTTTGCTCCTCAAATTTGCCCAATAAACTTATCCATTATCCATCCTGTGTCGTTTGGTCCGCTTGAGGCTTCGGGGTGGAATTGGACTGACATGTATGGTTTTGTTTTGTGGATTAAGCCTTCTACGGAGTCGTCGTTTGCATTGACAAACCATAATCTCCAGCCCTGTTGTATTGATTTTTTCTCAACTGCATATCTGTGGTTTTGGCTGGACATAAAGGCGGCTTTTTCTGGTAGAGAAAATACGGGCTGATTGTGGCTTCGGTGTCCGTGGCTTAATCTTTTTGTTTTTGCTCCGCTTGCCAATGCTAATAATTGATGTCCAAGACATATCCCCAAAACGGGCTTGCCTGAACCCAAAACATCTTTTTTAATACGGGTTACTAAATCTCCAGTATTTACAGGGTCGCCGGGACCATTTGCAATAAGCCAGCCATCGCAATTCACTTTGGAAAAATCAGCATCCCAAGGAGTCAAAATCACTTGACAGCCCTTTTGAACAAGCATTCTTATAATATTCCATTTAGCGCCGCAATCTATCAAGGCTACTTTTTTTACGCCATTGCCGAAATATTGAAATTCTTTTGTGGATACTGAAGGCATAAGATTGTATTTTGAGGGGTCAACAAATTCTTTGTCTTTAAATCTGCTTAAAAATTCAAAGCGATTTAACTTTTCTTTTTTTGCGCCTTCGGGGATGATTTTGCCGAAAAGATTGCCGCTTTCTCTTATCACTTGAACTAAATATCTTGTGTCAATGCCTGCAATACCGGGAACATTTTGCTCGAGCATCCATTGTTCAAGAGACTGACCGCCGTCATGGTGATAGCAGCCGTCAAAAATATCCGAAACTATTATGCCTTGAGTCTTGATTGATTGACTTTCATGTCCTATGGAAGAGAAAATATCATTGTTTTTTATTGCGGGAACGCCGTAATTGCCTATTAAACAGAAAGAAAAAACGAGGATTTGCCCTAAATAAGAGGGGTCTGTCATTGCTTCGCTATATCCAAGCATACCTGTATTAAAAACCATCTCGCCGCTAACACAATTTTGGGAGCCGATAGCCCTACCCTCAAAAACCATACCGTTTGAGAGTTCAAGACGAGCCTTTTTATACCCTTTTCTAAGCATCCGACTATCAGCCATTTTTAAATCCTTATTGATTTTTCAAGCAAATTTTATAATCCCCCGATGGACTGCTATCGGGGGACAAGCGAAGTTTTTGATTGATTTTTTGTGTAATTATTTTTTAGATTACGAGGCTATTTTATATAAAGTTATGGATTAAAGCAAGAAAACAACAGCAACGGCAACGATTTCCCGCAAGTTATGTAAATGGGGATAACGACAAAGGCAACAATCACACAAGGAGCGAACGCCGCACGGTGAATAAAGAGCGCATGCATATCTGGCGGCGAGCGCGAGACATGAGCGCCCTTTCCTTAAATACGGCGCAACATTGTTAGGGATTGCTTTTGTCCTTGCCAGCAGTTGCCATTCCATCGTTTTGTTTTTTAACATTTCCCGTTCATTTTTGCCTTTCGTTAAGGTAGACGGGTTTGAACCCCGCCCTTACAAGTTTTGTGTTTTGTTATTTTTTGTTGTTTTTTGTTGTTTTCTTTATCGTTTTGCGCCACTTGCGAGAAAATCTGTTGTTTTTGTCGTTGTCTTTTCCATTTCGCGCTCCTTGCGCAGTCATTGTCTTTGTTTAACACCATCTCGCGCCCGCTGCCAAACATGCGCTCTTTATTAGACCTCTTGCATAACTAATATACAAAGAATGTAAGAGTATAGGCGTTATCATTGAGCGCTAACAGATCTTGTCTGCGCGAAAACGGAATTGTCATTTTGCGAAATCGCAAAATCCATACAATAAACTCCTTTTTCACTAATAACAAAGGTTTGAAGAACTGCATAAAATAGATTCGGCGGCAAAGTCGAGCCTGCGCGAATCTGCAAGGCGCGCAATATCCATCTATTTTTATGCGTCGGTTGTGTAAAAGGTCTATTTAAAATGACATCGGAATAACAGCATTTTTTCAAGAAAGTGATTGAAAAATCAATTAGTTGTTTGTGTGCAATTTTTTAAGATGCGTGGGATTATTCTTGTTTGCAGTTTGGACGAATTTGGCGCCTTCTATGGCGTCTTTGGCGTAGAAATCAGCGCCGATTTCTAATGCGAATTTGGCTGTTACTGCGGCGCCGCCTATTATGATTTTGGCAGGGATAGCGTTTAGTTTTTTTAGATTTATTACGGTCTCCATTTCCGGCATTGTCGTGGTCATCAATGCCGATAAACCTATGATAATGGGATTTATTTCTTTTGCTTTAGCAATTATGGTTTCGGCGCTCACATTGACGCCTAAATCTATTATCTCAAAACCATAACTTTCAAGAACCGCGCCTACTATGTTTTTGCCTATGTCGTGCATATCTCCTTTTACAGTGGCTAATATGATTTTAGAGCCTTTGACATTTTGGTTTTGCGAATTTTTTAAAACCCCTTTTATGATTGCAAAAGCGTTTTGAGCAACTTCCGCCGACATTATTATTTGAGGCAGGAAATATTCTTTTGCGGCGAATTTCTCTCCTACTTCGTTTAGAGCGCCAAGAACGGAATCATTTACTATTTTAAAAGCGCCGCTGTCATTGCAGGCTTGTTTTGCTATATCGCTACACGGCAGAGATTGCGGGTCAAACCCGCAATGACGACTTAATTCATGACGACCCGCCTCGTCTATAATCTTATTTACAATATCTTGCACTTCGTTTTTGTCGCCGCGTAAAACTGATAAATATAATTTTTTAGCGGGACTGATATTTTCTTCTTCTTGTTGGACAGTTTGTTTTTTAAAGCCTGAATAGGCGGTAATATATTCATTGATTGCGTTTTCTTTTCCTAAAAGGACAGATTGCGCCTTTTTGTCATGGATAGTCCAATCTTCCGATGGATTGATAATAGCAAAATCCAAACCTGCCTCAACCGCCATTTTTAAGAAAGTTGAATTTAGAATCTGCCTTGCGGGAAGACCGAAAGATATATTGGATATGCCCAAAACGGTTTTGCATTCGGGATATAATTGTTTTGATTTTTTTATAGCGTTTAAAGTGCGCTCAGTTTGACCTACGCTTGCGCTGACCGCCAAAGAAAGATAATCAAAAATTAGATTTTTTCTTGGAAAGCCGATTTTGTCGGCGTATTGAACGATTTTTGCGGCAATGTCTAATCTTTCTTGTTCGGTTTTTGGTATGCCTTTTTCGTCTGTGGCAAGAGCGATTAAAGGGCAGCCGTATTTTTTGGCTATCGGCATTATCGTTTCAAGTTTTTCTTTTTCGCCGTTGACTGAATTGATTAATGGTCTGCCTGCGCAACTTTTAACAGCCTCTTGCAAAGATTTGGGATTGCTTGAATCTATACATAAAGGTATATGGACGATTTCTTGAATTTGATTTACCGCATTTACCAAAAGACTCGTTTCATCTGCGCCGGCTATGCCTGTATTGATATCTAATATATTTGCGCCTGACTCGGTTTGCGAACGCGCCGCGTCTTTTGCATAGGTAAAACGATTCTTTAACAATTCTTCTTGAAATTTCTTTTTGCCTGTGGGATTTATGCGCTCGCCGATTATTATGGGTTTGCGGATTTCATCTAAATTATATGCCGTAGTTCTTGAAGATAAAAAGAATTTTGACACAGTTTTTCTCTTTATTGGTTTTGCATTTTTTAACTCTTTTGACAGCGCTTTTATATATTGAGGGTTTGTTCCGCAACAGCCGCCAAACATATTTACGCCATAAGAATAGGCTTTTAAAGAATTTTCTATAAATTCATCTACTGTTTCTGGAAAAACGGTTTCTTTATTTACAAGAATAGGCATACCTGCATTTGGTTTGAAAGATATAGGGAGATTTGTATTTTCTGTAAGGATTTTGCTCATATCAGCTAACTCTTTTGAGCCTACTGAGCAATTTAAACCTATGGCGTCCGCTCCGAGACTTTCTGCCATCGCTATAAAACTCTTTAAATCCGTTCCGCTTGGAGTGATTTTGTCTTGGGAAAATGTCATTTGAGCTATGATTGCTCCTTTAAAATTATCTTTAGCGGCAAGTATAGCGGCTTTTAATTCTTTGATTTCCGTCATTGTTTCTATCACGATAATATCGGCATTGTATTTTGCAAGCAAAGACGCTTGCATTGAAAAAGCGTCAAAAGCCTCGTCAAAAGACAGTTTACCCAAAGGCTCAATATATTCGCCGATAGAAGATATATCGCCCGCGGCTATTATTTCTTTGTTTTGCTTTTTGGCGCAATCTCTTAAAATATTTATGCCGTTTTTGATGATTTCTTCGGTTTTGTCTAAAAGATTATGCTTTTTCATCCTGATAGGGTTTGCGCCGAAAGTGTTGGCAAGGAGTATGTCTGATCCTGCTTCTATATAAGATGAATAAATATCGGCAATGCGCTCTGGAAATTTGATATTTAACTCTTCAACTGCGGCTATATCTTTAATATAGTCTTTGCGAGAAAGTTCTGTGCCTGTCGCTCCATCCAAAAGCAGAACCTTTTCATTTAATAAGTTTAGAAAATTTTTTTTATTCATTTTGTCCTCTCTTTGTTTTAACTACAACGACAACGACTTTTCTCGCAAGTTGCGCAAAAAAATAAAACGGCAAAGACAATGACAAAAACTACGCTTTTTTAACCCCTATTAAAGCCGAAATTGATTTTTCGGGCTTCATCATATAGCCGTCTGTCAAATTTATTCCTATTTTGTCCGCTCCAAGCCAATTTAAAAAATCTTTTTGGCTTTCAAGCCGCCAATCCCCATATCCGCAAGAATATCTCTTTGTAATTGTCAGTCCTTTGCTTTTTTCTATATCTCTTATTTGATTATAAGCATCCCGCATAAAAGCCTCAGCGCTTACAGAACCGCAAGAATCCAAAATCAAAGCGTTAAAAGTTTCTTTTTTGCTTAAAAAATCATCTCTTTTATTTTCTATATCCGTTCCTATTGTGATAGCAATGCCATAAACCATAAAACAATCTTTAAGCAATCTTGCAATGTTTGAACTATCTATTTTAAAAGCATTTTCCAAAAAAACTATATCATTTTTCAATGCGATTTTAGTATAAGCCAAAACGACCTTTGCTTTTAATAATTTATCGGCAAGGAATATATTGTCCTTTATTGCCGTTTCTATATCGGCTGTTATTTTGGTTTTGCTCTTTGAATATCCAAGCCTTGCAAGGACTTCTTCATAAGATATGCGGATATGCGGTATTGTTATCATATCGGCGATTATAGCAAAAAAGGCAATGAAAATTGTTTTCGGCAATTTTTGCTATAATACGCCCGCTATGAATAATAAACAGCAAAACGAAAACAATTTAGCGTTACAGCGCCCTTCTTGGGATGAGTATTTTATGAAATTGGCTTGGCTTGCAGCCGAAAGGTCAACTTGCATTAGACATCATGTAGGGGCTGTAATAGTAAGAGATAAACGGGTTTTGACCACAGGCTATAATGGCGCGGCGGCAGGGACTACCGATTGTTTGGCATTGGGCTGTTTGAGAAATCAATTAAATATCCCGTCGGGACAAAAACACGAGATATGCAGAGCCATTCACGCTGAGCAAAATGCAATCATACAAGGCGGTTATCATGGAATCAATATAAAAGGTTCAACTCTATATTGCACTCATTCCCCGTGTATTTTATGCGCTAAAATGATTGCCAATTCAGGCATTGTAAAGGTCATAGTAAGCGAAGTTTATCCCGATAAGTCTTATGAAGATTTATTTAAAGAGGCAGGCATTGAATTTCGCTCATTTCAAACGCAAAACCTCTCAATTTCACAAATAAAGTGAAAAATAGCCAAAAATCCAACAAAAATGCAATAAATATTACGCAAAAGGCGTTAGGGTATAATTATGATGAAAAATTGTGAAGATTCTGAACTAATTTCAAAGTTTAAAGACGGCGATAATAAGGCTTTTGAAGAGATAGTTCTTCGTTATCAGGCTCAACTCTATACTTATGTAATCTCAATGGTCAAAAATCCCGAAACTGCAAACGATATACTGCAAGATATTTTTATAAGAATTTTTAAAAATCTGCCCAAATATAGCGAAGAAAACAAATTGAAACATTGGATTTTTATAATAGCAAAAAATATGACGATGGATTTTTTTAGAAGAGATAAAACAAGAAGGGCGCTGCCCTTAGAAACGCAGGAGGACGATGAAATGTCTATTTTAGACACAATGCCCGATAAAACTCCGCATCCGCTTGAAGTAATCATCACAAACGACAGAAAAGAATTAGTGAGAAAAGCGATAAGCAATTTGTCGGTTGAAGAAAGGGAATTGATTTATTTAAAAGATTCTTTTACTTTTAAAGAGATTGCCGAAATGCAAAATAAGCCGATAGGAACGCTGTTGTCAAAATTTAATAGGTCATTGCAGAAAGTCAAAAAAATAATATCCGAAAAGGAACCGGAGGCATATAATGAAGAATGCATGCGATAGATTACCTTTATATCTCTATAATGAGATGGACGAACAAGAAAGGATAATATTTGAAAAACATCTTTTATCCTGCCCTGAATGCAGGCAGTCTTTGGAGATTTTTGACGAAATTCAAAGCGCAAAACCCGAATATAGCGCTCCGCAAGCGGTTATAGACAGTATTTTCAGTAAGACTACGAGAAAAAAATCTTTTTTGAAACAACCCGCTATCTATAAAACCGCTCTCGCTTTAGCCGCTTGTTTGCTTATAGGGGTTGCGGCTGTTTTTAAGAATACGCAAAAGACTATTGAATATTCTAACGCTTATAATGTGTCGCCTATAAGTTATGAGGAAATATCAAATATGGTTTCAAATATAAGCAGTTTAGAATCAATAAATATGTTATAGAGGCGCTTTGCGCCTGCCCCTCGCCCGCCGCTTTGCGCCGCTCTCTTCCCTATTTGCCTCTTTACCTCTTGTCCCCTCTCCTATGGGAGAGAGACTTTGAGTAAAGCGAAAAGAGAATGAGGAGCGCAATGCAAGAGAGAGGGAATATGAAAAAAGGAGATGTTATGAATAAAAAAATCTTGTTAATTCTTTTTAATATTTTGTTGTTTTCCAATCTCGTCTTTGCCGATATGCCTCTCAGCAATAACCCAGGCATTGCAATAAAAAACGAGCAGATGATGTTACAAGAGATGAGAAAAGAACAACTTCTGTTTCAGAAGAATTTGAGAGATTTGCTTGAAAAACACAATAGCGCTAAAGAAAAAGACAAGGCAAAGATATTTGAAGAAATAAAAGCGCTGATTTCAGTTCAAGCGGACAAAGAAATAAAAAACAATAGGGAGTTTCTCAAAATGCAAATGGAAAGGATTGGCGAATTAGATAAAAAAATCAAAGAGATTGAATCCGACAAATCCAATTACATCAATGAAAGAGCTAAGTTTTTTGTAGAACAGTATCAGCATCAGGGACAAAACAATATGGTGATTAGAAGAAGCGTAAATATCACCGTTGGACAATAAAACCGGTTGTAGTAAAAACATAAAGCTTTATGTAAATTAAAACAAAAGGAGAATGAAAATGAAAAAAATCTCAATGACGGTATGTATGTTGTTTTTAATGAGCATAATAGCCGGAGCAGTTGGAAATTTCGAAGCGGACACTTTCAGTTTTAAATACGATAAAGAAAAACTGTCGGAAATGAGAAAAGACTATAATGCTTATAAAAGAGAACTTAGAAATTTTATAGAGAAATACAATAAAGCCGAAGATAAAGAGAAAACTGCGATTAAGGGGGATATAACAAGGTTGGTATCCGGGCGGACAGATAAAGAACTCGCCAGCAGAAAAGAATTGGTCGCCGACATTGGAAGCGTAATAAGAGAGATTGAGACTAATAAAAGCGGATATGTAAGTAAAAAAGTTGATTTTATGTTAAGTCCCGCCGGTCAAAAAGCGCTAAAAAACAATAAGGACAAAAAAGCAAAAACTAAAAAATAAAAGAGCCTTCTCCAAGACTCTCCCGAAAAAACCTGAAAATTTGATAAAAGTTTTCAGGTTTTTTGCGCGTATAATAAGAACGCTATGATTAAAATTATTTTTCAAG
This sequence comes from Candidatus Parendomicrobium reticulitermitis, assembly GCA_031287095.1. GTDB lineage: Bacteria > Elusimicrobiota > Endomicrobiia > Endomicrobiales > Endomicrobiaceae > Parendomicrobium > Parendomicrobium reticulitermitis. The sequence goes on along the minus strand of JAITTG010000073.1, from coordinate 16,863 downwards.
TTGTTAAAATTTCTTTGCCTGTGCTTTTTGGATATATCGCTATCGGCATGCCTTTTGGGATTATGATGATTGCGGCGGGTTATCCTTTTTGGCTTGTGCCTTTGATGAGTATTGTCATTTACGCGGGAGCGGGACAATATATGGCTGTGGGATTATTTGCCGTTGGGGCGGGACTGTCTGAAATTCTATTTGCCGAAGCGCTTTTGAATATGCGTCATATTGTTTATGGATTGCCTTTGATAGAGTCTTATAAAAACGCTGGAAAGTGGAAACCTTATATTATTTTTGCTTTAACTGACGAGACTTATGCTTTGCTCACAACTTGCAATGTCCCAGCGGGAATAAAAAGCGGAACTTTTTACGGACTTATATCGCTTTTCAATCATATATATTGGATAGCCGGCGGCGTTTTGGGCGCTATAGCGGTTAGTATTATCCCTATTTCTTTTAAAGGAGTTGACTTTGCTTTGACCGCTCTTTTTGCCGTGCTTTTGATAGAGCAGATTAAAAAGACAAAAAGTTTCTTGCCTTTAGTCATAGGCGCTATTGTGACAATAACCGCTATTATTTTTATTCCGTCTAAAAATATACTTTTATTTTCAATTTGTTTTGGGATTGTTGCTTTGATGATTTTTAGGAGAGATAATGCTTAGTATAAAGGAAATTTTAATTGCAATTTTTGCCATAGGAGCAATTGTATTTTTAGAAAGGGCTTTTCCGTTTATATTGTTTTCCAAACGCAAACCGCCGAAACTTTTGCGGTTTATAGAACGATATATTCCGCCGCTTATTCTTACTATTTTGCTTGTGTATTGTTTAAAAAGCAATTTTGATTTAGCGGATCTATCTGCTATTGTCCCAGCAATCATAGGTCTTGCAATCACAACAATAACATACCTATATAGAAAAAATGTAATGATTAGCATTTCATTGGGAACAATAATTTATATGATTATGATTTAAAGAACCGCTTGTTATTGCGGGCTTTCCTAGTCGTCATTGCGGACTTGATCCGCAATGGCGGCAAAGATGTTGCAATTTCAATTTATTTGTCTTTTGGAATCTTTAGATATTCTGCGGTTCTTTTGGCTATTTTGGAAAATACAGGAGCGGCTATTGAGGCGGCATAATAATCGCCGCGAGGCTCGTCAAAAACTATTAAAATAACTATTTCCGGCTCCATCGCTGGAAGCATGCCGCAAAATGAGGCTATATAATTATATTTTGAATACTCTTTTGTATGCGTATTGATTTTTTGCGCTGTGCCTGTCTTTCCGCCTACGGTGTATTGAGAAACTTTTGCAGACTGACCTGTTCCTTTCTCAACAACTGCTTTTAAAATTCTCTTAACCTCTTTCGCCGTATCTGCAGAAACAACCCTTCTCACTATTTTTGGCTTATAATCTTTTATATTATCGCCTATTTGTTTTACTATGAGAGGCTGCATCAAAATGCCGTCATTGGCTATTGCGCTAAATGCTCCTATAATCTGCAATGCTGTAACTCCTATGCCTTGTCCAAAAGATATATTGGGTAAAGATAAAGCGTTCCATTGAGAAGCGTCGGCAAGCATTCCTCTGGATTCCCCCTGCAATTCTATGCCTGTGATAGAGAAAAATCCGAATTTCCTTATGTAATTATAAAAGATATTCTCTCCAAGTTTGTAGGCTATTTTTATAAAACCTATATTTGAGGATTGCTCCATTATTTTTTCTACTGTCGCAAAACCCATTATTATATGGTCGTCGCTTATTATGCGGTCTGCTATTTTGTATTTGCCGTCTTCAAGATAAAATTTATCTTGCGCCGTTATTTTTTTCTCTTCTATAGCGGCGGCTAAAGCGACTATTTTAAAAGTTGAGCCCGGCTCAAAAATATCGCTTACGGCAAAATTCTTTAAAATATCTATATCGGCGATTTTATCCGAGAGAGAGTATTCGGGCAAAACTGCCATAGCCAGAATCTCGCCTGTTTTGGGTCTTTGGACTATACATACCGCCCTTTTCGCCCTGTTTTTCTTAAATGCTAAGTCCATTTCTTGTTCAACTATGAATTGTATATTTCTATCTATAGTCAGCGTGAGATTATGTCCTTTCTTTTCGGATTTATCTATAAATCCTTCGTTTAATAGGCGTCCTCTTCCGTCTCTATACTGCTTGATTTTTATAATTTCGCCGGACAATTCGCTGTTAAAAACAAATTCCATGCCGTTTAAACCTTTTGAATCCGCGCCGACTCTGCCTAATATATGAGTGAGAAAAACGCCTTCGGGGTATTGGCGGATAAATCTCGGCTTCAAAATTATGCCGGCGGCGCCTTGCGATTTCCTTATATTGGCGGCAGTCTCTTCGCTTAACCCTGACGCGAGCCAAACAAAAGAAGTGTTGCCGTAATCTTTTATATTTGCTTTTGGAACTCTTATGCCGTTTTGAGCAAGAACTGCTTTGACATCGTCATAAATGCGGCGCTCTCTTATGAAATTAGGGTCAATAGATAAATCATATTTTTGAAGACTTTCAGCCAAAACTTTGCCTGAAGAGTCGAGAATATCGCCCCTTTTGGCTTGCTCTTCGCTTTGTTTGTTTACGGTAGAACTGACATCGCGGCTGATTTTTGAATAATTGACAATCTGTATATAAACAAGACGGACGAGCAATCCTAAAAAAACAAGAATGATTGCGCTTATCAAAACGAATCTTCTGGCTTCTTTCGATATAGAATTATTGTTTTTTTTCATTATTTTAAACCTAAAAGGCGGGCTAATCTATCTCCACTATTGACGATGAGTCTGGACTTGATAATTTATTATCTTTTGCTATTTTGTTTAAATTGTCCGCAGAGAGAATAAAATTGATTACATAACGCAAAGCGTCGTTTTCACTAACCATTTTATCGTATTGATTCTGCAATTCGGTAACTCTATATTTCATCATCTGGGCTGTTCTATTTTCCCAAAGATAAATAAAAATAGAAACCAGCAATAATATCAATATCAATACTCTCTTATCTTTCTTTTTCATAGTCTTTTTACCGCTCTCAATTTTGCGCTTGCGCTTCTTGAATTATTTTTAATCTCATCAATATTTGGACTTATAACTTTTCTATTTATAAGACTGTATATCCCATTTTTGGCATTGTTTTTAAAATTTTGTTTTATGAGCCTGTCTTCAAGGGAATGAAAACTCATTATTGCAAAAACTCCGCCTGACTTTAACAAGGTTGGAGCGCAATCTAAAAGGTTTTCAAGATTGGCAAGTTCATCATTAACAACAATACGCAAAGCCTGAAAAACTTTTGTGGCAGGGTCTATTTTACCTTCTTGCCTTTTGACAGAAACAATTATTGAGCGAAGTTCTTGGGCAGTATTTATAATACCTCTTGCCTTGCGCTTAATTATAGCCTTCGCTATCTGTCTTGAACGATATTCTTGCCCATACTTATAAAATATGTCGGCAAGACTTTCTTGGCTATAAGTATTGATAATTTCTTGGGCAGTCAAAGTATTTCTATTGTCCATTCGCATATCAAGACAATCGCTGTTAAAAGAAAATCCTCTTTTCAAGTCATCAAATTGTTTTGAGGAGACGCCTATATCTGCCAAAATACCGTTGACTTCGCTTATACCTCGCGCTAAAAGAGCGATTCTTATATTTTTAAAGTTTTCTCTAATAAATGTTATTCTATTTTCAAATAGATTTTGATTTTTGCTGAAATTGTTAAAAGAATCTTCATCCCAATCAAAAGCGATAATTTTTATGTTTTTAAATTTTTCAAGCAGATATGCGCTATGTCCGCCGCCGCCAAAAGTTGCATCGACGAATATGCCGTTGGGATTTGAGATTAAGACTTGAGATATTTCATAAGGCATTATGGGGATATGATACATATTATTTGCTAAAAAACAGCATTCGGACGGCTACAATTATCATTAGAACCGCAAAAAACTTTTTTAATATAGCGCCCGGTATAAGTCCAGCCGCTTGAGCGCCTATAAAACCGCCGATTACAAAACCTATGCCTATTAACAAAACGAGATTGATATTGACGAAGCCTTTCTTATAATAGACAAGCATAGTGATAAAACTAAACATTATAATGCCTAAGGAAGTGCCTTGCGCGCTGTGCTGGCTCATACCCAAAACCATAGTCATAAGCGGTATTAAAACTATCCCGCCTCCAACCCCAAACAATCCGCTTAAAACCCCGCCCGTAATACCGATTAAAATATAAGTTGCTAATACTGGCATTTTCAATATCTCCTTTCTTTGAGGAGACGCCCAAGTTGGTCGTCTCTACATTTGTTTTTTGTTTTTGTCGTCTTTTCTCTTTCCTCTATTCTCTTTTCTATCTATCTTTTTGATTAGCCGGACTATACACCGAATTCTGTTTCGCTTGCGCGATGCAATCATTTCTCTGGCATTAAAATCGCTTTTAATGCTCAAGCGGCGCTACTTCCGCCTTGCTTTCCGGTAAGGATTTAGCCGTTTCATATTTTATATTGCTATAAAACTTATCCACAATAGGCATAAACCTAATATGGATACTTTGTTTGTTTCCAAACAAAGCGTCTCTGTTCGCACCTCTGAGATTACTCTCTGCAGGAATTGCCTGCTACCGTTTTTTGTCCCCATGAGAAAACTACTTGGACAAGTAAAGTTCGGACTTTCCTCTATATCTCATCTTCCGATATAGCGATTGCGAGTCCGGCTAAAAATTGCGCCCTATTGCCGCCTGCGGGATTGACCTGCAATCTTCGACAACCGCGCAATAAAGGTTTAAATAACGACATTTTATCTTGCCGCCATTACGGGCTTGACCCGCAATCTCCATCGTTTCTTAAAAACGCTCACGGAAAAATTGCGAGTCAAAATCCGCAATTAACGGTATAAGAAACATATTTTACGACTTAAAAAACAAAATGCTTGAGCAGCCGTCGCAAAATACTAAACTTGTATTCTTTTTGATTTGATTGAGCAGTTGAGGTCTTAAAACTGTTCCGCATACTGAGCAAGAACAGCCATTTTCAACATAAGATAAGCCTGCTCCGCCATTGCCTTCGCGAATACGCTCATATTGGTCTAATACTAGTTTGGAGATTTTATCTTTATGCTCTTGCCTTGTTTTTTCTATGTCGGATACGCTGTCTTGTCCTTGTTTTACTTCATCTTCTATATTAGATATATCGGTTTTGATTTTATTTTCAAAATCTTTCAAGTCATTTTCTGCTTTCTTTACTGCGGCAGACTTTGCCTCAACGCCGTCCAAAAGACCCAGAATTTTATCTTCAATAACGCTTATGTCCGCTTTTGCTTTGTTTATTTGCTCTATCAAAGCAGAATATGCCGCATTTGTCTTTACCGAATTCAATTCAGCATTATATTTTCCAACAGCCTGCTCTTTTTGAGCCAATTGAGCCTCTTGCTCTTTTATTGATGATGAAGAATCTACAAAATCTTTCTTTATAGCCGCTATTTCTTCTCTTTTTTGCGATAATTCCTGATTTTTTGCTTCAATTTTGGCTGGCGCCGATGAGATTATTTCTTTGATTTTACTGATTTTATTATCAAAATCCTGTAATTGAGACAAAGCCTCCAAATCATGTATAAGATTTTCCATTAATGCCCCTTTATATCCTAATTTGAATGGTGGGTAGTATAGGGATTGAACCTATGACCTCTCGCGTGTGAGGCGAGCGCTCTTCCACTGAGCCAACTACCCGTTGAATGACTCGGATTATACACATTTTAGGCATTCATTGCAAAAAAGGCAAAAATGACGAAAATAGGCAATAAAATAAAAAAACCCTTGATTTTTCAATCAAGAGTTCATTTTGAACTACACTGGGCCTGGTAGGACTTGAACCTACGACCAATCGATTATGAGTCGATTGCTCTAACCAACTGAGCTACAGGCCCTCTCAATCAACGAGGGCGAATTTTACTTAAATAAATCATTTTAATCAAGAGTGAATATAACGGCAAAGGCTTCTCGCAAGTTGCTCAAAAGGCAACGACTACGCAAGGAGCGCAAAACGGCATTTTTAAATGATTTGACAAGTGAAACAGGCTTTTTGAGTTTAGGCAGAATCTTATTTTTGAATTTATACTGTCAATTGCGGGCTTGATCTATATCTCATACAAACAATACAGAAGACGACTGCAGAGATTATGGATCAACTCCACACGAAAGGCAAAAACGAAAATTTATTAAAATTGAAAACACATTGAAAAATCAATATGAAAATTAAAATCAAAAATATAAAAAATCTTAACTTTGTAAGGGCGGGCTGCCCCTATGAAATACAAAAAAGAAATGGAAAACGATAAACGACAAAACGCAAACTTTTCAAACGGCGGAGAGGGGGGGATTTGAACCCCCGATACGGTTTCCCGTATATTAGTTTTCGAGACTAACGCCTTCAACCGCTCGGCCACCTCTCCAATATTGCGGATTATAACATTTTTCAATTGCGCGTTTTGTCTGCGTCTGTATTGGTGTTTTGATTGGGGTTATTCCCGCCGAATTTCACTTGATGCCGTATCATAATTCTTCTATCCGGTTGGCGCATTATATTTTCCGATTGCAATTCATAATTTCCCGTTAAAAACAAACTATTTGTCAGCCTATATGTCAATTCTAAGCCATGCCTTAAATCAAGTTCATTGTTCAATTGGTCAAATAACAAAGAATATCCCAAAGCCATTTGATTTGTTATATTTTTTTCAACGGTATATTTTGTTCCATAAAGAAAATTAGCCAAAGTATAACTATTTTCGTCCGTTATAGCAGACGGGTCGTTTGACTCGGGATTTTCGCCCGACTCTGAACTGTCAGACGCCGCTCTGCCCGCCGCTGAGGCGGCTGTTGTATCAACATAAGAAACTTTGAGGTTATCTATTATTCCTGTCCTTCTGAGCAAAGTTTTTGCAAGAGGGACAACAAAATTGGAATTTATTAGACGAACCGCTTGCTGACGAATTTCAAAGTCGGTAAGACCAGTCCAATTGGTTTGCTCTGGATTTGACTCTTTTGACGCGTTCTCGCTTTGGCTTGACGCATCGTCAACTTTAATGCCCAAAACTTTAGCGATAACCGTTCTTGAGTCCATAGATGGATTGTCTTTTGAAGTAAAATTGAGATTGAGACGCTCCACATCAGACCTCGTTATAGTAAGAGTTACTTCATCGGGATTTTTTCCGCCGGATGCAAAAACTTCGGTTTTGCCTTCTCCCGAAATATAAACTCGGTTATTTACTATTTCAACTCTGCCTGCAACTATATTGAAGGCGGCGCCGAGATAACTCAAAGTCCCTCTTTGCGTATTGATTTCGCCTTGGATTTCAAGATTAGAAGCCGTCCCTCTAAATTTAACTCCTCCGCCTATTCTGGCATTGACGATGGCATTTTCAAAATTTGTATTTTTCCCGGTCAATAAATCTATTTCAAACTGAGCATTGGGCGGGATAAAATCAAAATTGGATAGATCGTCGTTTGAAGGAGGATAATTAAATCTGGCATTTTCAAGGATTATAGTTCCGCTGATTTTTGGAGCGGCGGCGGAGCCAATGATGGAAATGTCAAAAAAAGGCTCGGCTTTTGATACATCTTTTAATATCACATCTGAAATTATTGTGGATGGAATTGACAATTGCGGTATAGTCAACGGTATGCCGCCGTTTTCTGTGCGCGCCCTTAAATTGAGTTCTCTAATTGCAAAAGAATCCAAGTTTAAACCGCCTGTTATTATCAGCGTCCCGCCGCTGGATTTTGCAAAGAATTTATTGATTACAATGTAGTTATCTTTCAGCGCTATATCTATTTCAATGTCTTTTGCCCTTGATAAATAATTTTGAAAATCAAAAACGCCGCCGCTTATAATCAATCTTCCGTTGTTTGAGATTTCATTTAGAGAACCCTTGATATTTCCATTCAATAAAATTCTGCCGGATTTCGGCGCGATAAAATCATCCGATAGATATTTTAAAACAGATGATTTTGAATCCGAGAAATCATATTTTATATTGACAGGTTTTTTCATCATTTCAGTTTTTACCGAATCAGATAACCAAAACGGCGCTTCTCCAGAAATAGACAAATTCATTTCATTTCTTTTTACTATTTGAACCGTTTTGATAGACGCTATATTCTGATGGACATCTATGACAAAATTTGCATAATCAAAAGGAACGAGCGCAATAGAGCCGTTATAGACATTTAAAGACAAATTGATTGTAGGATTTGCGAATGTCCCCGAACTTTTAAAAAATAAATTTCCATTTCCAGAAACTTCTATTGGAGAATTTAAAATATCGCCGATTATGTCAATGTCTATATTAGAGCCTCTCAAATTAACTGTAAAATCATTCCTATCAAAAACAGCGTTGGCATTTATGGCGGCGTTTAGATGCTCCCAATGGAAATTTCTTACGACTATGCGGGATTTTGAATCAATCAGAGCGAAAGTATTAAGATGAACTTTGTTTTTAGAATCGTCTGAAATCACCGTTATTGAAGAGCCGTTTATTTTATATCTCGCTTCAAATGCGTTAATTTTATATTTATTTATCCAAAAATTACTCAACACAACAGAACCTAAATACATATCCCCGTCAATCTTTCCAGAAATCGCCGCTTTGCCGAAAATATTTAGCGGCACGATATTAGTATTTATCAATTCAAGATTGAGAAAATATTGCCCGCTTTTTAAATCAATTTGAGCGTTTTGCGATTTAATTTCGGCATTAGAATACTTGATAGAAACGCTTCCTATAGACACTATGTTTTTGCTGATATTTATATCGGATGTAAAATTGTCTATCTTAATATTTGATACGACTGTATTAGATCCTTTGACTACCATTTTCACATTATCGCCGCTATAAGTATTGCTCAGTATGCCGCCGCCTGAAAATTTACCGCCTTGAACGGGAATTTTAATATCAATAAATTTATCAATTAAATCTTTTGTTATATTTTCAAATGAAAATTCAACGGCGTTTAATTTGGAGTATTTTCCCTTTGCCGAAAATTTAGCGCCGCCGCTTATTATGTCAAATTTGTCAATAACCGTTTCATTATTATTAAAAGAGCCTTTAAATTCTGACGAAAAAGGAACTTTCATATACATTCCTCTTCTTAAAGAGCCTTCAAGCGATATTTTATAGTTTTGCATTTTCCCAGAAATATCGGCGCTTGCAGTCAATAATCCCGACGACAATCCTTTATATGCTCCCGATATATCGGCATTTTTAAATTGCAAGCGGGATGAGAGAAAATCATTTTCAATATCGTATTCAATATCCGCTTGCAAACTATTGTCGGACTCAATATCAAAAAACGAAATCCTCTTTTTTGAGAATATAATATCGGATTGAATTGAGGGAAAAGTCATCCCATTTATTTGAATAGACGAATTTTTTAAATTGCCCTTGATTTGATTGTTTAATTGCGTCTTACCTGTAAAAAGAATATCGGAAGACAATACAAAATCTTTAATTTTTAATTTGTTTATTTTAATTTGCGCATTTGATTTTGCTTTGTCAGTCCAATCAATCAAGCCCGATATATCGGCAATACTTTCTTGTTTTAAATTTTTCAATGTGAACTGCTGCAAATCAATTTTTTTACCGCTTGCCGAACCTTTAATAATCCATTCGCTAAACCGATTATCATAATAAAAGACGCCTGATGAAATTTTCATATCAAAATTTAAGGATTTATCTCTATTATAAACTACGGCGCCGCTCGCAAAGCCTGTAAGAAAGTTGGGATTATATCTAAAAGCGAGCGCCGTTCTTGATAATTTCACTGAATTAAATTTGAAATCCGCAAAAAGAACGGTTAAGTTTTTTATAGCGGCGTTTAAAGAAATAAAATTCCAATCGTCGTATATTTTTAAAAGATATTCCCCGTCTTCCATAGTCAGACTGCCAAATACGCTAATGGCGGATATCGACGCAGTCTTAAATCTTGAAACATTAAAAGATATTAAACCGCCATTATCTTTATCCATAGAGCCTAATATTGTAATTATTCCTTGCGGCTTATCCTTATAAAACGGGTTTAACGGAAAATCCATAACTTTGACATTAGCAATATCGGCTTTGATAATTTCTAAATTTCTATCAATATATACGCCTCCCGAACGACTGCCGCGGACAAATAATTTCAAATCAAATATATTATTTTCTTTTATTTCAATGCGGGCTTCGTCGTTTAACCCGTATTTATAGGATATTTTATAATTGCGTTGAGCGTCTTTTGAAGCATTGACGGACAAACTTCCAAAATCCATAGAATATAAAGCCATTCTTGGCGAATAGATTGAAAATTTTGCAAGAGAATTTTTATAGGAATAATTTATTTTTAAATCAGCATTCATATTTGCATTTATTTTTGAAGCGTTTACGGAAGCATTCAGTATAAATTCTTCCAAATCTTTTGAAGTTAAAATAAGCGAGCCAAAATCTCCATATAAACTGAAATTCAAATCTTTTGCGCCGCTTATTATGTAGCCTTCCGATTTGGCGGCTTTAAAGTCTTTATATCCCAAACTCTCAATTATTATATTGTGATTTAAAGCCAAAGATTCTTTATTTATTGTTCCTTTTAAAGAAATATACATTTGCAAATCATCGTTTGCAGATAAAATTAGAGCAGAATCCAATAAATCGTTTTGTTTTTGCGACAAACGATAAAGAGATTTCATATTAAAACCAAAAATTTCAGGTTCAGATGAAAAAATAATTTCATTTTTAGATAGGATTAGCGAGGAATTGTATAAAGCGATATTAGGATGCCCTGCAAAAGAAAGCCTATTGAGCAATATAGTAATTTCTTGCTCGGTAAATATATTGTTTAAAACGGTTTTGATTGTCTCTCTCGGAGAAGAATAATTTTCATCAAAAGCAATTTCTGCGTCCATTATAGAGATTTGCCGTATATATTCCAACGGCGCGCGGATATTTTTGAAAAGTTTTAAAATTTTGATTTTTATGAAAACATCTTCAAGAAAAACTTTATCGTCAATATTTATCCTTTTTATCAATAGGCTGGATTTAAAAGGCGAGAGTATTACTTCTTTTGCGCTTATTTTGACGCCTGCGTCTATACTGTTTATGCTTTTTTCAATATATCTTGCTATGACGGCGTTCGCAATGATATAAACAATAAGAGATATTGCTAAAAATACGACTATATATTTAAGAGTTTTTTTATTGTTTTTCATTATTATTTCCGTATATTAAAAAATTCCCTCCCATCTATGGATACTTAAAAGACGGGAGGGCGTTAATAAAACTTATGTTTTAGAATCAGAGCCTATTTTATCGGCGTTCCTGTGGAATTTGCTAAATCTTTAAAACTTGCCATCAATTTTAAAGTAATAGCGCCTGGTTTTCCATCCCCAATTTTTCTCATATCAGCTATGGTTATAGGCGCAATTTCAGCCGCTGTTCCCGTCACAAAACATTCGTCCGCCGTATAGATATCATACATAGTCATCATCTCTTCTTTGACGACGAGTTTTAATTTTTCTCTTGCAAGTTCTATCGCCGCATTTCTTGTGATGCCTACCAAAGCGCCGGCAGACACAGGAGGAGTAGATATTACGGATCCTTTTACTATAAATATATTGTCGCCTGTGCATTCCGCAACATAGCCTTCGCTATTTAACATTATCGCTTCAACAAGCCCTGATTTAACCGCTTCCATCTTAGCCATTATATTGTTGAGATAATTCATAGATTTTATATTTGGGCTTAAACTGTCGGGTCTTACTCTTCTTGTTGAGGCTGTAATAACTTCCAACCCTTTTTCATAAAATTCGGGCGGATATAAAGATATATTATCAGCTATCACTACTATTGATGCGCCCTTATCGCATTTTCTTGGGTCTAAACCCAAATCTCCGACTCCTCTTGTGACAAGCAGCCTTAAATAAGCATCCTTTAAATTGTTGGCAAGCAAAGTATCAATCACCGCTTTTTCCATCTGCGCTTTGCTTATAGGAATTTCAAGATTGATAGCTTTTGCTGAAGACCAAAGCCTATCTAAATGTTCGGTAAGCCTAAACACTCTGCCATTATAGGCTCTGATACCTTCAAAAATCCCGTCTCCATACAACAAACCATGGTCAAATACTGAAATTTTAGCTTCTTCCTTTGGAACTAATTTTCCGTCAAGATAAATCTTCATTGCATTTCCTCCCTTGCGTTCATATTTATTATTCTGTCCGACTTCTTTGCAAGTTCCTCATTGTGAGTGACCAAAACCAAAGTTATATTATTATTGTTTGAAGAATCAAATAAAATATTCTCAACTTCCCGTCCAGCCGCTCTGTCCAAATTGCCGGTAGGCTCATCTGCAAAAATTACTTTTGGATTATTTATTAAAGCCCTTGCAAGCGCGGCTCTTTGTTGCTCTCCGCCGGACAATTCGCTTGGAATATGTTTAATTCTGTCTGACAAACCGACTCTCTCTAAAATATCTCTTGCCTCGCTTTCCTTTTTTTGCTTATCATGCCACACCGGCAATAAGACATTTTCCAAAACGGTAAAATCGGCAAGCAGATAATGAAATTGAAACATAAAACCGATATTTTCTTTTCTCATCTTGCACAGATAAGCGTCGTCAGACGCAAAACAGTCTATATCATCTATCAAAACTTTTCCGCTTGTAGGTCTGTCCATCAAACCTAATATATGTATAAGAGTGCTTTTACCAATGCCTGAAGGACCCACAAGCGCAATTTTTTCCCCAGATTTAATGTCCAAATTTATATTGTTAAAGACCTCGACAGAATCGGTATTTTGCCTTATATAAAGTTTTCTTAAATTTTCGGTTTTGATATTCATTTTCACCTATAAAAAACAGCCGTCAAAGCGACGGCTGATGTTTTTTGATTGTTTTTTCAACGCTTTTTTAATTTCAACGCGCAAATTATACTATTTTTATATATTAGCGTCAAAATCACATAACAGACAGACGGCAAAAACGGAAACAACAGTGAGAAAAGACAACAAAACAAAAAACCCGTTGGACAAATGGCAAAAATAAACGGAAAATAAAAAAAACAAAACAAAACGACGAATAACAATGTCAGACAAACAAAAGCGCTCCCTAACAATGTTGCGCCGTCTTATCGTTTTGCATTCCTTGCGTCTTAAAGGAAAAGGACTCGCATCTCGCGCCCGCCGCCAGACTTGCGCTCTTTATTTGCCGCGCGGCGTGCTGAAACTTGATAGAAAGCCGTTGTTGTTGCCCGTGTTTTCGGCGTCATTTTAAATGATTTGATAGGAATAAAGTCCTTTGTTTGCTAAAAGAGTCAAAAATTTATATTATCCGTCCTGCAAATCAAAACAAAACTAAAATTAAGAGCTGCTGCTCTTGGCTTTAAATCTAAGAAAAGGAGTAAGAAATGTCAGCAAAAATGATTGAAGTTCGTTGGCACGGGCGCGGAGGGCAAGGAGCAAAGACCGCCGCGCTTTTATTTGCCCAAGCTGTAATGGCTACAGGCAAGTATATTCAGGCTTTTCCTGAATATGGACCGGAAAGAATGGGCGCCCCTGTGCAGTCTTTTAACAGGATTAGCGACAATCCCATCACTATCCACTCGGGAGTAACAAATCCCAATTATGTGGTGATTTTAGACCCAACCCTTATGGAAACTGTAAATGTAGCCGAAGGAATCAGCAAAGAAGGCAAAGTGATAGTCAATACCTCTTTTAGCGCAGAAGAAATCGCCAAACAACTTGGTATAGACAAATCTCAAGTCTTCGTTGTAAATGCAGGGCAAATCGCTACTGAAACCATAGGAAAAAACATTCCTAATACGCCGATGTTAGGCGCTTTGGTAAAAGTTATCGGCGATTTAGACATCAACGGAGTTTTGGAAGACACTAAGAATAAACTCTCAGTGAAATTCGCAAAGAAGCCCGAGGTGATAGAAGGCAATTTGACTTCTATTAAGAGGGCTTATGACGAAGTAAAGAATTCATAAATCTAATTTTGGAGGAATAAAGTGAAAAAAGATGAAAATGTAAAGTTGACGGCGGCGCAGCTCGCCATCGGCGGGCTTGTAGAAGCGGGAACAGGCGAGGCTTTTCATACGGGAAGTTGGCGTTCCGACAGACCCGTTTGGAACAAAGATAAGTGCATAAATTGCCTTACTTGCTGGATTTCTTGTCCTGACTCCGCTATTAAAACGGCTCAAGATGAGAAAAAAGGAACTGTGGTCGTAGGCATAGATTACGACCATTGCAAAGGGTGCGGAATATGCGCAAGAGAGTGTCCGCCAAAGGTCGCGGCTCTCCACATGGAAGCAGAAAAGAAATAAAATAAAGGGGTCAAGAAATGATAAAACCAGTATATTCAAAAGGAAAACTTGCCGCTAAAACAGGCAATGAGGTAATGGCGGAGGCTATGCGCCAAATAGAGCCGGATGTAGTCGCGGCTTATCCTATTACTCCTGCGACGGAAATCGTTCAGATTTTTTCGCAATTCGTAGCCGATGGAAAAGTAAAAACGGAATTTGTAGCCGTTGAAAGCGAACATTCCGCAATGTCTGCTACTCTTGCCGCATCAGCGGCAGGCGCAAGAGCGATGACAGGCACTTCTTCACAAGGACTTTGTCTTATGTGGGAAATGCTAAATATCGCCGCAGGTCTTAGACTTCCCGTTGTTATGGCTGAGGTAAATAGAGCGATTTCCGCTCCTTTAAATATCCACGGAGACCAAAGCGACGCTATGGGAGCAAGAGATACGGGCTGGATACAAATTTATTCCGAAAATTCTCAAGAAGCCTATGACAATATGATACAGGCTGTTAAAATTGCCGAAAAAGCAAAACTTCCCGCAATGGTCACAACAGACGGTTTCATAATCTCTCATTGCATGGAAGTTGTTGAAACTTATCCCGACGAAGATGTAAAAAAGTTTATAGGCGAATATAAACCTGAAAGATATCTTTTAGATACAAAGAGACCTTTTACCATGGGTTCAATTGAACTTCAAGACTATTATTTTGAACATCGTTGGCAATTGGCTCAGGCTATGAGAGACGCTAAAAAAATTGCAGTAGATGTAGCCGCAGATTTTGCAAAAACATTCGGCAGACAATACGATTTATATGAAAAATATAAATTAGACGACGCTGAAATCGCTATTGTTGTAATCGGCTCAACGGCTGGAACCGCAAAAGTTGTTGTTGACGAGTTAAGAGAAAAGGGCGTAAAAGCGGGACTATTAAAAGTCAGAGTATTTAGACCTTTCCCTGCGCAAGACATTGCTAAAGATTTGGCAAAAGTCAAAGCGCTCGCGGTTTTGGACAGAGCAGATTCTTGTTCAGGGACTTTTGCTCCGCTTTATAGCGACATAGCCTCGGCTTTATTTGCTAACGGCATTACTTCTGCGAAAGTCGTCAACTATGTATATGGTTTGGGAGGCAGAGAAATCGCTCCTAATCATATAGCGGAAGTTTATGATACTTTGGGCAAAATTGCCGCTGGAACTCAAAAGCCGTCGACAGATGTCAACTATATCAATGTCCGTATTAAGTAAAGAAAATCAATAAGGAGAAAAAAATGGCAAATCTTAAAGAATTAAGCAAAAACCCAGAAAAAGTGACCGGCGGACATAGACTTTGCGCAGGTTGCGGAGCGGGTATAGTTATAAGACAGGCTATGATAGCCGCAGGAAATACTCCGGTTGTCACAGTAAGCGCGACAGGCTGTATGGAAGTTTCAACTACCATATATCCTTTTAGCGCTTGGAAAAACTCTTTTTTTCACAGCGCGTTTGAAAATGCCGCAGCAACAGCAAGCGGTATTGAAAGCGCCTATAAGAGTTTGAATAAACAAGGCAAAATCAAGGAAGATTTCAGATTCATAACTTTCGGCGGAGACGGCGGAACTTATGATATAGGTTTGCAATCTTTATCAGGCGCAATGGAAAGAGGGCATAGAATGCTCTATATCTGTTATAACAATGAAGCCTATATGAATACTGGAATACAGCGCTCAAGCGCAACTCCAAAAGGCGCTGACACTACGACGGCGCCGGCGGGAAAAGTAAAACAAGGCAAAGAGCAAAACAAAAAGGATTTGACTCAGCTTATGGCTGCTCACAATATCCCTTATGTCGCTCAAAGTTATATGGGCAATTGGAATGATTTTATAACCAAAGTTCAAAAAGCATTAGCTACAGACGGTCCTTCTTTCATCAATATCCTTACTCCGTGCAGACTCGGTTGGAATTATAAGCCTGAGGAAACAATGAATATAGGAAGGCTGGCGATGGAAACATGCTTATGGCCGTCTTATGAAATTGAGAACGGCGTATATACAATCAACGCTTTCCCGAAAGAGAAAAAGCCCGTT
Source organism: Candidatus Parendomicrobium reticulitermitis (assembly GCA_031287095.1). GTDB lineage: Bacteria > Elusimicrobiota > Endomicrobiia > Endomicrobiales > Endomicrobiaceae > Parendomicrobium > Parendomicrobium reticulitermitis. The sequence continues at coordinate 487 of JAITTG010000073.1, read as the reverse complement.
ACAGAATTCTTAAAACCGCAAGGTCGTTTCAAACATCTATTCAAACCTGAAAATGCTCCAATCCTTGAAGCAATTCAGAAAGAAGTTGATTTGAGATGGGAAATTCTACAAAGAAGAGCGGAACTCGGAAAAGAAAAGAAACCCGCATAAGTAAATCTTTTATGAGATATGTTGTTAAACGAAAAAGCAGTCCACAAATTTTGCGGACTGCTTTTTCGTTTTTGTATTTGTTTTTTGTCGTTGCGGTGAGATGGGGTGGAGGGAAATTGTTATTTACCCGCTGTTTGTGTTTTTGTCGGAGTTTTTTGAGGGTTTTGATTTCGTTTTAATTTATTTCGTCCAAGTCTATGATGTTTATTTTTATGTCTTCTTCTTCTTCATCCTCTTCTTCTTGCGGGGGTAAGAGGCGCGGGGAGAGCGTCTCTGCATTTTGGTATTCTTCTTCATTTTCGTCTTGGTTTATTGTTTCTTGGATTTGGGTTATTTG
>JAITTG010000064.1 GCA_031287095.1 Candidatus Parendomicrobium reticulitermitis | reverse complement strand
CGGGGAAAAAAAAAATTTTTTTGCCCAAAAAATTTTTTTTTTTTTAAAGCGTACCCCTTTTTTTTACATAAAAAAACATTTAAAAAAAATTTTTTGGGGTTTTTTTTATACTACCCCCCCCCCCCCCCCGACCAATACTTTGTTCTTGTTTTCCATTTCTACCCTCCTTTTGTTTTTAGCATTGCGGCTGTTTTAGACGCGCGTCTCTACAATATCTATTGACAATAAACCATTTTTCAAGTATTATCGCGTCGCTCTCAGTATTGCTCCGCTTGGCGTTGCAGATGTCAGGATGACCAGCGATGCTGAGAGTTTTGTTTTTGTCTACATATACCAGCCTATCGAAACTTTTCACTATCTCATATTCAGAATATCCATAAATGGAATCAATAATAGTTCTGTTATTTATAGGATTCAATATCACGACTTCTTGTTTTTGATTATTGTCTATGTATGATGTCAAAACAATCAAACTTCTTTCTTTTCTTTTTTTCTTTGACCGAAAAATCATTATAGGGTCGGCGATTTCTTTCATTATATTGTCAAGTTTGTCATAAGAATTATCGTGTTTTTGAATAACTTTATCTATATTTCTTTGCGGAAGCCAAACAAAGTTTTTTTGAAACCCAAACAATGTGTATAAAAAAGGCAATTCTCCAACTTTAAGCATCTGACCAGAAAGAAAATTATTATTTCTCCGATATGCCAAGGTTTGCTGTTTAAATAATTCTAAATCCTCGTCTTTAGCCTTGAATAATCGTTCAATCTCATATTTTAATTTCTCATTCATGAGCGCCGTCTTTTCTTTATATTTTTTTATTGTTTTAGACGGGCGCGCAGCGCGTCTTTACTTATATTATTTTCAGATTTGCGACTTTGGCTAACAACTTTTTCCATTGTCCGTTTTCAAATAAGACTACCAATTTTAAGTCATTGCCGGAACCGCTTTTTTCTATGATTTTGCCTGCGCCAAAAACTTGATGAGAAACCATTTTGCCTATTTGATACGGACTATTGTCTTTTGGCTCGTCTTGGATTATTTCATCGTCGCTTGGTATATAATCGGGAACAAAGTCCCCTTTTCTATTTTTTGACATTGGACTTTCACTTGGAACCCATATTTTCTTTGGTAGTCTGCCAAACTGGAAAGGCGCGGGCTTTTGCGGTTTGTCTTGCGCGGCAAAATCGTCTTTAAAGCCCGCTTCTATGACAAAACGGGACAATAAATTCCATTTTGTTTTGCCGTATAACATTCTCTCTGCAGCCCAACAGAGATATAAATTCTTTTTTGCGCGCGTCATACCCACATACATCAGGCGGCGCTCCTCTTCTAAATCTTGCGGGAAAAAAGAAGTTTCGCCGAATGGAAACAGCCCCTCTTCAAGACCGCAGATAAAAACATTTTCAAATTCTAAACCTTTGGCAAGATGTAAAGTCATCAAAACCGCTTTGCCTTTGGAATCGTCATAAGAATCCATATCGCTTACCAAAGAAATTTGCGTTAAATAACCGCTGAGCGTTTTGTCGGGGGAACGATTTTCAAAATCCTCTACCGCTGTAATCAATTCTTTTATATTTTCTATTTTGGTTTTAGATTCAGGGCTGTTTTCAAGTTCTAATTCTTTCAAATAACCGCTATATGAAATCACTTTTTCAACTATGCTTTTGACGCTTTCTGTCTCTTTGAGCGCCATAAACCCTTTAATCAAAACAACAAATGCTTCTATAGCCGTAGCGGCGCTTCTGTTTATATTGATTTCTCTTATAAAAGGGACGGTTTGCCAAATAGATAAACCTCTTTTAACGCTTTGCGCTTCAAGATTTTCCATAGAAGTTTTGCCTATGCCGCGGCGGGGTATATTGATAATTCTTTTAAAACTAACATTATCATTTGGATTATGTATGAGTTTTAAATAAGCCATAATGTTTTTGATTTCCGCTCTATCATAAAATCTTAAAGTTCCAATTATTGTATAAGGAATGCCCGCCCGCCTAAACGCGTCTTCAAAAACGCGCGACTGAGCGTTTGTGCGGTAAAAAACGGCGCAATCAGACAGCGATGCGCCGTTAGCGGATTTTATTGAGATAATATTTGCCACTTTTGCGGCTTCGTCATTTTCATTTATAGTTTTTAAAACAGAAACGCTGCCGTCGTCGGTATTTTGAGTCCATAATTTTTTATCAATTCTTGAAGCATTGTTATGGACAACCTGCCAAGCGGTATTTAAAATTTTAGGAGTGGAGCGGTAATTCTGTTCCAATTTAACGCTTTTTGCGCCGGGATAATCTTTCTCAAAATCCAAGATATTATTGATGTCGGCGCCGCGCCATGAATAGACCGAATTATGAACAATCATCCCATTTGCCGCAAACTGTCTAAAATCGGCAACGGTTATATCATATACGAATCCATCATAATCGCTATATGTAACGGTTTTTATTTCATCGTCAACAATTTTATCTTTTTGTAATAATGGGATAGTCATAAATGGTTTTAAGTGAGAAAAAGGCATAGCGTAAAAACTTTTATTTTTTGTCAATTTAGCTTTTATTGATAAATCAAAATCATAGAAACTCAAGATTTTTTTTGCAAATTTTTCGGCTTCATCATACTTTGCCCTTTCTGTTTCTATGCGCCAAGTGTTTTTATTTCCATTTCTAACGCTAAAAACTTTTTTTAGATTATTTTTTATCTTATCTCCGCTTGTATTAAGAGATATGCGGTGCGAATGCCAGCCTTTATCTTTACCTGTTTGTCTTCCAGCAAAGAAGTCTAAATTGATAAATCTTCTTGCAGTTTGACCTCTTATAACCGCTTTAGGTTGATGATGAGGATATTCTTCAAAGATATTATAGTCGCTCATAAGTTTTAAAACATTGCGTTTGGTATCTATCTCTCCAAACATCTTATCGCAAAATTTTTGCCTTATACGCGGCTCTATATCTTTGTTATTTGTATAAGCATTAAAAACTGTCGTTGGTATCCCGTATTTAACAGAAAGAAATTGCTCGTAAAAAACAGCCTCTTCTTTTTTTGAAACAGTTTCTATAATCCACATTTTGTCGGCATGTTCTTGATTTAACCTTATCGCAAGACCATTAGCCAAATCGCCTTTCTTTCTAGAGCGCACGCCTTGCGTTTGTCCTATTCTATATCCAACCCCTTCTTTATACATCAAATAAACATAGTAAATGCCCGCTTTGGGATTTAGTCTTGCAAAAGCAATATGATTTGGCGTTGCTTCAATTTTTTGACCGCTTTTAGTTTCAATATGGACAACAAGTCCTTTATATTTCTTCTTTTTTATATTGTCTATTTTGCTTTCCATAGTTTTGCCATATCCAGAGGCTGAAAGCAAAATGTCTTGTTTTGAAAGTTTTTCAATACTTTTTATTCCATTAACAGTTGATATTAAAGTGTTTTGCGCAAGACATTGGTCATCGTCGCCTACGACGCAGAGATTTTTATGTTTGGCGGCGAGCAAATTTATTAAAACATATTGAGCGCGGTTTGTGTCTTGATATTCGTCGACCAAAATGTATTTGAAACGGTCTTGATATTTTTCAAGCAAGGCGGGGTCTTCTTTTAAAGCAAATACTACGCGCATTATCAAATCGCCGAAATCTAAAGCGTCGGCTGTTTTTAATTTGTTTTGATAGAGTTTGTATATTTTTGCCGCCGTATTTTGGACAAAATCGTTTGATTTTTGCGCATCGTCAGCCAAGTCCTGAGGGGTTTTTAAATCGTCTTTTGCTCGGCTGATTCTGTCCGCTATTGACGAGGGTTTATATCTTTTTTCGTCAATATTTAATTCTTTTATGCAGTCTTTTATGATGTTTTTTTGGTCTGCAAAATCGTAAATTAAAAAGTCGGGGTTTAATTTGATGTTTTGCGCTTCAACTCTTAAAAAGTAAGCGCAAAAACTGTGGAAAGTGGAAAGATAGACCGAAGAGCCTGCGCCGTTTGGGACGAGTTCATTTACTCTCTTTTTCATTTCGTCTGCGGCTTTATTTGTGAAAGTGACGCCCAGAATTTGCCAAGGAGGAACGCCTTGCGATATAAGATAGGCTATTCTATGCGTAATGACTCTTGTTTTGCCCGTGCCTGCGCCCGCAAAAATAATCAAAGGTCCATTGACGCAAAGAACTGCGTCTTTTTGAGAAGGGTTTAGATTTTCAAATAAGTCCATGATTTTCCTTTATATTATCATCGTCTGCAAAGAAAGCCTATGCGCTAACAGAGATTGTCAACTATCGCTTTATAATAAAAACACAATGGTTGGAAACAAAACCTAAAAGTCTTATATAACCTATGATATAGTTTTCAATATTATTTTCTTTGAGAATGTTTTTTAAATCGTTTTTGGATAATAGATTAAGATTTTCTTCTAATGACAAATCTTTCTTCTTAATAATAGACAAAATTTTTCTGTGTAATGGTTTGGGCAGCCAATGAATGAATGGTAATGAAGTATGAAATTCCATTGGGTGCCAACGGTTTGGCGTAGCGAGGTAGACTACCCCCCCGGTTATTGGATTTCTTAACAACGCGCAAACATTCTTTTATCAAAGCGCTTTGTCTTTTAAAGTTTCCTATATGTTCTATTACTGCCGAACAAACAACTAAGTCAAAAGATTCGTCTTCAAAAGGAAGATTGAGCGCATCGCCATAGACAAAGCGTAATCCGGGATATTCTTCTTCCATCCATTTGGCGTCTTGATTTGAAAAGGCTGTTATCTTATATTTGTCAGGAAATATATTTTCAAAACAATTATTAAATTTATGCTCCCTATCGGTTGTGACTCCGACATCAAGCGCAGAGTTTATCTGTTGAAAATTTACTAATCCTTGCAAAATTTCAAACATCTTTTTTCTTTTATTAAGAATTATTCTGCCAATAAAATTTTGCGCCGCTTTATAATCAGTATAATCTGTTTTCATAAATTTTATGGTCTCCATTTGCGCCGCCTATGGGTTTAACCGACAATCTCTGCCGTGCCATTGCGCCAATGACAGACAGCGTAGTATTTATTTATTTTTCTTTTTGCCCGCATATAATAATGCGGCAAACAATAAAAAGCCTATGCAGGAAAGTAAAAGTCCGAGTATGATTCCGGGAGTTCTGTATCTTAATTCAATATCATAAGCGCCCGCTTTAAGAGGCAAGGCGCTAAATATTGTGTTTGCTCTTAACAATTTTGTTTCTTTTCCATTGACGAAGGCTTTCCAGCCTTTTGTATAAGGTATGGACAATAATAGGATTTTGTTGGAAGAAAGATTTATATTTCCTTTGATTTTGTTGGTCAGGATTTGGACATTTTGTAAATGTTCTTGTTTTAATCTATCTATTTCAGCGTCAAATTCAGCGCCTATAGGCAAAGAGACAATCTCCATATTGTCTATGGAAAATCTTGAATTGGGATTAAATACTAAAAGCATTTGGGTTATTGCGTCTGCGTTAAACCCTGCATTGATTATAAAATCGCTTCTGTCTATATACCAAGGACTCCATACGCCGAGCAAAGGAACAGTTTTAATTGTTCTCGGAGAACGGATATAAAGATATTCTTCGGGATTGTAGGGCGTGAGAAGTTTGATATTTTTAATTGTCAGATAAGTTTCGCTATTGGGCAGGCTTTTGAAATCAAAAGAGATTACCCCGCTTTGCTGCGCAATTGTAAAAATATTGCCATAGACAGATATATTAGACGAGGCTTTTGCTTGGAAAAAAATAGGAATTTCTCTAAATGCAGGCTCGTTTAACAATGACCAATCCGACGGCAAATTTTCTTCCAATATAACGGATTGAGTTTGAACTTGTTGTTTGCGGATACTTGAAAAATCGTCATAAATAGAGCGCGGCAAATAATGACTGTATGTATATCCGAAAGGCAAAGCGTTTTTATTTTGATAAGCAGTATAGATTGTTTTATTATACGCTCTATATGAGCCGCTCATTGCCTCATATCCATAGGGAGCATAAGCCTCATTTCCAAGCGCGGCTATAAAATAATGCGAGTTTGCAAGAGTTCCCGTCATAGCTCTGCCGTCAAGACCCGTATATCTAAAATCTCTTTCGCTTGCTATGCCCATTTCTTTGAAATATTGATAAATGAAAGGATTGTTTAAACTGAAATAATAAGACATTCCTTTGACGCGGTTTAGCATAGTAGCGTTTTCTATGATGGATTCGCCGTTAAAAGAATTTTGTTCAAAACGCGCAAAGTCCGCATTTTCTAATTGTTTTGCAAAAGTTTGAGCATTGTTTGTCAAAGTATTATAAGCAGAGCCTTGTTTAAGATATAGAGAACTGTAATCCCAGCCTTTACTTGAATATAGAAAGTTAGCGTTAAAGGCTATATTGGCAAGCAGTAAAACAAATAAGGATATATACGCTTTAAATTCAGACGGCGGTTTTTTATAGAGAATAAATAATACAAGCAAGCATAGTCCCAAAAATATAAAGGAAAATCTTAATTCTAAAACATAGATGGACAAAGACGAACGCAAGGCGGCAAAAGCCGCCAAATAACAAAGGGTGAAAATAAGCATCGCTAAAAATTCTTTTTTATTGAGTTTTATAATTTTAGGAAGCGCCGCTACAATAATATAAGCGACAAGGAAACTAAATGCAAAAATCCATCTATTTGTTATATAGGAAAAGCCGTTAAAAATTTTGCCCGCGATTGGAAATGCCGCTGTGAGAATAAAAAAAATAAAGAGAATTTTAAGTTGAGCGAACTCTTTTCTTTTAACAAAAATCAAAAGGACGGCAAACATCGCGAGGATAGGATAACCCAATTTGAGATGATAAAAATAATCGTAAATAAAATTATGAAATATGGTTATGAAAGAAAATAAAAAAAGTTTGTAATAGCCGCTTGTGTAAAACAGATAGGGGGCATGCTCTACGGAACTTCTTGGCGAATCAAACATGGCGATTACATTAGGCGCAAAAATAAAGCCCGCCGCCAAAAGCCCGATTAGATAATACCCGCTAAACTTTAAAAGATATTTAAAAGCGTTCTTAATTTTGTTTTTAGGAAATATGAAGAAAACTCTTATCGCGGCGTATATAAAAATTAGAATGCTCAGCAAATAGGAATAGTAAAAACTGCTGGTAAAAGAAATGAAAATCATAATGATAAAAAGGTATGGTTTTTCCCCGTCAAAGATTTTTTCTACGCTTAAAAGCAAAAGGGGGAGCAATACAACGGGTATAAGAAACCAAGTGTGCATAAAAGCCACTAAATTATATCCGCAAAAAACATAAGCAAAACTTCCAAAAAGGATAGGGAATCCCCGCCTTTTCATTTTAAAACAATAAAGAGCAAAGAAAGCGCCCGCTAAATAAAATCTTAAAAGTATGAGAAAATCGTATAGAATCTCCACAAATTTTGCAGGCGCAAAAACTGAAAGTAAAGTAAGCGGATCGCCCATAACATATATATGAAGCGTAGAGATAATATCCATCCCAAAACCTATATTGTGGTCATACATAGGTATTGTGAAATTGCCGTGCGCAAAATTGAAAATTATAGAGCGCAGATATTGTCCAAAATAAGCCAGCGTCACCACATCTTGTTCTATGCCGTCGCCGTAATAAACGAGACTTCTCCCATTAAAGAAGAAAGCGGAAAAAACAATAAAAACCATCAATGTAAATATGATGGTAAATACCGTAAAAAAAGTTTTTTTATCGTCTAAATTGAGATTTTTTTCTATTGTTTCTATAAAAGACATATTATTGCGCCAGTTCCTTATATTTTACGGCGTTATCTCCGCCTGCGAGTTTTAGATTTGCCGCCTACGGGCATTGAGTTTATCGCTTGCGGCTTTGCGCTTGCCGCCTACAATACTTGGGTTTGCGGACTTAACCCGCAATCTCCGCTGACAAGATGCCAAACTATCAAGCGGCGGAAATTAGAAAATCCCGTTTTGTTTTCCAGCGATTGTTTCAACTTCAATTTTTAATACTCGGACAGCCTCTAATGCTTGCTGGGGATAAGAGTGACTCTCTTTAAATCCGCAATGTTTCATCAAAAGGTTTAATCCTTTAACTTTCTCTTCAAGAGCGTTTATGATTGAGATTTTACCTTCCCCTATAATACTTTGATAATGCGTAGTATATCTTTGCGTTTCGTCAGACCCGAAGAATTTTTCAAAAGCAATTCCGCTAAAAGAAACATTGGGATTTTGTTCCAACATAGTATGTTTTCTGCCTTCTTTTGCGCCGTGCAGATATATGGACAATTTATTGTCAGCCTCAACAATGTATCCGAAATTTATCGGGACGCTATAAGGCTTATTGTCCAAACACAAAGCCAAATGAATGGTATTGCAACCGTCTAAAATTCTAATAATCTCTGAAAAATCTTTAACTTCTCTGTCTGCTCTTCTCATGAAACATCCTTGTTTAACGAAACACTGATTATCTTTAAGTCATTATTGCCGAATACCGCGCCCACTGTGGCATTCCCGAGCGTCTCTGTCGGGAACCACTTTCCACAAAAATCGCCGCCATAAAATCGTCTTGTGTTTAAACTTGGTTTCCCGATAGAGACGCTCGGCAATGACGGCGAGAGGCAAAATTATTTTGCGTTTAATATAATTTTAATAGAATACGGCTTTTTTATATTTTTGCAATAACATCAAAAAAATGGTTTTTATGATTGCCGCAGCCGGCACGGCAAAAAATATGCCTAAGAAACCAAAAACTTGAGCCGCCGCAAGCATTGCAAAAATCATAGATACAGGTCCCAAATTTACATTGCGCCCTACCACAAGAGGCTGAATCAAATTATTGTCTAAAAACTGAATGATTAAAAAAGATGGAATGATTTTAACCAAAACAAAAATATCTTGATATTGGACGAGAGCGACTATAGAAGCAAAAATCAAGCCAAAAGAAGGTCCCACATAAGGTATTAAATTGGCAAAACCCGCGCTCACGCCTATAAGCAAAGCAAAATTTACATTCCAGATGCTTAAAACAATTATACTCATAATGCCGACAAAAGATGCTTCTATAAGTTGTCCTCTTATATATTTGCCAAGCGAAGAGTCCATTTCATAAAGCATAGAAAGAATGGTTTCAACAGAACTTGAAGGGACAAGTTCCACTATTGTATCAAACATTTTATTCCCGCCTATAAGCATAAAAAATACAAGCATAGGAACTAAAATAAACATAGAAAAAGCCCCGAAAAAACTGACTAAATACGACGGAATTTTTTGGGTTTGCGCAAAAACAATAGATTGAATTTTTGCTATAGCGGCGTCAAATATATGCTGCTCCTGTATAATGGGAGCGACTTCTTCAAGTTTACTTTTTATTATTTCAAAATGAGAATAAACGAAATTATAATAATAGGGGAAATCTATATTTAATTTACTAAATTCTCTTATGAGCATAGGAACTAAAAACAATAGCAAAACGGTTAAAGCGATTAAAACAAAAAGCGCTATCGCTAAAACCGCGACCCACCTTCTAAAACCTGCCGCTTGTATTCTTAAAACCAAAGGCGATAAAAGATAAGTGATAAAAGCCGCCAGCAAAAAAGGCGTCAAAATGTTTCTTGCAAAATATAAAAACAAACATAGCGCAAGAAAAAATAATATTGCTACTATAAAAATTCTGGTTTTTGCCGATTCATTCATCATAATTAAATCTCTAAATTGTTAAATTTTGCGCCTAAACTATTTAAAAAGTTTTTCATAATTTTAAAGCCCGTTTTGCCGTCCGATTCCGCTAAATCTTCAAACTTGATGCGGTAAATCAAATAAAGTTCGCTATTTTCAAGCGCCTTAGCGGAGATATTGTGTTTGGAATCCTTTATAAAGGCAATCTCTCCAAAATGCCCGCCCGCTTTTATTGTTTTTTCTTTCCCACCGCCCGCAAGTTGAACGGCGCCGCTTTTTACTATATAGATAACCTGCGCTTCTTGATTTGGCGAAAACACAATCTCGCCTTCCAGAGCGGTTTTCTTAAAAACAAGCAAAGCAATCTGAGCCAAAGCCCTATCGGAAACTCCCGCAAACAAAGGCGCGGTTTTTAAAAACTTAATGTCATTTTTTAAATCCCCGTCAATAAAAATAAAACTAAAAAGTTTTTTTAACATATACTCTCCTATTTTAAAATTTTTTCTATCTCGCTTTTGCGTTTTCCTCTATTTTCGCTTTACCCAAAGTCTTTTTCCTGTAAGAGCGAGGAGCAATATAAGATGGATTGATGTCCGCAAAGCGTTTTTGCATAGATTGCGGCAATATGCGGTTAACATTAAATCCCTGCGGGATTTTAGATGGAGCGATGATTTTATCAGTTTTAAGCATTATTCCAAAATGAAAAAGAGATAAGAACTTCCCTTACAAAATACGGCAAAAACAAAAATCTATACGACATACCGCTATATCTAATAGGGCAATTTCAGAGAATTGTAAAACAATAGACTGATTAGATTATCATAGAAAAGACGCAAACCCCGAAAAGCAAAGCGGACATCCAACTGCGCTTAAACTTATGGCGCGGATTATCTGCTCCTCTTTTTTCTCACAGAAAATCCGAAATTGCCTAAGTATTTGCCTACTTCATAATAATTTCCATGACAATAACAAATTGGTTTGCACTTCATAAAATCAAATTTGTCCGTTTTAGTATTCATAAAGGCGGGGTCGGCATTGACTGCGGCAACTTCTGATAAAAACACATCGTGCGCGCCATAGCGTTTGACATCTTTTATCACGCACTCAATATTGATGGGCGACTCTTTTATTAGCGGCGCGCTGACTTTTTGCGCTTTGACGGCTGTCAATTTCATTTGTTTAAATTTATCAAAATCTCGTCCAGACTTCACTCCGCACCAATCCAAAGCATAAATCAATTTTTTGGTTGCCAAATTGATAACAAAAGATTTGTTTTTCATAATCAAAGCGTGGGAATATCTTTCAGGACGCACAGAAATAGAAACCATAGCCGGGTCGCTTGCAATAGTCCCCACCCAAGCCAAAGTAATAATGTTTTTAAGCCCGTCCAAATCACCGCAAGAAACCAAAACTACGGGCAAAGGATACAAAGAATTCCCCGCCTTCCATTTAAGCCTTTCCATATTGCCTCCATAATCATTAGTCAGGGTCTATCTAAAATATCAGTTTCGCCGCCGCAAAAACAATCAAGAACTAAATCCGCTAATATCCTTATCGTATCCAATTTTTTGCTCATTATGTACTCAATCCTTCTAGTCCCACTAATGTGAAGTTCTTCCGCTATCCATGCGGCGTATTGTTTGGAATTTCCGTACTTTGAGCGTATATAACCACTATCTTCATTTCGTACTCCTATTAAATGTGACATGTTTTTCTTTCATTGAAATTTTACCAACCTGATACCCAAATTGATATGCCTCTTTCTTATATGTCAAGAAAGAATGGTCTATGTCAAAGCCGAGAATGGTTCTAATTTCTTCAAAAGTGAGTTTCAATGCGGAGCTTCCATTTGCCTTGAGGTGTTTCCACAACGGTTCATATTTGCTCATGCGGTAGTCTCTTTTCTGTGCGCAGTTATTATTGTGTAACTATGGGCGTTTACGGTGATTTCACAGCCGTCGACGCGAACATACCAATTCTTACCGTGACGGGCAATTTCTGCTTTTGGCTCCTGTATCTCTTGTTTGCACCATAGGACTATGTCAGAAATGGTCAAATTGAGGTTTTTTCTTATGCGTTCCGCCCCCATCGGGGTTGTGTGAAGTTTATCAATGTTTTCCAAGAGTTCCATTATCGTATTCATACAGATACCCTCAACCATCTTTTCTGTTTGGCTTGCGTTTTAATGCGAGCAATGCCGGACAAGACGCTTTTCCCCTCTTTTTAAGCGCATTGATGACAACTAACAACTCGCCAATAGCGCGGCGCAATCTTTGTATGGATAATCGCTGTATCATTGCGGCGCTTTCGCGAAGCATTTTGAGCATATTTTGACGAGATTTGCTTATGCGGCATAAGGGCGGATTTCAAACCCGCCCTTACAACATTAAAAGACGCCAAAAAGTAAAGCGTCCATCCCATTGCGCTTAATTGTTATGCCTGCCATGTGTGCGGCTTTAGCCGCATCTATTCCTCAATTTCCATAGCCCATACCATAACAGAGCAAGTCCTAGACAGCCAAAAAATAGACTTGGAAATAACATCGTGTTTGTTTGGCGGGCGGGTATATATATGTATAGAAAATACCCCGCCGCCGCTACAAAAATTATTGAGAAAAATAATGGCAGATATTTGATAAAAATTTTTGAGAGTTTTGTTTTAAAAAATGCGAAAAGGATTATAAACCATAAAATAAAACTTGCAAGCATTTTATTGTCTGCGTCTCTTATATAGTAATAATATGCGGATATTGGCTCTATTATAAATCTTATTATTGAGCCGCTTTGCTCTTGCCTGTATAGAATTACTTTTGTCTGAGAGGTTTTGGCGAGTTGTTCTTTTAAATTTTCTGTTGTTTTGCTCTCAATTACTGTCCAAACATCCGTCATATAGCCCCAGCCGTGCCAGTCCGTCGAGCCGAATGTCGGCAAATTATTGTTTTTGGCAAAATCTATCAATTTCTGTCTTTGCGCCGCATCAAAATTTCTGTATCCGCAATTATAAATCTCAAAACCGTCTATGCCCATATTTTTTAAATCTTGGAAAGAATACGCGTTCCATTTCCACCAATGCGGCATAATGGCAAGCATATCGTTATCATGCGCTTTTTTTATAATGTCTTTTACTGTCAAATCCACATACTGAGAGCCGTCAAAAGGCTGCGCCGATAACAAAACAAGAGATAATCCTCTTTCCCTGCTCTTTATCTGTATGGCTGGAAAAACTGTTTTTAATTGAGCGTTTTTGGGGAAATGTTCAAAACTTGAAGTGTTATTATGCTCGCTGATAAAATACGCGTCATAACCCGCCCAAGCGTGAAAAATTTGATTAAACTTTTCTGTTGAAGAATTGTCGTGTGAAAATCTTGAATGGGAATGAATATCAAATGATATGTAATTTTGAGGTTTAATAAGTTTTGGACCCGGTATCGGAACAAGCGCGCAAAAAGCAAAAAGCGTAACAAGAGCCAAAACAGCGTATAGAGTTTTAACAATCCATTTAGAAAAATCAATTTTTTTGACGGCGCAATATATAAAAATGCCGATTACTAACCAACAAGTCCAAGCGATTAAAGCAGGCTTATAAAAATCTTTGTTAAGCGTCAAAACATAATAGACAAAAGCGTATAACGGCTCTATTAAATAGCGGATATTATGCCATACTATAGAAAAGCCTTGCGCTTTTTGTCCGCTGACAATATCTATAAGTTCTGCGGGATTATAAAACAAGATGTGTGAAATTATGATTAGAATGATGCATGAGATTGGTAACGCTATTTTTTTTAAATTCATTTTTTATTGTCAACGGCAAGGGCAAATTTCTCGGCTCCCGCGCGGCGCGCCCTATTCATAAAATCTATTATGAAATCATATTTAGCGTCTTTGTCGCCTTTAACAATGATTGCTCTGCTGGGAGATTTAAGCAGCATATTTCTTATCTCGCTTTCTATATTAGCGCTTTGAATTTGTCTGCCTGCAATGATTGCCGCGCCGTCTTTTGTGATTAAAACATCAATGTTTGAACTATCTTCAACTTGCGCAATTTGCGATTTTGGCAAATTGACTTTTAAGGCGGGCTGCATAAGCATAGGAGTAGTTATCATAAAAATAATTAACAAAACCAAAACCACATCGGTAAAAGGAGTGATATTTATTTCCGCCATTACAGCGTTTCTTTTTCTTCTTGTTCTTCTCATGCCGTTACCCCTATTTCTTAATGATGGAAGCCGCGGCGTCTTCTACGGCTGAGGCGCAGTATTCCATATTCACTACAAATTTATCTATGGTTTTCACAAAAAAATTATAAGCCACAACCGCTGGGATAGCCACAAAAAGACCGGTTGCCGTTGCGACTAATGCTTCTGCGACTCCGCTGATTACCACGGAAATACCGCCGGAACCGGCAGACGAAATATCGTGGAATGCTCTGATAATGCCAAGCACTGTGCCGAGCAAACCTATATACACCGATACGCTTCCAACAGTTCCTATTATCGTTGTAAATTTCTCTAATTTCACGGTCTCTATCATAATTTCTCTGTCCATAGCGTCTGTGATATTTGTATTTCTCAAGGTAATTGCCGTAATTCCCGCTTTTACTACTGCCGCCATGGGAGATATTGTTTTATTACAAAAATCAGCAGTCTCGGCAAGTCGTCCTTGTTTGATTAGAGTCGAGACCCGTGTTGTAAATTTTTTTCTATCCATTCTTGATTTTGCCCAAAACTCAATAATTTTAAAAAATATTATAGCCACAGAAAATATTGAGACTGTCATAAGAACATAAAAAGTAATCCCGCCTAATTGCAAAATTTCAACAAAACTTTTGGACTCAAACATATATATCTCCTTGTTGTTGTGTCCCCGCATAGCCTTACAGGGAAATTATTAAGTGCATAAAACCGCTTCACGATTAGAACAACATATTATTTTATTATTGTCTCAATAAAAATTCTTGCGCGAAATGACAAATGCCTCTGCGAATTAAAAGTCTTGGGTTCCCGCATAGCCTTACGAGTAATGCGGGACTATTGAAGGAGCGTTTATTAACTGAATTTTTTTGCCGTCATTGCGAGTCAAGCCCGCAATAACAGATAGTTCACGCGCAACCCCAAAGTCCACAATGACAAATCCAAATCTTATAATGACGCTCCCAAAGCCTGCAACTGACAAAAGAAATTCAGTTAATCAACGGCTTCTTAGATTACAATTTGATATTAGTTGACCAAGACGGCGTATAAGAATTGCCGGGAATATCGGCAAGTTTTCTAAGACTGGAACCGTCTATTGATACTATATATATTTCGCTTCTGCCTGAACGAGTGGAAGAAAAAGCGATAAATCTGCCGTCGGGCGACCAAACGGGGTTTTCATTGTCCCCTTTGGAATGGGTGAGCCTTGTGATATTTGCCGTGCGCAAATCATATAAATATAGGCTAAAATTTCCATCAGTCCTCATAGTAAAAACTATTTTATCGCCGCGCGGCGACCATGCGGGAGAATCGCAAAACCCGCTTGTAGGCAGTCTTCTTATATTTCCTCCGCTTGCATTCATTATATACATCTGAGGATAACCGAGCCTGTCGGATATAAAAACAACTTCCTGCCCATTAGGGGAAAATGAAGGACTTGTGTCTATGCTGTATCCGCCCGTCATTCTCTGCAAAATTTTTCCGTTTTTATTTATCATATAGAGATTTGGATATCTGCCGCGCGATAAAGTCAAAAGGATTTTTGATTCGTCGGGCGAATACGCCGCCGCAGAATTTAATCCTTGGTAATTTGAAATCACTATTCTTTTATTTCTAATTAAATCTAAAGCAAAAAGGTCGGGATTGTTAAATAGATAACTTGTATAAAGTATTTGCGTGCCTGTTGGAGACCATTTGGGAAGGAGATTTAATTTATTATCCCTTGTAAGCCTTTTTAAATTGTGTCCGTCATAATCTATGGTATAAAGTTCTTTATATTTTGTATTGTTATTTATGAAAGCGATTTTCGAAAGAGCTATGCCGTTTTCACCGGTAAATCTGCGGACAATTTCATTGCTTGCTTCGTGCGCAATCATCCTATAATTTGAGATTTGAGCGCCGTAAGATTTTTTCCATACCAATTCTTTTGAAACCACATCGTATAAATTCACAGCAAGAGCGATTTGCCCGCTTCCTGTAACGGTAACTGACCCTGAAAGAACCACCGAAGAGCCTGCGGCGAGCCAATAAGCCATTTGAGAATCAAAATCATATTTTGCGACGGGATTATTTGTGATGATATTGAAATACCTGCTCAGTTCTAAATCATTGACAATCACTTTATTTATCAATGAAGCATAACTCTCTTCTTGCGAAGTTTTACGAATTGTCGTAAAAGGCGATACCGCTATATCAAATCTTTGACTTTTTGCCGTAAGAGACAGATAGACGCTGTCTTGCGCAAAAGACAAAACGATAAAAGAAAACAAAAGCGCCGACGACAATAAAAACTTAATCAACATTTTCTTAACTACGGTATTTGAATTCAAAATATACTCCTAACGAATCCGGCTTATACCCTTGCGGCAAAGGAGCAAACTGCCCCGCTCTTTTTACCGCGTTTAAAGCATTGTTGTCAAAACTTTTGTTGCCGGAAGAATCCTTTATTGATATTTCAGAAACTGCCCCATCCCTTGAAATTCTAAAGAACACGACTGCTCTGAGTTTATTGTAAGACTCGCTCCAAGACCAATTATTGCTGATTTTGCGCACTATGGTGTTGGTATAAAAAGCATATTGAAAATTCGCAGTATCAAAAGCCACTCCGCTATACTGGGAGCCTGCCGCAGCGTATCTTTTCTCTTTTGACGGCTTTTTTATAGAATTGACTTTATTTAGACTCGCTGGACTTTGCCGCGTAGTTTCAGATTTTACTTTCTCCTCTTGTTTTGCTTTGACAATCACATCTTCTTTTGTAATGTTTGATTCTTCAACAATTTCAGGCTCTTTGGTTTCTATTGTTCGCGTCTTTACTTCTTCTTGTTTTGTTTCAGGATAGACAGCCGGTATGTCTTTAACAAAAGATTGAATTTCGGACATTTCTGAAGACGGAGAATAAAAAGACACATCTATTGCGCTTGATAAAAAAAGCGGTTTTGAATTGTCAAGAATAAGGAATGCGGCTAATGCGATATGTATTATGAGCGACGCTATCAAATAAGGAATAAATTTCTTTTTATTTTCCATTATTGTTTGCTTTAATTTTTTCTTTTGCCATTGCGCTTTCCGGGCTTTGAGGGAATTTTTTTACTATTGAAGCAAAAACGGCAATCGCTTCTTTCTTTTTATTTAGATGCTCATAACTCAACCCTAATTTGAGCAAACTCTGAGCCGCCACATCGGATTTCGGATAATTTTTATCAACTTTTATATATTCATCCGCAGCTTTCTGCCACGCTTTTTGAACAAAAAAACATTCGCCCATATAAAATTGAGCGTTTGCGGCAAAACTTGATTTTGGATTTTTTAATACAAAAAGTTTAAATTCTTCATAGGCTAAATCATATTTTTTTGCTGAAAAATCGCTATATGCTTCTTGATAAGCGGATGATATGGAATTTATACTGTCTTGATTCTTGTTTTCGCTCTGCATATCATTGATTGATTGCTTTAATTTTAAAACCTCGTCTTGCAGTTCTTCTATATTAGAAGACATCGTTTCTGTTTTTCTCTGCATACTATCCATTCTTGCCATTGCTGCGTTCTGATTGTTTTGCAATGTTTGAATTTGCGTTCTCAATTGAGCCGTTTCGCTTTGAGGAGCAGAGTTCTTATTAGCGAACGGAAATACGCAACCCGTCAATGCAATACTTAAAAACAATAAAATAAATAAAAAATTTTTCATATTTTGATTCGCGCCTACGATTTTGATTTTGGGCGAACACACGGGTTCGCCCCTACAACAATGCCTATACTTGATTATCCCGCGCTATCATCTCTTTTGCGGAGAAAATAGCGCGGGATAAAATTGATGCTCAATTATAATTTGGGATTTACTTTACGACTTTTGTTTCCGCTCTTCTGTTTTTAGCCCATGCCGATTCATTTTCTGCCGTATCAACAGGTCTATCTTTGCCATAGGAAACTGTGGTTATTCTTTTTGAATCTATCTTGAGTTGGTTAATGTAATAGTTTTTTACTCTTTCCGCTCTGCGTTGTCCGAGCGCCAGATTTGCAGCCTCTGTACCTCTTGAATCGCAATGTCCTTCAATCACTATGTTAACGGTTGGATATTGATTAAGGAATCCTGCATTTTCTTTCAAAATAGCCGCGTCTTTTGTAGATATAGCATCCTTGCCGAAATCAAAATTAACCGCTTTAAGGTAATTAATATCCGGAGCAGCCGCAGGAGCGGCGACAACTTTATCGTCGCTTACAACCTGCTCTTTTGCGCAACCCAATGAAAATACCGCGATTACAAAACCTGCCAACAACAAGACCAAATTTTTCTTCATATACATCCCCCCCCTTTTTTGCTTTGTGCTGTTACTACTGCGCAGAGCTGGTTAAAACCTTTGTTTCCGCTCTTCTGTTTTTAGCCCATGCGGATTCATTGTTTTCTGAATCAACCGGCTTTTCTTCGCCATAAGAAATTGTGGCTATTCTTTCCGGCGCTACATTGAGTTGTTTAACATAATAATCTTTAACTTTAGCCGCTCTGCGTTGTCCGAGCGCCAAGTTATAGGCAGTTGTTCCTCTGTTGTCGCAATGCCCTTCAATCACTACATTAAGACTCAAGTTCTGGCTGAGATAATCCGCATTTTCTTTCAAAATAGCGGCTGCATCTGCGGATATATCGTCTTTGTCAAAGGCAAAATTGACAACTTTAAGATAATCGCCCGCTTCATCGTTTCTAATCGACGGCTCTTGAGCAAGAGCGCTATCGTCAGTGACAGCCACAGGAGCAGTTGCTTGTTGGTCATCGCTTACAACTTGTTCTCCGCCGCCGCACCCCAATGAAAAAACCGCCATTACAACGCCTGCAAACAACAAAATTAATTTTTTCTTCATTTTCATTCTCCTTTTTGCGCTTTTAAGCGCTTTTTTGCTTATTATTCTTTTGCTTCAAGTTCTACCACTACGCCGCCGAGTTTTGGCGATAATGCATTGTAAAGAGCCGCAACAATTAATACCGCTACTATTGATAGAGCAAAATAAAGTATCACTATGCCTGCTGTTATTGCGACTATTTGACTCATCGGTAAGACATCTCCAAACTGCGCTTTAAGAAAAAGCGTGTAAATAGTCCCAATAATTACCGTGAAAATGGCAAGGATTACTACGAAAATCTTAAGTATGGACGCAATTTGAAAATTCTTCATTGTATAGAGTGACATTTTTACCTCCGTTTTTTATTTTATTTAATACGACCTTTTCATTTCTTCCAAACTTTTTGGCGCATAATCGCCGCTATGCCCCGCTGTGCCAAAAGCGAGCATTTTAGATTTTATAAGATCTGTAAGAGCTATCCTTGCCGGTCCCAAATAGTCCCTTGGGTCAAATTTTTCGGGACTTTCGGCAAAAACTTTTCTTATCGCCGCAGTCATTACGAGCCTTCCGTCGGTATCAACATTGATTTTTTGAACGCCTAACTTTATAGCCTCTTGCAAAGATTCCATAGGCACGCCCGTTGCGCCCGGCATTTTTCCGCCGTATTTATTTACATCGTCAATCAAATTTTTAGGGACTGAACTTGCGCCGTGCAGCACAATCGGAATACTTATCAAACCTCTTATTTCTTTTAACACATCAAAAGCAAGATTTGCCGCGCCTTTAAACTTATACGCTCCGTGCGATGTGCCTATCGCTATAGCCAAAGAGTCAACGCCTGTTTCATTTACAAACTTTTTTGCTTCTTTGGGGTCTGTTACATGGATTGTTCCCGAGCCTACGCCGTCTTCTATGCCGCCCAGCGTTCCGATTTCTGCTTCTACGGACACTCCTCTTTTATGAGCGTATTCCACTACGGATTTTGTTACTTTGACATTATAGTCATAAGTTGAAGCCGTCTTGCCGTCTTCCATCAAAGAGCCGTCAATCATCACAGAAGAAAACCCTAACTCTATAGCCTTTATTGCCGAATCCAAAGAATTGCCATGGTCAAGATGCATAGACACAGGAATTTCCGGATTTTCAATCACAGCCGCTTTCATAAGATATCCCAAATAAGTGAAATTGGAATATTTTAGCGCGCCTCTGCTTGCTTGAATAATTACGGGGGATTTAGTTTCCTTAGCCGCCGCCATAATAGCCTGAATCTGTTCCATATTATTGACATTATAAGCGCCGACGCCATACTTGCCTTTTTGAGCCTCGTCTAAAATCTGCTTGCCTGAAACCAAAGCCATGTGAAACCTCCTTGTTTTCTTTTATGCCGTATATATATCGGAAACTATTGGGATTATAGCATTTTTTCAGATAAAACAAATGGTAGTTTTATGTTTACTAGAATATGCAATAAAAAAGCGGGTTTTGCCGTCAATTTCTAATGATTTATATTAGTTTGCGGGGGGCAAAAATGTTAAACAAAAAAGGGCAAGCTATGGTCGAGGCGGCTTTGACAGCTCCTATTATAGCGTTTTTCTTGTTCACTATTATTTGGTTTGGCGAAGTGTTCCTATCTTGGCAGCAAATCGTCACTGCGGCAAGGTATGGAACGGACTTGATAGGCAATACGCCGTTTAGCAAAGAATACATAGAAAAAGATATACAAGATTATCTGTGCAATGAAAA
Source organism: Candidatus Parendomicrobium reticulitermitis (assembly GCA_031287095.1). Lineage (GTDB taxonomy): Bacteria > Elusimicrobiota > Endomicrobiia > Endomicrobiales > Endomicrobiaceae > Parendomicrobium > Parendomicrobium reticulitermitis. The sequence goes on along the minus strand of JAITTG010000064.1, from coordinate 48,793 downwards.
CAATATAGGCAGAATTTTAGACCCAGAAAGGCTTAAAATCACTATTGAAATCAAGGATTTTCCAAAATTAGATTATACTGTTTCGCTTTCGGAAATAAACAAATTGTTTCAATCTATAACAAATTCTGTCCAATCAATGAGCGCTATTTTTACTGGAAATAATAACTCTTTTGTAGAAATAACCTATAAATACAAGTATCCTTCTATATTAAAGTTAGCAGGCAAAGATACATTTGAATTGAGAGCCCGCTCAGAAATTTTATCAGGAACAGGAAGCGCAGGCGCTAAAGAGAGAGAGTAGCCGCATTTTCTGTTTAACAATGCCGCAAGGTTCCCCTCTTTGCGGCATTTTTTATTCATAAGTCTTACCCGCCGCCTACAAGATTGACCCGCAATCTCCTCGCAAAGCGTTTTGAGGCAAATTGTGGGAACTCACAATTGACGGATTGAATGCGTTTGATGAATTAATCAGTGTTTTTTTAAGTAAAAAGCGCGGATTTTTCAAAACTTTCATTTGGTAAAATGAAAAATCGGCATTTTTTGAGATTTTTTATAGTATGATATAAAAAGTTTTAAAAAGTCAGTATTTGAATACGCGCAGAATGGATATTTTATGAAAGAAAATTTATCAGAAAAGAAATTAAACATTCTTAAAAATTATTTTGGACATCGGGCTTTTCGGGCGCATCAAGAGGAATTGATTGACGCCGTTTTAAATGGTCAAGATGTTTTGGGGATTATGCCTACGGGCGCGGGCAAATCTATTTGTTTTCAATTGCCCGCTTTGATTTTTGACGGAGTCGCTATTGTCATCTCTCCATTGATTTCTTTAATGAAGGACCAAACTAATGCGCTTACGCAAAACGGAATAAAATCAGCGTATATCAACAGTTCTCTAACCGCCGCTCAATTTAGAGAAATTATGAGCAATGCCCATAGAGGCGAGTATAAACTTATTTATATCGCTCCTGAAAGATTGGATTTTGAAGGTTTTTTAAGTTTCGTAAGCAAAGTCAAAGTATCAATGATGGTTATAGACGAGGCTCATTGCGTGTCTCATTGGGGACAAGATTTTCGTCCGAGTTATACAAAAATTGCAGATTTTATAGATAGTATAACCGTCCGTCCGCCCGTTTGCGCTTTTACGGCTACCGCTACTCCAAGGGTTAAGGAAGATATTGTCGAAATGCTTCGTTTAAAAACCCCAAAAATTACAGTTGCAGATTTTGACAGACCCAATTTGCGTTTTGAAGTCCGCCATCCTCAAAAGAAGTTTAAAGAATTGCTGACAATTTTAAAAGATAAAAAGGATAAATCGGGCATAATATATTGTCTTACTAGAAAAAATGTTGAAAAAGTCTCGGAAAAATTAAATCAAGAAGGATATAGAGCCGCGCCGTATCATGCGGGTCTTAGCGCAAAAGAGAGGCACAAAAATCAAGACGATTTTATTTTTGACCGCGTAAATATAATAGCCGCGACAAACGCTTTCGGCATGGGCATAGACAAGTCCAATGTTTCTTTTGTCATTCATTACAATATGCCGCAGGATTTGGAAAGTTATTATCAAGAGGCGGGAAGAGCGGGCAGAGACGGCTCTCCGTCCGATTGCATTATTTTATACAATGCCCAAGACATAAGAACAAATCTCTTTTTGATAGACAATGACAATGAAAAAGAATATCAAAATCCGCAAGAGGCGGCGCGCCTAAAAGAATTGCGGCGCAAAAGATTGAGCGAGATGGACTTGTATTGCAATACTACGAATTGTTTGAGAGCCTATATTTTGAACTATTTCGGGCAGGAAGTAAAAAATTATAAATGTCCAAATTGCGGCAATTGCAATGCTGAAACTATTACAGAAGACATAACAATCCTTGCTCAAAAAATCTTGTCTTGCGTATATAGAGTAAATGAAAATTATGGCAAGAATTTGGTGATAGATATTTTAAGAGGCGCCAAAAGCGAAAAAATCGTCAATTTAAGTTTTGATAAATTGACTACCTACAATATATGCAAAGAATCCAAAGAAAAACTAAAAGAAACAATCAACTTTCTAATCCTAAACAATTTCTTAAGTCTGACCCATACGGAATATCCCGTATTAAAATTGGGCGCTCGTTCCCAAGAAATTCTAAAAGATAGAATAAAGTTAGAGATGAAATGCTCAATCAGGCAAGAACCGCAAGAAGAGATAGAAACAAAAAGCGGACAAAGCGGGCAACACAAAGACAAAAGCGCAGTTCTTGCCGCCAAAAACAGCAAGCTTTACGCTGCTTTAAAACAATTGCGTCAAGACTTATCCGCCCAGCAAAATATTCCCGCCTATATAGTATTTCACGACAGCGCATTGATAGATATGTGCAAAAAACTCCCGCAAAACAAAGAGGATTTTTCCAAAGTATCAGGCGTAGGCGCTAGTAAATTAGACCGATACGGCGAAGTATTCATAAAAACAATAAAAGAATTCGTATAAATCGGCGTTACATTGGACATCTTGCATAACTTATATAAAGATGTGAGAGTATAGGTATTGTCATTGTTCGCTAATACGGTATGTCTGCACGAAAGCGGGCTAGACCATCTTGTTATTTGCGCCGCTTGCGGACTTTGATTTTGTTATTGCGGGTCAAGCCCGCAGGCGACGGCAAAAGAGTTTAATTGATCAGCGCATTCTTAATGATTTTCCGCAAAATATTTTTAAAATCTATATGTTAAGAGATACTACATTGATTGACAAAAATCGTCATTTATAATACATTACCGCTAATCCAAAGCAGAGAGGAAGTTCAATGTTTTTAACAGCAATCATTTCAACAATAATTTACAACTTGCTTTTGTCTAAAACAGAAGCAAGTTTTTCTTTTGCCGAAACTACCCCCCCCCCCCCCCCAAGTCTAATAAATAAGGGGATAGTATAAGTGTCCCTCACAAGTTCAATTTTTGGTCAAATCAAGAAAAATCGAATTATCAAGCGGGAGAGCGCTAAAAAATCAATCGTTGCGCTCAAACCCTGAAAGTATTTAATGTTGTTAATAATCCTGCATTGTCCACAAGGCTATGCGGGTATAGGAGATACTATGAAAATCAGTAAAATCAACTTGTATAAGGTTCCTCCGAGATGGTTATTTCTTGAAATGGAAACAGACGAAGGGTTCACAGGCTGGGGAGAACCGGTGATGGAAGGCAAGGCGGATACCGTCAAGGCGGCAGTAGAGGAATTTATCCCATTTTTAATAGGTAAAGACCCGCGAAACATTGAAGATTTATGGCAAACAATGTATCGCGGGTTTTTTTATCGCGGCGGCGGAGAAGTTATGAGCGCAATTTCCGGCATAGACCAAGCCCTTTGGGATATCAAGGGTCAAGTTTTGGGCGTTCCTATATATGAATTATTGGGCGGCTCGTGCCGCGACAAACTGAAAGTTTATAGTTGGGTAGGCGGCGATAGACCTTCAGACATCAAAAACGGCGCTAAAAAGTTATATGAAACAGGCTGCACAGCCATAAAGATGAATGCCACAGAAGAATTGCACTATATAGATAATTTCACAAAAATTGACGCCGTTTCCCAGCGCGTTGCCGCTGTGCGCGAAGAGTTCGGCTATAAAATGGATATAGGCGTGGACTTTCACGGGCGCGTGCATAAGCCTATGGCGAAAGTTCTTGCCAAAGAGTTGGAACAATATCATTTGATGTTTATAGAAGAACCCGTTTTGACTGAGAATATAGAGGCTTTAAGGGAAATCGCAAATCACACTTCAACACCTATTGCCACAGGCGAGAGAATGTTTAGCCGTTGGGACTTTAAGAAAATCCTGATTGACGGTTATACGGATATTATTCAGCCTGACTTGTCCCATGCAGGCGGGATTAGCGAAGTAAAAAAGATTGCCTCTATGTCTGAGGCTTTTGATGTGGCTCTTGCTCCTCATTGTCCGCTTGGACCTATAGCCCTTGCCGCTTGCGTTCAACTTGACGCTTGCTCTCCAAATGCTTTTATACAAGAGCAGAGTTTGGGCATACATTATAATAAGGGCGCGGACTTGCTTGATTATATTGAAGATAAAAATACATTCAAATTTGAAAACGGTTTTATACAAATACCAAACGGCGCAGGTCTGGGTATTAAGGTGAACAAAGCAAAAGTGTTAGAAGCCGCAAAAATCGGACACAATTGGAAAAACCCCGTTTGGCGCAATTATGACGGCACAGTAGCGGAATGGTAAAGGACAGATTTGTATGGGCAGGTTTCAAACCCGCTCGATAGGAGGATTCAATGATTAGACAATGGAATGAGGAAGCTTTAGACCATCGCAATACCCTGCTTTACGCTATGGGCATTAGCGAAGAAGATGCAAAAAGACCCATCATCGGCATTATCAATTCTTGGAATGAGATGAATCCGGGACATTTCCCTTTTAAAGAGGTAATCCCTTTAATGAAAGAAGAGGTTTATAAAGCGGGCGGTTTGGCTTTGGAATTGCCAACAAGCGGTATTTGCGACGGTATTTGCTCCAATACAGACGGCGACAGATATACTTTGCCCGCGCGCGATTTGGCTTCAAGCGATGTGGAAATGCTTGCCGAACTCAATATGCTTGAAGGTATGATTTTAACCGCAACTTGCGATAAAGTTGTTCCCGGCGTGATAATGGGCGCTTTAAGAGTAAATATCCCAACGGTGATTTTTACGGGCGGATATATGAGTCCGGGCAATTATAAAGGCAAAATGCTCACTTTAACTCATCAGAAACAGGCTTATGCCGCATATATTGAAGGCAGTCTTTCCAAGGAAGATTATAAAGGCATAGTTAAAAGCGCTTGCCCAAATGCCGGCGCTTGTCCTTTTATGGGGACGGCTAATACTATGTGCGCCTGCGCTGAGATTTTGGGATTTTCCCCACACGGCAATGCGAGCGTCAAAAGTTTGAGCAAAGAATGGTTTGATATGGCGGCAGATTGCGCAAAGAAAATTGTTGAAGGCGTCAAAAAAGAGATTCGTCCTTTGGATTTTGTTAAACAAAGCAGTTTTGAAAATGTTGTCAGATATATGATGGCAACGGGCGGCTCGTCAAACAGCGTTTTGCATATACCCGCTATGGCAAGACAAGCGGGTTTTGATATCAGTCCCGACACTTTTGACAAAATCAGCAAAGAAGTTCCCGTTTTAAACGCTATTTATCCAAATCATAAAACTCATACTATGGTTGAATTTGATAAAGGCGGCGGTATATGCGCTGTGGTAAAAGAATTATTGAAAGCGGACAAAATTGACGGACAAGCGGGCGGAATGTTTGGAACGATTGCAGACAAAGCCGCTCTTTCTAAAACAAGCGACCCAGAAATTATACATCCTGTGAGCAATCCTATAAATCCACAAGGCGGTTTAGCGGTTTTGCACGGCAATATAGGCACAGAAAGCGCAATAGTAAAATTTAGCGCTGTGGATAAATCTGTGTGGAAATTTAGCGGACCCGCAAAAATTTATGAGTCGCAAGATGATGCTTGGAATGCTATTTTAAAAGATGAGATTGCAGCGGGCGATGTGGTGATAATCAGATATGAAGGACCCAAAGGTTCGCCCGGTATGCCTCACATGGAAACTTTTATGGCGGCGGTATTAGGCAAAAATCTCGGGACTAAAATCGCTTTGGTATCTGACGGCAGATTTTCCGGCGCGACAGGCGGTTTGGCTATAGGTCATATCAGTCCAGAGGCTTATGACGGCGGCAATATAGCATTTATACGAAACGGCGACATGATACATATAGACATAGAAAAAAGAACGCTCAATGCAGACATTAGCGAAGAAGAATTCGCCAAACGCCGCAAAGGGTTTAAACCTATTGAAAAGTCCGCTATGGGGTGGCTTAAACTTTATCGCAAAAACACAACTTCAGCCCACAAAGGCGCAACAATTTATTGGGATTAATGTGCGGCAAGCCGCGATTACACACGACTGTCTCTAAGTTAAGCGCGATGGGAAGGTCGCTTTGCCTTTTGGCGTTTTTTGACACAATTTGTCTGCGTGGATAGCGTTGCTATACGCGCGCAGACAAATTCTGCCAAAATACGCTCAAAATGCTTCGCGGAGTGTGTTTTATACATAAAGGGAAAAAACGACAAGAACGGAAAAATACAAATATTGGGCAAACAATGATTTGCCCTTACTAATATAAGGAGGCAGTATGAAATATGAAGAACTCGCTGTAGAACTTGCAAAAAAGGGAGTAATCGCAGTATTGGAAATTGAAAAAACAGAAGACGCGGCGCTTGTCAGCAAGGCTTTGCTTGACGGCGGTATCAGCGCGATTGAATTGGCTTTAAGAACAGACGCGGCAGAGCCTTCAATATCCATAATCGCAAAAGAAACCCCTCAAATGACTATCGGTATCGGCACTATCATCAAAAAAGGTCAGGCTAAAAGAGTTCAAGGGTTAGGCGCTTCTTTTGGTCTTGCTCCGGGACTTAATAAAGAAATTGTCCGTGAAGCAAAAGAAGCCGGCTTGCCATTTATACCCGGTATTGCCACCCCTTCCGAAATAGAAGAGGCTCTATCAGAAGGCTTAAATATCTTGAAATTTTTTCCCGCTCAACCTTTGGGCGGGCTTGAATATCTCAAAAGCATGAATAATCCCTACAATTATTTGGGGTTAAAATATGTCCCGCTTGGCGGAGTAAATGAAAGCAATTTGGCGGATTATGCAAGTATGCCTCAGATTGTCGCCATAGGCGGCACTTGGATAGCGCCCCGCGCTCTTATAAAAGAGAAAAATTGGAACGAAATAACGCAAAGAGCCGAAAAAGCCCTTGGAATATGGAGGAAAGCAAAAAATGGATAAGAAAATTCTCGCTTTTGGAGAAGTGATGGGAAGAATCAATATGCCGGACTTTTTAAGAATCCGTCAATCTATACCCGGCAATACAGTATTTACTTTTGCAGGCGGCGAAATAAATGTTTTAGCGTCCCTTTCTATTTTGGGGCTAAAAACAGAATTTGTTACCGCCTTGCCTGACAATGATGTCACAGACGCTTTTATCGGCAATGTCCGCTCTATAGGCGTAGGAACTCAATTTGTATTTAAAAAACCCGGTCGTTTTGGACTTTTTTTTGTTGAAAACGGCGCTAATCAAAGGGGCAGCAATGTCATTTATGATAGAGATTATTCTTCTATCGCTTTGACTAAACCTCAAGATTATAATTGGACGGAAATTTTTAAAGATTGCGGCTGGTTTCATATCACAGGAATTACGCCCGCTCTTTCTGAAAATTCCGCTCTTGCCGCTCAAGCGGCTGTTGAAGCCGCTAAAAAAGCGCAAATTACAGTGTCTTGCGATTTGAATTTCAGAAAAAAGTTGTGGAAATGGGACAAAACAGCCAAAACTGCCCAAGAACTTGCCCGCAAAACTATGTCTAAAATTGTTCCTTTTGTGGACATTGTTATAGGAAATGAAGAAGATGCCGATGATGTTTTAAACATACAGGCGGGAAATACGGATGTCACAAGCGGCAAACTTGAAATTGACAAATATCCCGAAGTTGCCCGAAAAATCGTCAAACAATATCCCAATGTCAAAAAAGTCGCTTTTACTTTAAGGGAAAGCATATCCGCAAGCCACAATAATTGGGGCGCTATGCTTTATGATGCAAAAGCCGACAAAGCCAATTTTGCCCCTTTAAACAATGGCGCTTATGAGCCTTATCAGATTAAAAACATAGTTGACCGTATAGGCGGAGGGGATTCTTTTAGCGCAGGTCTTATATATTCCCTTTTGGACGCGGATCTTTCCAAAGACGATGCTCAATGCGTATCTTTTGCGGCGGCGGCGAGTTGCTTATGCCACAGCGTATATGGCGATTTCAATTATGTAAAAAAATCCGAAATTCTCCCGCTAATGAAAGGCAATGCCAGCGGCAGGGTAAATAGATAGAGGCGAACGACGCGTTAATAGGTGCGGCGAAGCCGCGATACACACGGCTGACTATAAGTTAAGTGCGATGGGATGGTCGCTTTGCTTTTTGGCGTCTTTTGACACAATTTGTCTGCGTGGATAGCGTTGCTATACGCGTGCAGACAAATTCTGCCAAAGGACGCTCAAAATGCTTCGCGGAGCGCGTCTCACAATAAAAGAAAAACGACAAAAACAAACAACAAAACTCAAAAAAACAAAAAGCCCAAACCCGCCCGCTGGACGAATGGTGAACCTAAACGGGAATGGTAAAGAACAAAGACGAATGACAAAAACGAACAAACGGCAATAAGGATTTAATGTTGTTAATAATCCCGTATTGCCGCAGATTGCTTCTTTTCCCCTCTCCTACAGGAGAGGGAGTGATGCAAAAGCGTGCGAGGACACATCGTAGGGGCAGACCCATGTGTCTGCCCATAATGCTAAAGTCAATCGCTGCATCTAAACTCTAAAAGGGTTTAATGTCGTTAATACCCCAAGCGACTGATAAAAAAATAAATGTAATTGCAAAAACAAATATAGAAATTTATTGAAATTGAAAACGCATTGAAAAATCAATATAAAAATTGAAATCAAAAATCCAAAATCCCCGAACCTTGTGGGGAGCGGGTTTTCAAACCCGCCCGCTGGACGAACAGTGAACACCAACGGGAATATAAAGAATAAACGACGAATGATAAAAACGAAAAACAGAAATTATAAAAAATAAAACCCGAAAATCTCGGGATTCGCAGGGGCAGACGAAGTCTGCCAAAAAAACAAAAAAAGGAGAGCAACATGAAAAAAGCATTAAAGTCAGCAGTAGCAGCAGCAGCAGCGTTTGCTTTTGTTTTGTCTTTTGCCGTTTCAGGAGCGATTGCGGCGCCTAAGACTTACAAAATCACAATGGCAACGCCTTCAAATCCTGAAGACAATTGCGTAAAAGCATTTTTCTATTTTAAGGATTTGGTAGAAAAGCAAAGCGCAGGCAGAATCTCAGTTGATGTAAAGCACACAGGACAACTTGGCGGACATCGCGACTATATGGAAGGAATGAAAATGGGCAGCCTTCAAGCGGCGGAAGTAAATACAGCCGTGCTTTCAGGCTTTGACTCAAAGTTTATGGTATTTGACCTTCCTTATATAGCTGGAAGCGTTGACAGAGTCCGCGCGATTTTGGATTCAGGAGAAGGCGCAAAATTTGCAGAATCTCTTGAAAAGAAAACAGGCGTAAAAATCATCGGTTGGATGGTTAGAAGTCCAAGAAATATGTATAACTCCAAAAATCCTATTGTTACCGTAAAAGATTTCAAAGGAATGAAAGTGAGAATTATGGAAAGCCCTGTGATTTCAAGAGCATTCACGCTTTTGGGCGCAGTGCCTGTTCCTCTATCCGCTAATGAAAGGTATATGGCTCTTCAAACAAAAGTTGTTGACGCCGCAGAAAATTCAACACCTTTGATTATCACTCAGAAAGAATACGAAGTGACAAAATTCGTATCTCAAACAGAGCATTTGATTTCTCCAAACATCATCGGTATGAGCGCGAAATTCTTCAATTCTTTACCTGCTGATTTGCAAAAAATCGTTCTTGAAGCGGGCGATGCGGCGGGAAGATATGAAAGCAAATTGGACTTAGACGGCGATGCCGCCGCTTTCAAAGAGCTTGCAAGATTGGGTATGAAAGTAAACACAGTGCCTGATAAAAGTTCTTTTGTTAATGCGGTAAAACCTCTTTATCAAGAATACCGCAATCAAATCGGCGGAGATATCATCGACACTTTCGTAAATTTCAAATACACACCCCCTAAGAAATAGTTAATACGAACCCCTGCTTGTCATTGCAGGTCAATCCCGTAATGACAGCAGGGATTTTTGTAAATCTCAATCGGAGGTAAGATGAAGAACTTTATTCATATTTTATACGATGTAATAGTCAATAGCATTGTCAAAATCGTTGGTCTTACGATGCTTTTTGCTATTATATGTCAGGTTTTTACAAGGACATTTTTTACTTATCCTTTCCCTTGGACTGATGAAGTCGCCAGATTTGCTTTTCTTTGGCTTTGTTTCTTGGGTAGTGTGATGACTTTGAGATATAAATTGCATTTGGGCATAGATTATTTTGTGTCTAAGTTTAGTCCTAAAGTGAGAAGAATCAATTCTATGGCAATTCAAGGCATGGTTATTTTATTTGGATTTGCTCTATTGATTTTGGGTTATAATTTGTTAGACATTGTTGGAACTCAGGTTTCTCCAATTTTGAGACTTCCTATGGTCATTATATATGCAGTTTTGCCTCTCGCAGGCGCATTATATGTGATTTGCGGAGCTTATGAGTTGGGCGTTTTGCTTAAAGGCGAAACAGTAGACGCTCCCAAATTGGAAGAGGTTGATTTGAAAAAGGAGGTTCAACTATGACGGTAGCGGGCTTTGTTTTTTTAGTAATGATAGGTTTGATGGTTTTCAATGTTCCTATAGCCTTATGCACAGGTCTTGCGGCTTTGGTCGGAGTATTGATTGCAGATGTGCCTCTTATGGTTGTGGTTCAAAGAATGTTCACAGGTCTTGATACTTTTACTCTTATAGCGGTGCCTTTATTTATTTTGACTGGACGATTTATGGCTGTGGGCGGTATCACAAGAGACTTAATAAATATGTCAAGAGTGTTGGTAGGATTTATGAAAGGCGGTCTTGCCTATATCAATATAGTTGCAAGTATGCTTTTTGCAGGCATTACGGGTTCTGCCGCATCGGACTCGGCGTCTATCGGCGCAATTTTAATACCCGCTATGGAAGAAAAAGGTTATGACAAAGACTTTGCTGTCGCCGTCACAGCCACTTCTTCTACAATAGGCGTTATGATACCTCCAAGCATTCCTATGGTTGTTTATGGAGTTGCGGCAAACGCTTCTATAGGAAAACTCTTTTTGGGCGGTATTATCCCTGGAATTCTTGTGGGGCTTGCTTTGATGGCAGTGTCTGCCGTCATCACAAAGAAAAAAGGATATCCGCGCGATAAAAAGGTCCCTCTAAGCGAAGGCGTAAAAATTATTCTCAAAGGCATACCTGCTTTGCTTACTATTATCATCATCTTGGGCGGTATTATTTCTGGGTTTTTTACCCCCACAGAAGCGGCGGGCATAGCGGCAATGTATTCATTTTTGCTTGGGGCTTTCTATTATAGAGAACTCAAAATTAAAGAAATTCCTAAACTTGTAGGAGAAATTGCCATTACCACAGGACAGGTCACTTTGATGATAGCCACAGCGTCCGCTCTTGCTTGGCTTTTTGCTCAGCAAAATGTGCCTGCGGCTATAGGCGGTTTCCTCACAGGTATTACCACAAATACATTTTTACTTTTATTGATAATCAATTTTTGGTTATTGTTTGTAGGCACTTGGCTTGACTTAAGCCCTGCCGTAATCATTTTTACGCCGATTTTGCTGCCGATAGCGGTAGCGCTTGGCGTTGATCCAGTGCATTTCGGAGTGATTATGACAGTAAATCTTGCCGTAGGCTTATTTACGCCGCCCGTCGGCGTATGTTTGTTTATATGTTGCGGCATAGCTAAATGCTCTATAACAAGCGTGGTGAAATCATTCATCCCGTTCTTCGTAGCAATGATAATGGTTCTTTTACTGATCACCTATGTCCCGCAACTAGTGATGTTCTTACCTAATTTGATGATGCCATAAATGTGCGGCAGCCGCGATTACACACGACTGTCTCTAAGTTAAGCGCGCCTGGAAAATCGCATTGCCTTTTGGCGTCTTTTGACACAATTTGTCTGCGTGGATAGCGCTGCTATACGCGCGCAGACAAATTCTGCCAAAATACGCTCAAAATGCTTCGCGGAGCGCGTCTCATACATAAAGGGAAAAAACGACAAACGAGCGAAAGTTGTACGGTGCATGATTGCTACGCTCGCTGGACGAATGAGTAAATCCCGAAGGGATTTAATGTTTTTAATAACCCCGTATTGCCGCAGGCTATGCGGGGGTGTCAAAGTCAATTATTTGTATAAACCCTGAAAGGGTTTAATGCTGTTAATAACCCCGTATGCTTCATAGTGTCCCCTTTCCTCTTTTCCACTCTTACGGGAGAGGGACGCAAAAGCGTGAGGGGGGAAAAGATAAAATCAATCGCTACATCTAAACCCTGAAAGGGTTTAATGTCATTAATAACCCCGTATTGCCGCAGGCTATGCGGGGAAGATAAAATCAATCGCTACACCTAAACCCTGAAAGGGTTTAATGTCGCTAATAACCCTGTATTGCCGCAGGCTATGCGGGGAACAAGGAGAATCAAATGGAAAATTGTTTTTATTGCGAAAAAGGCGAAAAATTAAACAGCCTGATGATTAAAATCATCGAATTGTCCAATTCTATCGTATATCTCAACAGAAACCAAAAACACAAAGGAAGAAGCATCGTAACTTTTAAAGGACATAAAAAAGAGTGGTTTGATTTAACGCCCGAAGAAAATAAAGGATTTTTTGCAGATACCGCTTTAGTAGCCAAGGCTCTAAACAATGTGTTTAAGCCCAACAAAATCAATTATGCGACTTTCGGCGACACTGTTCCCCACACCCATATACATGTAGTCCCCAAATACGAAGGCGGCTTTCAATGGGGCAAATTCTTTGACGACAGCGAAAAAGAATTCCTGACAGAAGACCAATACAAAGACTTAATATCAAAAATATCGGCAGAAATTGAGAAACTAAAATAAGTTGTCGGTATAAATTTAATAATTCCGTATTGCCCGAGACAATCGAGGGGAGGATGATTAGATATGAAAAACAATGTTAAATCGGTAGTTTCATTAGCAATAGCGTTTGTTTTTGTTTTGTCTTTTGTTTTTTCTGCGGCAGATGCGCAGACTCAGGCGCGGACATACAATATCAAAGTAGCTTCGCCCTCAAATCCTGAAGACAATTGTGTAAAAGCGTTATTCTATTTTAAAGACTTGGCGGAGAAAAAAAGTTTAGGCAGAATCAAAGTTGACATTTATCATTCCGGGCAAGTTGGCGCGCATCGCGACTTTATGGTAGAAATGATAATGGGCGATATTCAAGCGGCGGAAGTAAATACAGCCGTTCTTTCAGCTTTTGATTCAAGGTTTATGGTATTTGACATTCCTTATATAGCGGGAAGCGTTGATAGAGTAAGAGCTATTCTTGATTCGGGAGAAGGCAAAAAATTTTCAGAATCTCTTGAAAAGAAAACAGGCATCAAAATAATAGGCTGGATGATTAGAAGTCCAAGAGATATGTATAGCTCCAAAAATCCTATTGTTACTATAAAAGATTTCAAAGGGATGAAAGTAAGGATTATGAGAAGCTCTGTGATTGAAAGAGCATTTACGCTTTTGGGCGCAACGCCCATTCCCCTATCGGCAGATGAAAGATATGAGGCTCTTCAAACAAAAGTCGTTGATGCGGCGGAAAATTCGCCTCCTTTAATCCTTGCGCAAAAAGAGTATGAAGTTACAAAATTTGTTTCGCTCACAGAGCATTTGATTTCTCCAAATATTATCGGCATAAGCGCAAAATTCTTCAATTCTTTACCTCTTAATTTGCAAAAAATTCTTCTTGAAGCAGGCGATGCGGCGGGAAGATATGAAAGCAAATTAGACCTTGAAAGCGAGGCTGCCGCTCTTGAAGAGCTTGAAAGGTTGGGAATGAAAATAAATGAAATTCCCGATAAAAGTCTTTTTATAGAAGCGGTTAAACCTCTTTATCAAGAATATCGCGACTTAATCGGCGCGGACTTGATGGATGTTTTCATAAATTTTAATTATACGCCGAAAAAATAGCGGCAAAATAGATAAAAAATAAACACGGAGGTTTCACATGGCAAAAGCATTTGATTTTGTATGTAATAGACAGGTTTTGTTTGGAGAAGGCAAGATAAAAGAATTGGCGGGTCTTATTTCTTGGCACGGCGTTAAGAAAGTGTTTTTTGCGGCGTATAAGGGAATCGGAAAAGATTATGACGATGCCGTCCAATCTTTGTCCGAAAAAGGCATAGGCGCTTATAAATATGAAATCGCAACTGAGCCAGACTTAAATATCATAAACAACGGACGCGACATTTTCTTAAAAGAGAAATGCGATTGCACAGTAGCCCTTGGCGGCGGCAGCGTGATAGATACGGCGAAATCAATCAATATGCTTGCGGCAAACGGCGGCAATGTAGAGCAATATCAAATGGAAGGAAAGCAAGCGGCAAAAGCGCCGACCCTTTTTGTCGCCATACCCACAACGGCAGGCACAGGAGCGGAGGCTACAAAAACAGCGGTAGTCACAAACAATAATAATGGTCTAAAAAAGAGTTTATATCATACAAGTATGATAGCCGATATTGTTATTTTAGATCCTGTTTTGACGCTCGGACTTCCTCCTAAAACCACAGCGGCTACAGGTATGGACGCTTTAAGCCACGCTATAGAATCTTATGTTTCTCTAAATGCAAACACATTTTCTGAAATGTTTGGTTTAAAGGCTATAGAGATAATCAATGAGAATTTACCCAAAGCATTCCGCGAGCCTTCCAATATAGACGCAAGAGGCAGTATGCTGCTTGCAAGTTATCTTGGCGGACAAGCGATTACGGCAGGCATAGGCATAGCGCACATTATGGCTCAACCCATAGGCGCCCTATATCATGTCCCTCACGGAGACGCTTGCTCAATTTTCTTACCTGCGTCAATGGAATTGAATATGCCTTATGCGGCTAAAAAATATGCAAAAATCGCTTTTGCATTAGGCGTAGGCAAAATCGGCGCCAGTGATGAAGAAAACACAAAGAATGCTATTAAGCGCGTTCAAGACATACAAAAAGAAATCAACGCCCCCTCAAAACTTGCTCCATACATAGCGGCAACAGGTAAAGAGGCGGACAATGCGGTGATGATAGACTGCATAAAGCGCACCACAGGACACATAACCTGCAATCCCAAACCTTTAAACGAAGCGCTAATGACAGACATCTTTAATATGTGCAAATAGTTTCAGTATTATTGCGGATTATTGCGTCGTCAATTACAGGTTTTGCGGGTTTGATCTGCGCCCTATGTTGTCGCCTGCGGGCTTGACCCGCAATCTCCCCCAATAACAAAGAAGCCTCTCCCTTTAAAAAGGAGAGGCTTTTTTGTCTACTGTCTGCTAGCCGCCTCATTGCACGCTACCCCGACTGCCATTCCGCACAAAGATGCAGAATCCATTTTATACAGTTATTCAAGCATTTGTTGTTAGTGGCGAAAAAAGAGTTTATCCTACGCCCTACAACTATGCGCAGGATAAACTTCGCTCGCCATAGAGCGCGCAACATGCATGTCAGCCAGAATAATAACTAATCAATCCTTATCTTTTCAGTTTTTTTATGTCTATCCGCGGCAAGAATATTTGTTCCTTCCGCAAAGGCGCAATCTTTTAGTATTTGGCTGACGGTTTGTAGCGCCCTTATTTGCGTATTGTGCTGGGCGCTTAAATGAGCTAAAAATATGTGTTTTAGAGAGTTTTGAACTTTTGATAATTTCTTTATTTCAAGTATAGATTTTGCGCAATCTTCATTGGACAGATGTCCATAATCGCCTGCTATCCAATCTTTGTTGCCCTGCCGCCTAAAACTTGTTTCAAGCAATTCATAATCATAATTTGCTTCTATAGTCAAAATGTGGCTGTCTTTTAATTTGTCCGCAATTTTGGGACAGATTTTGCCCGTGTCCGTAATAAACCCGATTTTATATGTCTGTCCGCCTGATACGGCGGAAAATGTAAAGCCGAAAGAGCCTGAAATATAATTATCTTTGTGATAAGTTCTAAAAGATTCAATATCAATATCTTTGATTTTAAAAGATTCGCCAAAAGCCCGCGTTTGGCAATCGTCCATTTTACCGCCAAATTTGTAATAAAGGTCGTCTAAAACTGCGCTGTTCGCGTATATAGGTATATCGTTTTTGATTAAAAAGTTTAAAGCGGAAGGGTTTAAATGGTCTGAGTGGGCATGGCTTAAGACCACAGCCGTCAAATCTTTGGGATTGATTTCCAAATCATTAAGCTGGCTAATAATAGATTTAGCCCCTATCCCGCAATCTATAAGGATAGAGGCTAAATCAGTTTGAATAATAGCGGCATTACCGCTTGAGCCGCTTGATAAAATACAAAATGAAAGCATTTAAAATCCGCCGCCTGCTTTTTCTATGGTTTTAACGGCTAAATCTATGACGCTTTTCACATCTTTTATGTTGAAAACAGAAGTCGGAGCATGAATATATCTTGTAGGTATGCTTAAAATTCCAATTAAAATACCTTCTCTATTTGTGTAAATAATCGCGCCATCGGTCATCCCGGCATCTATTATGTCTATTTGATGAGCAATTTTATTCTCTTGGGCGGTTTTAATAAGGAATTTTCTAATCTTTTGCGGCACCATAGAGCCTCTGCCGGAAGCCTCTATCATAGTGATTGCCGCGCCTTTACCCAGTTTTAAAGATGAAGTCTTTTCGTCAATTCCGGGCATATCTCCCGCAACAGTGGTATCTATTATCAAAGCAAAATCAGGATTTATTCTAAAAGAAGAAGTCTTGCCGCCCTTTAATCCCACTTCTTCTTGGGCAGTAGCGACGGCATATACATCTACATCTAAGTTCTTGGGCAGTTTTTCCATGATTTTAATCATAGCGTAACAACTTATACGATTGTCAGCCGCTTTTCCATAATAAAAATCTCCATTTAAAATACCCGCATTAGGCTCAAAAATAATTTGGTCGCCGATATCAATTTTGTCCAAAACCTCTTTTTTTGAAGAAAGCCCGATATCTATAAACATATTGGTATATTTTACGGGAACTTTCCTTTCATCCTCGCTCATAAGATGAGGCGGCTTTGCGCCTATAATGCCTGTAATTTTCTCCCCGTTTTTATTGATGATTTGCACGATTTTACCCTGTAAAATAGAGTCGTTTATCCCGCCGATTTTGATAAAGTAAATATACCCCTTATCATTTACATATTTTACCGCCATCCCAATTTCGTCCATGTGGGCGGCAATCATAATTTTCTTTTTAGATTCTCCTGCGGCAGCCTTCTTGCCAATCACATTGCCAAAAGCGTCAATTGTTACTTTTGTCCCAGTTTTTTCAAGCGCGTCGGCAATAATTTTAGCAACATTTTCCTCATATCCAGAAATCCCATCCGACAACAACAAATCTTCAAGTAATTTGTCCATTTATATCTCCTTGTTTACCGCACGCTTTTGCGTCCCTCTCCCTCTTTTCAAGCATACCTTTCAAAGTCCCTCTCCCGTAGGAGAGAGGATAAAGTATAAAGGGAGAGAGTGTCGTGAAGCGACGGGTGAGGGACGCGAAGCGTTCCTTTCTAAATAAAGCGAGGAATTATAGCAAAAAACCTCGTCATTCACATGAAATTGTCATTGTCTTTGATGTTTTGCACTCCTTGTGTGGTTGTTGCCGTTAAATTTTCTTCGCGCAACTTGCGAGAAGCCTTTGCCATTATTTATGCGACTATTTACATTAACCTTCGTTTTTGAGAAAATGGATTTATGCCGATGTAGCTCAGCTGGTAGAGCAGCTGCTTCGTAAGTAGCGGGTCGGAGGTTCAAATCCTCTCATCGGCTGTCCATATAGGGAGAATATATGAAGAAAAAAGACCTTTTATCCATTTATGATTTATCTGCAAAAGAGATAGAATTTTTGCTAAAACAATCTTTTAAACTTAAAAAAAGTAAGAAATTGAACTCAACTTTAAAAGGGAAAATTCTGGGGATGATTTTTGAGAAGAATTCTACAAGAACTATGGTGTCTTTCGCTTCCGCTATGCTTCAATTGGGCGGTAATCCTATTATCTTGAACTCTCAAAATATGCAAAGGGCAAGAGGAGAAACTATACACGATACCGCTTTGACGCTTTCTTCCTATTTAGATGGGGTTATGATAAGGGCTTTTAATCATAAAGATGTTTGCGAATTGGCTCAATATTCTTCTATACCGGTTATAAATGGGCTTACGGATAGCGAACATCCCTGTCAAATACTCGGCGATATAATGACTGTTATGGAATTGTTGCGTATTAAGAATGTGAAAAATCTTAAAAAAGTTAAATTGGTTTTTTGCGGCGACGGCAGCAATAATATAGTTAATTCCTTGATTGCCATTGCGGCTGTTTTGGGGCTTGATTTTACGATTGTTTCTCCAAAAGATTATTTTCCCCAAGCGGATATATTAGATAAGTCTCTAAAATATAAAAATACAGGCGCAAAAATAAAAGTGACTGAGAATATATTGGATGCCAAGAGCGCAGATGTAATATATACGGATGTTTGGGTATCCATGGGATTTGAGAAGGAAGCGGAAGCGAGGAAAAAAGCATTGACTCCATATCAAGTGAATTCTAAATTATTGCAAAATGCTTCTCCGAGAGCCATTGTTTTACATTGTTTACCAGCAAAAAGAGGAGAAGAAATTACCGATGCTATTATGAGTCAATATGAGCATTCCATATTTACTCAAGCGGAGAATAGACTGCATATTCAAAAATCAATTTTGCTTTATCTATTAAAATGAGAAAGAAAGAAAAATATCTTATCGTTTGTATCACAGTCCCAAACAAAAAAACTGGAAATGCAATTATCAAAAATATCCTGCCTAAAAAATTAGTTTCTTGCATAAATATCATAAGTAAGGTTGATTCATTTTATTGGTGGAAAAGTAAAATCTGTAATACAAAAGAATTGTTGCTTATGATGAAAACTACTCATTATAATTTCAAGAAGTTGGAGAAATATATTAAAGAAATTCATCCTTATGAAGTTCCTGAAATAATTTCAATAAACATTGCTAATGGCAGTAAAGACTATCTTGATTGGATAAAAGAATATACTACATGAAAAAACAAATCATTTTGGCTTCAGCCTCCCCAAGAAGAATATCTCTTCTTAAAGAAATGGGCATTACTTTTAAAATTATTCCAAGCCGAATAAAAGAAGACACACATTTTGTGAAACCATCTTATATTGTCAGGGACTTGGCATACAGAAAGGGAATTAGCGTGTCGCAATCATATCCTAATTCAATAGTATTATCCGCCGATACTATTGTTGTTTTAAATAAGAAAATTATTGGAAAACCCCAAAATATGAAAGAATCTCAAGAGATAATAAGAAAGTTAAACGGCAGTTTGCATAAAGTCTATACAGGAGTGTTTGTTAAAGATAATGTTTCAAATAAGCAAATATGTTTTTATGATTGCGCTAATGTAAAAATGAAAAAACTTTCCGAGCAAGAACTCGGAAAGTTTTTCGGTGAAAATATGGATAAAGCCGGCGGATACGCCGTCCAAGATACTAATGACAGTTTTGTTGATAGAGTATATGGAGACTATTACACAGTCGTCGGATTACCTATCAAAAAACTTAAGAAAGAACTAAAACGCTTCAACATCCGCTTCTAACTATCGTATCAACTCTTCATTAACATTAACTTTTGAGTTTCTCAATATATTTACATACCACTCATTTAAAACTCTATTTACTTTATATTGAGCATAGTCATTTGCATCTAAATTGGGATTGAGTTGCCTCATCAAGCCAAACTCCGAATTTGTGATTTTCACAGAAGCAATCAAAATATTCTTCATTTTTTGTATAGCGATTTGTTTCCGGATGAGTCCCTCATAATCTTTCGGAGTCATATTAATATTTCTCAAAAAGTTAAAATAAATTCTTCCGCTAAAAACTCCATTTTCGCTAAACATAGGAGAATTTTCTATATTGCTACGCAATTCAATATCAGATACTATGATTTTATAATCCTTTGATTGCTGATAAAAGATTTCATCTTGAACAAGAGACTCAACTGTCCTTGCTTTAATCTGAGAAATCTGTTCTTGTGTAATTGTCCCGGTCGATGCATTTTGAATTTGGGATAATGTATTTGTGTATAGCGTATTGTATAGAGCAAGCGGAACTTTAGACTTATTAATAGATATAACAGTATCTAAACTCGCTACATTTCCAAATAGATAAGACCCAAACCCAACAAAAATTCCGGCGAAGAAACCAACTATTGTAATTATAAAAATTACTCTCATGTGTCGTCTTAAAAAATCCACCTTATTATTCCTCGCTTATATTATTTATATATTCTTCGTCTGTTTTTACTTTAGACGACTTGCCTTCAAAATAGGCGCCTTCAACAATAGTCAACAAATCTGTAGTAATATCTCCTTCAACTCTTGATTTAGGGAGCATTTCTATTGATTCCTTTGCAATAATATTGCCCTTTACATATCCTCCTACCATAATAACTACGGTATTGATATTACCGACAACTTGCCCTTCCGCTCCTATCATTACGCCGGCTGCATCAATATTTCCTATAAATTTACCGTCAATACGCAAAACCTTCTCCGTCTTAATCTCTCCCTCAAATGTTGCGCTGCTGCCGATTACCGTTTCAACGGCATCAAGCAAGTTTTTAGAACTCTTTTTCGACATTTTTACCTCCGAAAGAATAATCCGATAAGAACGAAATCGGATTTATTGATTTATTTTGGAAATGGACTTCATAATGGACATGAGGACCAGTAGCGGAACCAGTATTTCCCATCTTAGCGATGATTTGACCTCTTGATACATAGTCCCCTACGAGTACCAACCTTCTTGAAAGATGCGCATAAGATGTTCTATAGTTATACCCATGATCTACTACCACTATATTACCATACCCTGACTGCCAGCCAGAAAACACAATCTTTCCATTTGCAGTAGCTACGATATCGGTACCTAAAGCATTTGCAATATCAACGCCGGAATGAAAATCTCTCGTATTAAAAAATGGATTTTGCCTAAACCCAAAATGAGATGTTATAATTCCTTCAGCAGGCCAACCGCGAGGCGTAGCTACAAATAACGACCTCTCTTGCTTTATATGCAAAATAATCTCAGAATAGCTTCTTTGGATATACTTATATTGTTCATCAAGCATATCTGCTTGTCTTACAAGAGCGATATAATTGACATTGTTAATTCTGCCGGATAAAACTGCTAAAAATGCATTTGCTTGCGCTTCGGTAGGTCCGCCTTCTCCAAGGAACTGGTCGGTGAGATTGTCTTCTATTATAGACCTTTTTGTGCGTAAAGAAAGGAGGGAACGAATTTTATCGTCGTTTACTTGAACTTTTTCGAACATATTTTTTGTTTTTTCTAATTGACTAGCAAAAAATAACATCCTAAATTGCATAATATTATTATCTGCTTTCGCTTTCAGGTAATCAATATGACGGCTGGCAAGATAGCCCGCCCACAATGTTACAGATGTCCATGATAACACTACAACACACAACAGAAGTAAAGGAACGCTTAAACGCATGGGTCTCAACTCTCCATGGTGAATAAACATAACTGTTACTTTCCTTTTTAGCACACGCTTGATTTTTATAAATACATTCATATTACGGGGATAGTATCAAAAAGTATCATATTTGTCAATGTCAGATGGAGAAAGGCAGAGAGAAAAGAGAAGAGAGGAAAAAGAAAAGATGGCAACGGCTTCTCGCAAGTTGCAGTCGCCGCGCAATGAATAAAAAATGTATGTCTGCGACGGGTGCGAGATATGAGCGCCCATACAATGAGCGCAAAACGGAAAAGGCAACGGCAACAGCATTAGTCTTGTCATTTTGCGTTTCTAAAACTTGCGAAACTTGCGAGAAAGCCGTTACTGTTGCCTTGTTTTTGATGTTATTTTTAAATGATTTGACAGGCGAGACGAACGACGCTTCCGCTCTGCGCCTTGTCTGTCAAGACTTCGTCTTTTCGACCTCTCCCTGCCTTGTATGAAGATTGTGCGGCGAACATTCTATAAGAATAGGGATTTTTACATACTGTATTGTCGTTTCGTTGTTTAAAATTTTAGGGCTGTTCCGATATTGTATAAGTAGCCAAAGCCTTTATTGTAGTCGGCGCGGATTTGAGCGGTAATTGATATGAAGTGATTTATTTCGTATTCGCCGCCGAATGAGAAGGCGGGTTGTATGGAGGATTCTTTATTTGATTTTATTTCGCTTTCGCCGTCCGCGTCTTTGATTTTGTATTGTGCGTAAGCGCCTGTTATGGGGACTATTGCATATAGTCTAGCGCGCCAATGAAATTTTTTGCCTTTGCTTGAACTTTTTAAGCCTAATCCTAACCTTGTTTCCGCTCTGATAAAGGAATCTTTATATAAAACCATTTCCGCATTTTGCGCATCTTCATTAGAGACATAACCTGCTTGAAAGCCTATAAAAGGATTTAGAATTGAAAGCCGTTCAAATTCAAACCCGCCTTTGATAGTTTGACCGCTAAATTCTAATTTGTCTTTCATTTGCATGTCATAATTTTGGAAACCCATTGAGATATTGACTTTGAAATTGACTTTTTCGCCAAATAAACCTAAAGAGCCGCCGTATAAGCCTATTTCAGTATCTTTTATTTCGCCTTTATTGCCTTCTTCTTCGACGCTGTTTGTATTGTGTCGGACAAAAATTCCTCCTACATAATCTTGACTATTATAAAAGTCTGCTCCCGCCGTCAATCCAAATAGGATTGAATCAAATTTGTCAAAAGTGTTTGCTCCGCCCGACAAAGAAAACCAAAAGGAATTAGTCTCGTCAATCCTGATATTTAATCTATTGTAAATTTCATCTACATTTATAGTTCTTGCAGACAAAGATAAACTGTTTGCCAGTATTGTTTTTTGCGCAACAGTTTCGCCGGGGACTGGAGAGGGAATATATCCTTCAAAAGTTAAATAGCCTTTATAATCGCCGTTTTCTAAACTCCAATGAAAACTATATTTGCCATTATTGTCGTCAGAAATGCCGCCGAGAAAATCGCCTCTGTCTCTGCCTATATTGGCAATCATTATCACAATGGATTTTTGTTCTGTCAGTCCAACATTGTGAACAAACAATTTGCTTGTTCTGTTTAAAATTATATTGTCTGCGGTTATTGTATCCGCCCATGAATCGGAAGCATCTATATATAAAGTTCCGCCGATATTGGCGCTGTTTTCAATTTGCGTATTATCTTTAACAGAATTTTGCATGGAATAACCCGCTAAATTAGACACTATCAAAGTAGAAATTTTTATTGTCCGTCCATCTATATTAGACTTTGTAATAACATTTCCGCTTTCAATATTGAACTCGCCGCCGAAATCTATAATAGCGCTTGGAAGAAAAATTAAATCGCCGCTTCCAGTTTTTTTGATAAAAGATTGCGCCCCCCCTTTTATTCCGCCGCCAATTTCAATTTTTCGTCCGTTTGACGCGCCGAATTCAAGCATGGCGATATCTGCGTCCGTAATATATATGTCATTGTTTTCTCCATTTGCCGTATTGTTTAGAAATGCAATATTGTGGTTTTGCGCTTTTATGACGATTGAACTGTTTCCCGCTATATTCATTACAGCGCCGTCGGAATTTGCCTTAAAATTTCTAAAATTTATATCTTTAAATGTCAGCGATGAATTGTTGACAATAATACCCAAATCGTCAAAATTATCCGCGTCTATCGTATAACCCTGTCCTTCAATGGTAAAATCATTATCAATCGGCGTTCCAAAAGCATTGTTATAAGAAGCAGTTGCTTTTATATCTTCTCCAAGCGTCAAAAGTTTATTATTTATCGTCGTCTGTTGATATCTATCTATAAAATCATTCCAATTAAATAAAACCCCGTAAGTCAAATATCCTTTATAAAAGCCGTCGCTTTCTAAATTCCAACTGAATGTATAAGTATAGCCGTCAACATCAATCACAGAAGCAAAATTAGAAGGTAGAGAAGAACTACGGGTATATATAAAAGCGGCGGAAGTACCCGCAACCGAGGCATGCTTTATTGTTTTTACAGACAAATTAACATTGGCGCCTACGATTATATTACTCAAATAAAGAATAGAACTTAGGTTCCCGACAAAATCTATGCTCGCTCCAAGCGAAGCATCAGCGCTTATATTTATCGTATTGATATAGGCATTTGTAGCGAAAATAACGCTGCCTGCCCTGACATTAAAATCTCCGTTAAAAGATATTGAAGAGCCTGCATTAAAATATAAAGCGCCGTCTCCTAATTTCTCTATTGTGTTATTACCGCTCATTGCCGTAATGCCGCCGTTTAACTCAATTTTGCGTCCTGCGGCTGCATTAAAATCTATTTCGGCATTCCCAATAAAATGAATATCATTAGGCTTGCCGTTTGCTTTATTACCGCTAAAAACAACATTGCGGTCTTGGGCTATTATTTGCGCAATTGTAATTTGGCTGCCGTCGCCTTGAATAAGTATAGCGCCGCCGCGTCCAACGGCATAATTATTGATAAATGAAGGATTTAAAAGGGCGAGTTTGCTGTACCGAGAATTGGAAAAATATATCGCCCCGCCGCCGACGGCGCCCAAAGCGGTATTATTAACGAAATTTAATTCTTGCGAAGTCTGAAAATCAATTATTGAATTGGAAATATAGAGAGCGCCGCCGCCATCGTTTCCGTTTGCCTGATTGCCTATAAAATTTACCGTTGAATTATAAAAAGACATTGTAGAGCTTAATGCAAAAATCGCGCCGCCGCGGTCTGCGATATTATTTGTGAAATTTGTTATTTGATTATTAAACGATGCCGAGGAAGATTGAATATTGATTGCAGAGCCTGCATTATTTATGAAATTAACCGATCCTGTGTTAAAAGAAATTGTTGAGCGTCTAAGCGAGACGGCGGTATTTGTATTGCTTGAAAAATTGATTTTATCCGCATCAAATGAAGTTTCGGAAAACAGACTATAAATAGCATTATTAAATTTAGAAAACTCTATATTGCCTACAAAATGGATTTCTTTAGGGACAAAAGACAAATCAAACAAATGAAACCCTTGATATGCCGCGCCGCCGCTTAATACGCTTATATCATCTCCGCTTGCGCCTCTTATAGTCCCGCTGCTTGCAAAATCAGAGTCCGTAAGAGAACGAGTCCAAATCAAATGATTATTATAATTTGCAATTGATATATCAAAATCATTAATTGCAATCTCATTTACAAAATCGTCAAAATCAGCCGAAAAGATATTTTTGACTCCGCCGAAAAACAAAATCCCAAAAGAAATACAAATGATAAACAGAACTTTTTTACAAACTCTCATTAAACTGCCTCTTTCTATATAATTTATATGACTATTATTGCTCAAAGGAGTTCAAACTTGCAGATGACAAATTCCGCTTTCCATCTTTTAGGAAATACTGATTAATTCATCGGATGTCCTTAATCTATCACTTTCGGTCTTGACCCGCAAAACATTTTTGAGACAAAAGACCAGAGATTGCGGTCGATAAAACAAAGCCCGCAAGCAGTGGATTAAGGGCATTTGACGAATTAATCAGCGTATCATTAATTGAGATTAGACTTACGGCTGATAAATACGCGTCTTCGCTCTTTTACGACTTTGCTATATGCAGGCTGACTGTATCATCCTACTTTTTTACATTTGTCATTATTGCGCCGTTTAAAGTTGCCCCTTCTAAACGAGCGCCGAATAAATTTGCGCCTGTTAAATATGCTTTATTTAATCTAGCCTTGCGCAAATTTGCGCCTCGCAAGTCTGCATTGCTGAAATTTGCATCGCTTAACTTTGTATTGCTCAAATCCGCGCCTCGTAAATCCGCATTTGTAAAATCTGCGCCTCGTAAGTCTGCCCCACTTAAATCTGCATGGTATAAATTTGCTTCTTCCAAATTTGCGCCTCGTAAATCTGTATTGCGTAAATCCGCATTACTCAAATTCTTCTTGCTTAAATTTTCGCCGCGTAAATTCTGCCCTTTTAAATTTGCGCCGCTTAAATTTATATAATTTAAATTCACCCCTCGCAGAACTCCTGCGCTTAAAACAAGCGCAAACAAAATTGTTGTGATTTTTGTCACTCGTTTCATTGCGGAACGATGGTCTATCAATTCTTTTTCTTTCATTCTCTTTACCCTTTTAAAAGTCCATTTCAAGAGTTTTTAATGGTATCATAAAATCCCTTATTTGTCCAAATGCTTTTCTTTACGCAGCATTTTAATACATCTGACCTGTCAAATCATTTAAAATGACACCGAAAACAAGACAACAGCAGCGGCTTTCTCGCAAGTTTCGCAAGTTTCAGAAACACAAATAACGAAAACGACAAGACTAAATGCTGTTGTTATTGCCGTTGCCTTTTCCGTTTTGCGCTCCTTGCGTGGTCGTTTGCTTTTGCCGTTATCTCCCCTTTACGCAACTTGCGAGAATCCTTTGCCGTTCCCGTCTGTTTGTTTTTTACCAGTCTTTTTGATATTATCTCGCTCGTTGCAAGGGAAAATTTTATTAGAATGTAAAAACTGTGCTGCAAATCGCATTAGATATAGATGAAATTACTTTTGAGAAAATTGAAAAAGCAGCAGGACAAAGGAATACTTAAATTTCAAATTGGGCGGGCAATAATATAAGGGTCATTTTAAACAATAATTACCCCGATGGTTTTTTGATTTATTTGTCGCTATTAAGGATGATACTTTTATAGAGCACAAAGAAATAGACGGCAAATACAATCTATCAAAGGGACAAATATAATATATTTTTTAGATGCTGATACTTGTATTTATTACTTAAAAGGAAAATATCAATCCATAGAAGATTGGACGCTGGAAAATTAATCTTAGAAATATAGATTTGCGGTAAAACAGTTTAATAGATTATTTGTTGGAGGCGCAGGGAGAGCCTGCGCTATATTGGATGGGTGAAACCATGAGGTATATACAATCAACAAATAATTGTTGTTTTCATTTACAGCGGCAATACCGGCAAAAGTGGTATTGCTGTTTTTTTGTGATATTCAAAATCCAATCGTAGGGACGCGCATGCGCGTCTCCCCAAAAATATAAAAAGCGAAATAGACCGCAAAGATGAATGATAGACCTCTTGCATAACTGACATATAAAAATAGATGGACATTTATCGTATGGACGGGTTTCAAATCCGCCAGCCGTTACGAAATGCAAATATAAAAATTTATTGAAATTAAAAACATATTGAAAAATCAATATAAAAATTGAAAAAATATAAAAAACCCAAAACTTATATGGGTGGATTTGAAACCCGCCCGCCCGAAATGCAAAAACAAACGGGAAACGGGAATACACCAACGATAGAAATCAAAATGACAAATGGCGCGCAAATAAAATGAAAGAAAAAATCTTAAAAACTTTACTTGAGATTGAAATTCAGCATAAGATTGAGATTATTTATGCGCTTGAGTCTGGCAGCAGAGATTGGGGGTTTGCTTCGCCTGATAGCGATTATGATATTAGATTTTTGTATATAAACAAGCCAGAATGGTATTTTTCTATAATTGCTAAAGATGATAATCTTAATGTTAAAGATGAAAAGAGTGACCTTGATTTTAGCGGCTGGGATATTAAAAAGGCTCTTGAACTTTTGCTCAAAAGCAATATGTCTTTATACGAATGGTTTAATAGTCCAAAAGCGCAAGAATTTAAAAAATTGTCATACAAATTTTGGAGCAAGACAAGTTTGATTTTTTCCTATGCGGCTTTGGCAAGGAACAATTATAAAGTTTATATATCTGGCAAAGATAAGGTTAGAGCCAAAAAATATCTATATATCTTACGCGCTATTGCCGCTTGTTTATGGATAGAAAATACAGGAACTTTTCCGCCGATAGAAATCAACAAATTGTCAGAAATTTTAAAAACGCAGGACAATGCCATTAGCGGCTTTCTAATATATTTGATAGAAACCAAAAAGCAAGGAGCGGAATTAGGCATTATTGACCCGAAAAAGGAAATAGATGTTTGGATAGAAAAAAAGTTAGATTATTATCTAACAAATTCCAACAAATACGAGAAACCGCCAAAAGATATTTTACTTTTGGACAAATACTTTTATAAAGCGGTTTTTCAGTCGTATATGTGTTGAAAATAGGAGTCTAATTGTGTTATACGAAGAAATGACTGAACAATTATCAAAATCTACGCCTGAAAAACTAGAGACATTTAGATTAAACAGCCGTATATTTATCTCGTATGGAGATTGGGATTTTAAAATCAAAACTAAACAAGGCGATTTCTTTATAAGAAGTTGCCAATCAGTAGGCAATATTGACGAAGTGTGGAATTTTATAGAAGGTTTGTGTTTAGGAAAAAATGAAGTCTCTTGGTATTGCGACCAAGAAGGGACGGATGCCTGCCTTTATGCAAAAGCAATTGATGATACTCATGTCCGATTTGTTCTATTTTCTTCAGGCTGGCGGTCTTTTCCCGATAAAATACAATTGAAAAATATTGATAAGAAATATTATCCTCCGCTGCAATTTGATTTTATTATAAAAAAGGATGCGCTAATTTCAGCGTTTTATGCAGAATTATTAAATGGATTTTCTAAAGGCAGTAAACTTGAATGGAATAGAGGGCGTTATCCAGATTGGACAGGCAAATTAAATTCTCAAATAGTCATTGAATATTTTTCAAAAAAGAATACTGTTTTACAGGGTGATTTATACGAGTTTGTAAATCAACCCATAGAGAAATTGGAAGAGAGTCTTAAAAACGGATTTAATCCAAATTATCTTTATGTTCTCAAGAATAATTATGGCGGACAAACTCCTCTTATGTGTTTAGCAATAGGAGGGGAAGATACATTTGAAAATAGGATTGAAGAAAACATTAAACTATATAATCTGTTTGGTAAGTCATACAAAAGCGACAAACACGAAACATTACAAAAGATAGAATTATTCTTGTCTTATGGCGCAGACCCAAATTTTAATAGCGCAGTCCACATTTGGGATAAAACGCCTCTTGAAATAGCTATTGACTCTTGCGCCTCAGTAGAAATAATTGAAACTTTGCTTAAACATGGCGCAAAAGATACTAACTTATGTTGGGAAACCGCGCAAAAACATTTGAGATATAAGCATGCGTATTACAAAAAAGTCTATGAATTGTTAAAGAAATACGGCGAACCTACAATATACGATGATTATGAACCCAAAACATTAAAAGCAAAAATCCAATCAAAATGGCGTATGTATAAATTACAAAGGTTGTTAAAACGAGATAAGAGGCAATAAATGAAAATAATAGTAGCAGGCAGTAGAGATTTTAGCGATTATGCTTTTTTGAGCAAAAAATTAGATGCTTTAGGCAGAAAAGATATTATTGTTTCCGGCATGGCTAAAGGGGCGGATTTGCTGGCTCATCAATATGCTAAGGAGCATAATATGGAAATAATTGAAATGAAGGCTAATTGGAAAAAATACGGCAGAGCGGCTGGACCTATAAGAAATAGAGAAATGGCTAAAATTGCCGATGCTTTGATTGCTTTTTGGGATGGAAAATCCAAAGGGACTAAAAATATGATTGATACGATGAATAAACTTAAAAAAGCCGCGAGCGTCTATTTGATTGAAAGCGCTGGAAGTTCCATAGAATAATAAATCATTTTTTATTCTTTATAAGTTTTAGTTTCGCGCATAATCCTTTTGTAATAGTTTTGAATTCCTTATTGTTCTCATCAATCCATAGAGGCATAGTTTTTGAGTATTGAGCAAATATCTCTGTAAATGATTTGGCTATATTGGCGCTTATTGAAAGCGCCTTTTTGCCATCTAATACATTGGACAACATTGCAATACCGCTTAATGTAAATACATAGGGCGGGGTTTTAATGTACTTTATTTTAACGGACATTTGAGTTTTAAAGAAGCGCCATTCTTTTTTGGTAAGTTGAAACGCAAATGTTTTGGGAAATCTTTTAGCATTTTTCCTAACGGCGCTTTTTAATTGCTTGATTGATATTGCATAAAGCAAAGCGGCTTCGCTGTCAATTATCACTCTTTGATTGCGGACAAAAAAGATTTTTGTGTGGATTTCTTTAATAATTCTGTTTTTTTCCATAATTCTCTCCTTTTGAACAATCGGCAATATATAAACGCTCAAAAAAGCAAAAAAATGCGTAAAAATATAAAAATTTTTAGAGTCTTAAATAAAATACCCCATATATCTTGCATAACCGACGCATAAAAATAGGCGGATATTGTGCGCATATCATAGATGGGGGTTAAACCCGCCCAAACAAATAATAAAAAATCGTATTGAAAAATCAATAAAATTTATATTTTGGAGGATAAAGATGCCCACATTGCAGTGGTTGACTAAAGATGATGATTTAAAAATTGTGCAAAAGACGCCGTATAGGCTTTTGGAAGAGGTTGAAAATTTGGGCTATGGCGATAAGTCGGCGAGCAATATGCTTATTCAAGGCGATAACTTGGAGGCTTTAAAGGCTTTGCTCCCGTTTTATGCCGGGCAAGTGAAGTGTATTTATATTGACCCGCCGTATAATACAGGCGCAAGGAAAAATGCAGATGGCGATGATGTTGGATATGACGATAATCTTGAACACTCAACTTGGTTGAGTATGATATATCCGAGATTGAAATTTTTGCGAGAATTTTTAGCGGAAGATGGTTTGATGGCAATACAAATTGATGATAATGAATTTGCAAGACTCTATATGCTTTTGGTTGAACTTTATGAAGAAAGGAATATAAAAATAATTTGTGTGAAGATGAGTGAAGCAACTGGAGTTAAAATGGCTTCCGTGAATAAGGCTGGCAGTATCCCCAAAATAAAAGAGTTTATCATTCTTGTCAAAAAAAATGGAGTAAAAGGGCTGAAAGTCGAAAAAATCGCAAAAGAAAAATGGGATAATGAATATAAAATATATATAGAAAATATGACGCAAGATGAAATTTCAAAGTTAAAAGAGATTATTGAGAATGAGGATAGAAGTGTTGCTGATGTTAAAATAGCAGATAAAATATGCGCCAAGTTTTGTTTTACAGGAGTTGAAAATATTATGAAACGCGAAAATGTTGTTGAGGAAAATAAAGATGCTTGGCTGATTGAAAATTCATGGAGAATCGTTAGGACAGTTGCAACTACCGATACAGCGAAACAAATTGCTGATAGTAAAAGAAGTAGTATTGAGGAAAACAAAGCGGCGTTTATTATAGAAACAAAACAAAAAAAGGCATATGTAATAAAAAATGGATATGAACAAACTACTGCCCAACCCCGTATTAAATTACTTTTTGCAGATGATTATTTGACTATAAATCCAGGGGATTTATGGACTGATATAAAAACAACAGGATTAGATAGTGAAGGAAATATAGATTTTAGAAAAGGGAAAAAACCAGAAAAACTCATTGCTCGTATTATAAAAATGAACTCTGAAAAAGGCGATATTATTTTAGATTCTTTTCTGGGGTCTGGAACAACAGCGGCGGTAGCGCATAAAATGGGGCGGCGTTGGATTGGTATTGAATTTGGAAATCATGCTTATACGCATTGTGTTCATCGTTTGAAAAAAGTTATTGATGGTTCTGACCAAAGCGGAATCAGTAAAACTGTTGATTGGAAAGGCGGCGGCGGGTTTCGCTTTTTTAAATTAGGCGAGCCCGTGTTTGACGGAGAGGGCAATATAAATCCCAACATTACTTTTGCTCAACTCTCCGCTCATATTTGGTTTAGCCAAACGCATACAATGCTGCCCCGTCAGACTTCGTCTGACGCCATTTCGCGAAAAGGGAAGTCCACTTTTTTAGGCATTCATAATAGAGCCGCGTATGCGCTCCTATACAACGGCATATTGCGCGACCGCAGTATTGACGGCGGGAATGTTCTAACTTCCGCAACGCTTAAAGTTATTTACAATGATATTAAAGGGGATAAAAGAGACTATGATAAACTTGTGATTTACGGCGAAGCGTCCCGTATTGGAAAACGCAAAAACATAGAATTCAAACAGACGCCTTATGATATAAAGTCGTGAAATCGCAGGGGCGAATAATCATTCGCCTAAACAAATACAGGGCGGCGCGAAATAACAGGAGGCGGAAAAATGGAATTAAAAAACTATCAGCAAAACACATTAAACATTCTGCAAAAATTCTTTGAGGATTGCCGTATTGTAGGCGCGGTTGAGGCTTATAAAAAGACAATAAATAATCCAGAAATCGCATTTCGTCTTGGAAAATTGCGCTCTGATTATTGCGTATGGAATACTATACCTTTTGTTCCCCGCGTCTGCCTTAAAATTCCAACAGGAGGCGGAAAAACTATCATTGCCGCTCATGCAATTAAAATAGCAAGCCAAACTTTATTGGAGCGGGAATATCCCGTTGTTCTATGGTTTTGTCCAAGTGATACTATACGGCGGCAAACCGCGGAAGCGTTAAAAAATCCCCGCCATCCGTATAGGCAAGTATTAGACGAACAATTCGGCGGGCGCGTCAGAATCTTTGATATTGATGAAAAATTCGCAATTCGTCCCGCTGATATTGACGGCAATACCTGCATTATAGCGTCCACTATACAATCGTTTAAACAGTCAAATACCGATAAATACAATGTATATAAAGACAATGAAAATCTTGAGCCGCATTTTACCCGCATTAAAACAATGGCTGCAATGGAAATAGAAGAAAAAGAACAGTGCGTAAAATATTCATTTGCAAATTTGCTTAATTTCCATAGACCTATTGTCATAGTGGACGAGGCTCACAATGCAGTGTCCGACCTTACGCAAGATACGCATGGACGGCTAAATCCTTCCGCTATTATAGAGTTGACCGCCACTCCGCAGTTGAACAATAACACTCTCTATAATGTCCGCGCAAGCGAACTTAAAGAGGAAGAAATGATAAAACTCCCCATCGTTTTAGTAGAGCATAGAGGTTGGGAAAATGCAGTAGACGAGGCTGTCGCGCGGCGGGCGGCGCTTGAAAAAGCGGCGCAAGATGAAACAGATTATGTTCGCCCGATAATCCTATTTCAAGCGCAGGATAAAAATGGAGAAGTAACCGTTGAAACTCTAAAAAATTATCTTCTTGAAA
Organism: Candidatus Parendomicrobium reticulitermitis; assembly: GCA_031287095.1. Classification (GTDB taxonomy): domain Bacteria; phylum Elusimicrobiota; class Endomicrobiia; order Endomicrobiales; family Endomicrobiaceae; genus Parendomicrobium; species Parendomicrobium reticulitermitis. The sequence continues at coordinate 15,853 of JAITTG010000064.1, read as the reverse complement.
CCGCCAATTTGCCATTGTCAGAGATTGCCGTTGTCACCGGCGGACAGCATGAACTTGACGGAATCAATATCTTTGATAGGGCTTGCCCTATAAAATACATTATCACAGTTGAAGCGTTAAAAGAAGGTTGGGATTGCTCATTTGCTTATGTTTTATGTTCTCTCGCCAATGTTAAAAGCGACACTTCTGTAGAGCAATTGCTTGGACGAGTTATGCGTATGCCTTATGCTCGGACGCGCAAAAATTCGGTATTGAATAAAGCGTATGCTTTTGTTCTTTCTAAAAGTTTTGGAGAATCCGCCCAAGCATTAGTAGAAAAACTTGTCCATAAAGGTTTTGACGATGACGAGGCAGAGTCGGCTCTTGAACAACTTCCCGTTGGAGAATTGTTTTATAATAGCGGCGCAAACAAAGTAAAACTGACAACGAAACTTGATATTGCCGGCATACCGTCAAGCATAAAGTTTGATAAAAACACAAAAGAGATTGAATGGACGACGAATACGACTGAAGCCGATATAGACAAAATCTGCGAACAAGTCGGCGAAAATGAAAAATTTGAGATAAAAAGTAAATTTTCTTATTACAAAAAATATAAAGAAGCGCCATCGCCTGCGAAATTGGGCGAAAAATTCTCCATTCCCAAACTATTATTGGAAATCCAAGGAGAATTTGTTTTTGCCGACCCCGATATTATTTTTGAATCTTTTGATTGGGATATTGCGGAATTTGCCGCTCCCAAACTTGAAAGCAATGAGTTTAATATCGCGCCTCAAGGCAAGAATTTTCTTTTAGACATCGATAAAAATAAATTTTCTCATTCATTTGTAAGCGAAGCGCAAATGGCGCTTAACTTTGCCGAGGTTGAGAATTGGACCGTTGCAAATCTTGTATCGTGGTTAGATAGAAACGCGAAACAAGAAGATATCTCGCAAGGAAAAATGCTGGAATGGCTGCGAAAAATTATTGATTATTTAACTGAAATGCGCAAAATCAAACTTTCGGAACTTACGATCGCTAAATATGATTTAAAAAATAAAATTATGGCAAAAATTGCCGCAGCCCGCGATGACGCCCGCAAAAAAGCGTGGCAAGAATCTTTGTTTGAAAGAAAATCCCGCATTAAACTTGATTTTAACACCGCTTTTGAATTCAATGAGAGTATGTATGAGGGCGAAATTTTTCAGCAAAGCAGATATAAGTTTAACAAGCATTACCTTGGAGCGTACAAAGTTGCGCGCATTGACGGAGGCGAAAGCGGCGAGGAGTTTCAATGCGCTAAAGCGATTGACAGCCTGACAGAAGTTAAATTTTGGATCAGAAATATCGCTCGGCACCAAAACTCATTCAAATTGCCGACTTCAACGGACAACTTTTATCCCGATTTTGCCGCTCTGCTAAATGATGGAAGGATTTTGATTATTGAATACAAAGGCGGACATCTTATAACGGCGGACGATACAAAAGAAAAGGCTATGATTGGCGAACTTTGGGAGAAACAGATGGACGGCAAAGGTCTCTTTATGCTCGCCCAAAAATCAATAGACGGATTAAATATATCTGAACAGATAAAGGTAAAGATTGGAGCATGAAGTAAAAAGACGCCGCGGCGTTACTAAATGAAATTGACAATACATAGACATTCAAAAAAGCAAAAAATGTGAGTTTTTATTATTTAATGTGTATAATTTCTAAAAATATATAATATATTATATAAAACCCCTTTACATTCCCTTGTTCATATAATACAATATATAAATAAGCCATGAAAGGACAATATGAACAATCTTATAAATAGACCAATATACTTAGAAAGACTAAAAAAATGGAAGGATAAAGCCGACCTTATAAAAATCGTTACGGGTATTCGCCGTTGCGGTAAGTCAACATTATTCAAACTATTTCAAAGCTATTTATGCGATATGGGCGTAAGTCAAGAGCAAATTATAAATTTGAACCTTGAAGATGTTAAAAATGCGCAATTGCTTGATTATAAAAAACTGCATCAATATATTGAATCTATCCTTGTAAAAGATAAAATAAATTATGTTTTTCTCGATGAAATTCAACTTGTCGCCGATTTTCCTAAGGCAATCAATAGTTTGCGTTTGCGGGAAAACATAGATTTGTATGCCACAGGGTCTAATGCTTATATGTTTTCGCAAAAAATAATAACTTTGCTTTCTGGAAGATTTATAGAAATAAAAATGCAGCCGTTATCTTTTAAAGAATATTATAGTTTTGTTAAGAGTTCAGACGGCGGATTTTCCGCAGAATTGGCATTTTCAAAATATCTTTCAAACGGAGCATTTCCTCAAACCCTTCTATTTTATGATGATAAATCTTTAATACGGGATTATCTTGTCGGTTTATACAATACCATCATTCAAAAAGATATTGTTTTAAGAGACCAAGTCAAAGACACTTCACGGCTTGAAAATGTTGTTAAGTTTCTATTTGACAATATAGGCAATGAAACTTCTATAAATAATATCAGCAAAGTTTTGCTTGCCGATGGCAGAAAAATTCACCCGCAGACCATAGAAAGTTATATTCAGGGTTTGATTGATTGCTACCTTATTTACAGAACGGAAAGATATGATATAAAAGGACGGCAATATCTAAAATCAAATTCTAAATATTATATTTCCGATATAGGCTTGCGTTATGCCTTGCTTGGAGAAATATCAACAGATAAAGGGCGTATTTTAGAAAATATCGTCTATTTAGAATTGCTTTCTAAAGGCTATCGCGTATCAGTAGGCGCAATAGGCGGCAAAGAAGTTGATTTTATAGCGCAAAAGCCGGATGGAATAGTTGAATACTATCAAGTTGCCCAAACTGTTCAAGATGAAAACACATTAAAACGCGAACTTGCGCCTTTGTCCGCCATAGATGACAATTATCCGAAATTTTTATTAACGCAAGATGATGACAGCGTTTCGCATAAAGGAATACAACAGCGTAATTTAATACAATGGCTACTCGGTTGATAAATAACCTGAAAATAGATATAGTCAATTAAATTAAATATTGTAAGGAGTTCGAAATGAAAACAAGAAATAAAGGGCAGACTTTGGGAGCGGATACGGTTTGTGTTCACGGCGGAATTAGCGAAGATAAGCATACGGGAGCGGTAAGTATTCCTATCTATCAGTCCAGCACTTATAGGCAGTTGGAGATGGGCAAAAATCAAGGTTATGATTATGGGCGCAGCGGAAATCCTACAAGAGAAGCGCTTGAGGCGCTTATCGCGGATTTAGAAGAAGGGACCGACGGTTTTGCTTTCGCCTCCGGTCTTGCGGCGATTACAACGGTTTTAATGCTTTTTAAAAGCGGCGATAAAATCATTATGGGTCAAGACATTTATGGCGGCACTTTTAGAATTTTGACTAAGATATATAATAATTTCAATATAAATTGCATAATTGTTGATACAAGCGATTTGTCTGCAATAAAAGAGGCGCTTGCAAAAGATAAAAGCATCAAAAGCATAATAATGGAATCTCCCGCCAATCCGTTGTTAAAAATCACAGATATCAAAGCCGTAGCGGAAATTGCAAAAGCAAATAATGTCCTCACAATAGTTGACAATACTTTTATGAGTCCTTATTTGCAAAAGCCCCTTAATTTAGGCGTAGACATTGTGATTCATAGCGCTACAAAATACCTTGGCGGACATAGCGATGTTATTGCAGGTCTTGTTGCTGTAAAAAATAAGGATTTAGCCGAAAAAGTTAAGTTTTATCAAAATGCCGCAGGAACTATTTTAGAACCTTTTGATTCTTGGCTTTTGATAAGAGGAATCAAAACTCTCAGCGTCCGTATGGACAGACATCTTCAAAACGCGGCATTTCTTGCCGACTTTTTAAAGAATTTGACGGAAGTTTCCAAAATCAATTATCCGGGTCTTAAAGAATTTAACGGCTATGAAATCAATAAAAAACAATCAAAAGGCGCAGGCGCGGTAATATCTTTTGAATTTGACGACAAAGCCAAAATCAACTTAAATGAATTTTTTAAAAATTTGCATATAATCGCTTTTGCAGAAAGTTTGGGCGGCGTGGAAAGCCTGATATGTCATCCCGCCACTATGACTCATGCCAGCATACCGCAAGAAGCGAGAACCAAAATGGGCATTACTAACAATTTAGTCCGCTTTTCGGTAGGCATTGAAACAAAAGAAGATTTGGCGGATGATTTAATGCAAGCAATAAAGAAAGCGAGGGTATAAAATGACTATAAGAATGTTGACGGCAGGCGAGTCGCACGGCAGGGCTATAATGTCTATACTTGAAGGCATCCCCGCAGGTCTTGTTATCAATGCCGAAGATATAGACGCGGAACTTGCAAGACGCCAAAAAGGTTATGGGCGCGGCGCAAGAATGAAAATTGAAACGGATTTTGTCCGATTGCTTTCCGGCGTGCGTTATGCGAGGGCTTTGGGTTCTCCGATAGTTATGTATGTTCACAATAGGGATTGGAACAATTGCAAAGCGATGATGTCGCCCGTTTCTGTGGATTTGGACGGAACTATACTTGAAAAACCCCGCCCGGGTCATGCCGATTTGGCAGGTCTTATGAAATACGGAGTAAAAGATTTTAGAGATATTTTAGAAAGAGCCTCAGCCCGAGAAACGGTAGGAAGAGTTGCGGCAGGCGCGGTATGTAAAGCGCTTTTAAGCGTTTTCGGTATTTCCGTTCAATCTTTTGTTATTCAAATAGGAAGCGTCCACGCAAATATAAAGTCCATTCCCGCAGACAAATTATTTAGCAAGGCTGAAGCCTCGCCTGTGAGATGTCCCGATAAGTCCGCATCAGAAAAAATGATTGCTATTATAAAGAAGGCAAGCGCAAAAGGCGACACTTTGGGCGGCAAATTTATAGTGAGAGTATCCGGGGCGATGCCCGGTCTTGGCAGCCACGCTCAATGGGACTTAAAACTTGACGCAAGGCTTGCCCAAAGTTTGATGTCTATACAGGCTATTAAATCTGTTGAAATCGGCGAAGGCGCTCAATTTGCAAGTCTTAGCGGCTCTGTTTCTCATGATGAAATTTTTTATAATTCTAAAAAAGGCTTTTATAGGAATACAAATAGGGCAGGCGGCATAGAAGGCGGCATAAGCAATGGCTCTCCCATAGAAATTACCTGCGCTATGAAGGCTATTCCTTCACTTGCAAAACCTTTGCGTTCCGTAAATATAATCTCAAAAAAATCTCAAAAAGCGGAGGCTGTCAGAAGCGATGTTTGCGCAGTCGGCGCTGCGGCGGTAGTAGCGGAAGCGGCTGCGGCTTTTGAAATAGCAAGAGCGTTAAAAGAAAAATTCGGCGGCGATTCCGTAGAAGATATGAAAAAGAGCGTCCAAACCTATAAAACGAGACTAAAAGCGCTTTAAAAACAGATTGATAAATCAATGCGTTTTAAGTTTTTCAATTGACTTAAAAGTCTCAAAAAAGATACAATCCCTCATTCAGAATCATAGATAGAAGGCGTAGGGGCAGACCCGTGGATCTGCCCTTTAAGGAGATACTAGGGTGTCAAAAAAAATTGCGATTTTATTGTCCATAGTTTTTTTAATATCAGCCTCGGCAAAGGCTGATATTTTGAATATGGGGGATTCTCCAACTACGAGAATCCTTGAATATAGCAGTTATCAGTTGAATTTCAGGTTTTTTGGCGGAGGGAATATGCAAACCAATATAAATTTCGGCATATTCCAGTTTTTAACGCTTGGCTTTACTTGTGAACTTGACAATTTTGTAGGTTCAAATGAAATCACAGCGGCTATGCCTTCTCTTTTAGTAAAAATGCTCATTTATAGCGGCGATATGAATCTCCCAAGCGTGTCTTTAGGTTATGATGGGCAAGGCTATTATTCTACTGATAGATATTCCACAGACTATTTGCAAGACCCGAGGGGCGTATATTTGGTATTGGGCAAAGAATTATTTGTTGAAAATTTAATGATTAATGCAGGGCTAAACTCAAATTCCTTTAAAGAAAGCGGTATTAGATTTTTTACAAACGCTATGTTTCCTATCATTCAAGACATATTTTTCTTAATATCAGAAATTGATAATATGGGAAGTTCCAATTCAAGATTAAATCTCGGAGTAAATCTCAAAGTATCTCAAACTGTTGATGTAGAATTTTTCATAAGGGATTGTTGGGGCGGCAGCGGCGGCTCAGAGATGCCTAATGAAAGGGTATTTAGAATAAGCCATACGGGCAAGTTTTAATATTGTAGAGACGCGCTATACGCGCGTCCCATCCTGAATATATTACGCGCATCTCATTTTGCAAATTAAAAAAGGATAACAAATGGAATACTCATTAGACTTTGAAAAACCGATAGAATTTATCGAAAAACAAATTGAAGATTTAAGAAACGCCGCTCAAAACGGAGATAATGCGGCGCAGATTAAAGAATTGCAAAAAAAGAGCGATATATTACAAAAACAAATTTATTCTTCGCTTTCCGCTTGGCAGCGCATTCAAATAGCAAGACACCCTCGCAGACCTTATTGTTTTGATTATATAAAAGACATTTTTAAAAATTTCATAGAATTGCACGGCGATAGGGCTTTTGGCGACGATCACGCTCTTTTATGCGGCATAGCCCAATTTCAAGGACTGCCGGTAGTCGTAATAGGACATCAAAAAGGCAGAGTTTTAGAAGAAAATATGGACAGAAATTTCGGTATGGCTCATCCCGAAGGATATAGAAAGGCTTTAAGAGTTATGAAACTTGCCGAAAAATTCAATAGACCTATAATAACTTTCATAGATACTTCCGGCGCATATCCCGGAATAGCCGCAGAAGAAAGAGGGCAAGCCGAAGCGATAGCTAGAAATTTAAGAGATATGTCATTTTTAAAAGTTCCCATTGTAACTGTGGTAATAGGCGAAGGCGGCTCGGGCGGAGCATTGGGCATAGGGGTATCTAATAAAGTTTTAATGCTTGAAAACTCTTATTATTCAGTAATTTCCCCGGAAGGCTGCGCCGCAATACTTTTTAGGGATGCAACAAAAGCTCAAGAAGCCGCAGAAGCGTTAAAACTCACCGCAAAAGACTTATTAAAAATGAAAATAATAGACGAAATAATAGAAGAGCCTCTAGGCGGCGCCCACCACAATCCAAACAAAACTGCCGCAAGCATCAAAAGAGCCTTAACCAAACACCTAAAACCCTACCTAAAAATGGACTACAAAGAAATCCGCGCCGACAGATACGCAAAATTCAGAGCGATGGGCATTTTTGAAGAGTTCACTCAAAAACATCAGACAGAAAAGAGAAAAAGCAGAAAAAAAGCGAGATGATTGAGGAGTTATAAATGTATTATGCTCGTATTTCGTATGACAAAGATAAAAAAAGAAAGCAGTTTTTAAAAGACCATTTAAAAAATGTTTCTACTATTGTTTCGGACAATGCTTCTAAAATTAGATTATCAAATATAGGCGCATTGTTAGGATTAATTCATGATTTAGGTAAATATAGCGCCGCATTTCAAAAACATTTATTAGAAGATAACGACAATAAGGTTGACCATTCTACTGCAGGCGGGCAAATTCTTCATGATAAATTACAAAATAACTTAGACACAAATATTAAAAAATTTCTCGTAGAAATTATTTCTTTGTGTTCTTTTTCTCATCATTCTGGACTCATTGACATGCTGGATTCGTCAGGAGAAGATAACTTTCACAAGAGAGTAAATAAATCAGATGAAGAAACGCATAAAAACGAGATTTTAGAAAATATTGAGCCTGAAATAAGGGATGAAATAAAAAATATTAAAATTGATTTGCTATCAAAAGAGTTACAGGGGATATGCGATAATATAAAAAAATCAGAATGCAGCGAAATTTATAAAAGATTTGCTTTTGGAATGCTTGCGAGATTTTTATTAAGTTGTCTAATAGATGCAGACCATACTGATAGCGCAAATGCTATGAATGGATATAACGCCAAAAGTGAAAACAACAAACCCAATGATTGGCGTATTATATCCAGAAAATTAGAAAAACACATATTAGATTTAAATGCTGATGATAAGTCTTCCGGCAATGTTAAAGATGTTCGTAAAACGATATCAGACGAATGTCTAAAAGCAGGACAAAGTTTTAATAAGGGTTGCTATAAACTTGAAGTGCCTACGGGCGGTGGAAAAACTCTCGCAAGTTTTCGTTTCGCTGTCGAAATGGCAAAACGGCATAAATCTGACAGAATAATATATGCGATTCCATACACTACAATTATTGAGCAAAATGCCGAAGTTATAAGGAGAATTGTAGAGACCGACAAAGAAGAAAAAGGAAAAATAGTTTTAGAACATCATTCCAATTTGTATCAAAAAAACCAAACCAAAGAGCAAATAGATTTAAACGAAATGCTGATGCAAAGTTGGGATACGCCAATAATTTTTACAACAAATGTTAGGATTTTAGAAACATTGTTTGCTAGTGGCACAACTAATATAAGGCGATTACATCAATTGGCAAATTCAATAATAATTTTTGATGAAATACAAACTTTACCTATCAAATGCGTCCATATATTTAATAATGCTATAAACTTCTTAGTTGATTTTTGCAATGCAACAGTTGTTTTATGCACGGCGACTCAGCCATTGTTAGATAAGGTTAATAAGGAAAAAGGAGCAATAAAATTATCTAAAAATAGCGATATTGTTAATAGTGCGCATAAATCGTTTGAAGGATTAAATAGAGTTTTTGTTGTGGATGATAGAAAAGCAGCAGGTTGGAGTAATGATGAGATAGCGAAAAAAGCCATTAAACTTTCCAATGAACATAAAAATTGTTTGGTTGTTTGTAATCTTACGGGTTCGGCAAAAGAAATTTTTAAACAAATAAAAAGCCAAGAATTACAAGATTTGCTCATATATCATTTAAGCGCAAAAATGTGTCCTGCGCATAGGCAAGATGTTTTGAGCAAAATCCTTGACATTCTAGCAAAACAGAAAAACGGTGTGTCCAATAAAAAAATAATAGTGGTTTCTACACAAGTAATAGAAACAGGAATTGATATAGATTTTAACTGTGGTATTCGCGCGCTTGCAGGTTTTGATTCTATAATGCAAACCGCTGGTAGAATTAATCGTAGTGGAAAAATTGAACGAGGGATTTTATATATTTGTAATTTTAATGAAAGTCTCGAAAATTCTTTGGACGATATAAATGAAGGCAAAAATTGCTCCAACAGAACGATCGATGACAACAAAAGCAATGATATTTTGGCAATAAGTAATATATACGCATATTATCAGTATTATTTTCACAACAGAGCAAGCAAAATGACATTTCAAGGTAAAGATGGTAAGGCGTCATTGCTTGAAAATTTAAGCGATAATAAAACTGCGATAAACGAATATAAAAGAACTCATGGTCAAGAAATGCCAAAACTTTGTTTAACGCAATCATTTAAAGAGGCGGCATCCGAATTTCAAGCAATTGATGCTCCAACGAAAGGAGTTATTGTCCCTTATGGAAAAGGGCAAAATATTATAAACGATCTATTCAATGCTATTGATAAGCATAATTTCTTTACAATGAAAGACTTGTTGAAAGAAGCGCAACGATACAGCGTCAATGTTTATCCAAGTATGTTTAAAAAAATGATTGGGATAAAGCAATTGAAAGGCGACTTGGATGTATTTTATTTGGATGCTTGCTATTATGACGATAACTTTGGAATTACACAAGAAGAAACTATAGATAAAGGAGGAGCAAATGTTTGATACGCCAAAAAATAGTATAGAGTATAAAGTATGGGCAAGAAACGCTTTGTTTACCGATCCGATTACAAAAGTAGGCGGAGAAAAATGCTCATATCAAGTCCCTACTTACGAGGCTATCAAGGGCATTACAAAGTCAATTTATTGGAAACCAACATTTATTTGGATTATTGATGAAGTGCGCATAATGAAAAAAATCGAGATGGAAACAAAAGGCATCCGGCCCATAAATTATAATGGCGGCAATGATTTATCCATTTATACTTTTTTGAAAAATGTTGAATATAGAGTTAGAGCGCATTTTGAATGGAATGAATGCAGAGATGATTTAAAACAAGATAGAAATGAAGGAAAACATTTTGAAATTACAAAACGCTCTATCGCAAAAGGCGGCAGACAGGATATTTTCCTTGGAACGCGCGATTGTCAAGGTTATGTTGAACCTTGTAATTTTAAAGACGATAAAGGCGATTATGATGAGTTGGATTTGGTATTTGGAATGATGTTTCATGGTTTTGATTATCCAAACGAAAGCGGAACAAATGAAATACGCGCAAGGTTATGGAATGCAAGGATGGAAAAAGGAGTTATAAAATTTCCAAACTCCAAAAATTGCGCAATTTCAAAAAAAATTAAAACAATGCAAGCATGGCAAGATTATGAAATAAATAAAAATTTTCTTGGGATTGATGATGAATTCAAAAATACGGAGGCAATAATATGAGCTGGTTTCAAGAACTGTATAATAGTTATGATGATTGTATTGCTGATTCGAAAGATAAAGAGTATAAGATTCTGCCTATCTGCCACACATTACAAACTGCTCATGTTGAGATTACGATAAATAAAAACGGGGATTTTCTACGGGCTGAATTACTCCCGTTCAAAACAAAGATTATTATGCCTGCAACTGAGGATTCGGCGGCAAGAACAAGCGGAGAATGCGCTCACGGACTTGCTGACAAAATACAATATTGCGCTAAAGATTATCCTGATTATGGCGGTAAAAAGAAATCTTATTTCAAATCTTATTTTGAACAATTAGAACAGTGGGCGACTTCGCAATTCTCAAACAATAAAGTGAATGCAATTTATGAGTATGTCAAAAAGGGAAATTTGGTCAAGGATTTAATTGACTATCAAATACTTTGGATAGATGAAAACAATAAGTTGTTAAAAGGTAAAGATAGTAATCTAGAAGAACATAAGATTTTTAAATTATTACCCAAGCCGCAAGACCCAAGAAAAGATAAAGATCAAGGCGACGCCTTGATTAGATGGAGGGTTCAAATCGCTGAAGATGTAAATGATAGAACTTGGGAAGATGAGGCAATTAGAAACTCGTGGATTAATTTTGTTAAAAATCTTGATAACAGAAACGGCTTGTGTTATGTTACAGGAGAAGAAACCTCTCTTTCAGAAAAACACCCAAAAAACATTTATAGCGGTTCAAGCGGAGCAAAACTGATTTCTGCTAATGACAAAGATGGTTTTACTTATCGCGGTCGTTTTGAAAACAATGAGCAATTATTGGGGATAAGTTTTGAAGTAAGTCAAAGGGCGCATGCCGTATTAAAATATTTGTTGGCAGATGAAAGAAAACAAGCATATCAAAACGGTTCTCAGTCTTATGTTGCTTGGGCTACGCATTTACAAGACATTCCAAAAATTCATTCTGATTCTTATGATTTGATAGAGAATGATATGGAAGAAATAAAACAGTCTGCTAATATTGGACAAGCATTTGGAGAAAAATTATCAAAATCAATGAAAGGGTATGGCAGTAAAATCGGCAATGCGGACAATATTATGACGATAGGAGTAGATTCAGCGACGACAGGCAGATTTTCAATAATCTATTACAAGAAAATAAAGGGCTCTGATTTTTTAAATAGAATTGAATATTGGCATAAAAAATATGCTTGGGTGCAATATTTTGAAAAAGACAAAATATTTTATGGGTCGCCTGCCCCCTCGGATATTGCAAAAGTTGCTTACGGAAAATTTGCTGATGATAAAGTAATTAAAAAAACCGTTGAAAGATTGTTGCCTCGCATAATAGACGGCGGTAAAATCCCAAATGACATAGTTGAAAATTGTATTAGGCAAGCATCAAATCCTGCAGTATTAGAACATTGGCAATGGCAAAAAGTTTTAGGAATTGCCTGCGGATTATATAAAGGAAATAATAAAAAGGAGGATTATCAAATGGCTCTTGACAAGGAAATAACAGACAGAAATTATCTTTACGGCAGGTTGCTTGCTGTAATTGACAATGCGGAGTCGCTTGCGCTTCGGTTGACAAAGGATAATAGAGAAACAAATGCTCATAAGTATATGCGCTTATTTAGTATTAAGCCTTTTTCGACTTGGGCAAAATTGCACGAAATGTTTAATACGGCTTCAAGACGCAAATTGCTTTCAAGCAGACCTGCTTTTCTAAACAAGATTGAGAGCATTTTAGAAGAGATAAACAAAAAATTTGCGCCTAAAGACTATGAGGACAATTCAAAACTTAACGGAAATTATTTGTTAGGATATTATTGTCAATTAGCCGACTTAAAACAAAAAAGCAATGAACAATTAGAAGATGAAACCCAAGAACAAGATGTAGTTAAATAAAACAAAAAGGAGATTTCACAATGACAACATTAAGCAAAAAGATTGATTTCGCAATTGTATTTAAAGTAGAAAATGCGAATCCAAACGGCGACCCGCTTGGAGGAAATAGACCAAGAACCGACTTTGCAGATATTGGAGAAGTTACAGATGTTTGTTTAAAAAGAAAAATCAGAAATCGGTTATTAGATAATGGAGAATTTATTTTTGTTCAATCGGATGATTATAAAAAAGACGATGCTACAAGTTTAAAAGATAGAGCTGACAAAGCGAAAACTAAATCAGGACAAGACTTAAAATCAATTAAGGACGATAGGGAATATGCACAAAATGCTTGTGAACTTTGGTTTGATGTCCGTGCTTTTGGGCAAATTTTTGCTTTCAAGGGTAATAAAGAGAAATCTGGAAGCGGAGTTTCTATAGGGATTAGAGGACCCGTATCTATTCAATCGGCTTTTAGCAAAGAATCTGTTGATATTGTCAGCACACAAATAACAAAAAGCGTCAATTCTGAATCAACAGAAACTGGTAAAAAAAGTTCTGATACTATGGGAACAAAGCATCGCATAAAACATGCCGTGTATGTTACCTATGGGGCAATGAATCCTCAATTAGCAGAAAAAACTGGTTTTAGCGATAATGATGCTCAAAAGATCAAATTAGTATTGCCTAAACTTTTTGAAAATGATGAATCCGCAGCAAGGCCTGCTGGAAGCATAGAAGTTTTAAAAGTTATTTGGTGGCAGCATAATTCTAAATTAGGACAATATTCATCAGCAAAAGTTCACAAATCCTTGGAAGTCAATAATGATGGCGAAATTAAATTTTCTGAATTGGAAGGTTTAAGTCCTGAAATAATAGAAGGATATTAATGTATCGTGATGATGAATTGCTTCAATTATCAGGATTACAACATCTTTTATATTGTCCGAGACAGTGCGCTTTGGCGTATATGGAAATGCAGTGGGCAGACAATTCCTTCACCGCCAAAGGCATAATTATGCACGATAAAGTCCACGCGGAAAAAATAGAACGGAGAAAAAATGTCGTCATTGAACGAGATATGTATATCAAATCTTTTTCTCTTGGGCTTGTCGGCAAAGCCGATGTTGTAGAATTTCACAAATCAGAAAACCTCATGACGCCTTTCCCCGTCGAATACAAAAGCGGTAAAGCAAAAAAAGATAATACTGACAAAGTTCAGTTGTGCGCGCAAGCCCTATGTCTTGAAGAAATGATGAAAATAAAAATTCCAAACGGCGCTATTTTTTATGGGAAAACAAAAAATCGTTTAAATGTTGATTTTGACGAAAGTTTGAGAGATGAAACTATTGCTCTTGCCAAAGATTTCCACAATCTAATAGAAAGCGGCATCACGCCAAAAGCGCAAATATCAGAAAAATGCAACAACTGCTCGTTAAAAGAATTATGCTTGCCGGAACTCGCCGCTGGGAAAAAATCCGTTAAAAAATACTTGCAAGAAATCGCAAGTGAAAGGGATTCGTAGTATGAAAAAACTATTCAGTAATCTTTATATCACGACGCAAGAAACCTATATTTCTAAAGAAAGAGAAAACATAGTTGTAAGTCTGCATGGCAAAGAAATATTTAGAGCGCCCATACACCTTATAAATTCTGTCGTGTGTTTTGGCAATGTTGCTTGTTCTCCTTTTTTCTTTGAATTATGCGCAGAAAACAATGTTTGCATTAGTTTCTTTACAACCTATGGAAAATTTATAGCCAAAGTACAATCTCCAATTTCGGGAAATGTCTTATTGAGAAAACAGCAGTATAAATATTCAGAAGATGAAAAATTCTGTTTAAACACGGCAAAATCAATCTTGATAGGCAAACTTAATAATTCTAAGACTGTTATTAATAGAGCTTTAAGAGATCACGGCGGAAAAATGAGCGATTCTGAAAAATTAAAACAAGTATCGGAAAGTTTAAGCAGAGCGTTATCAAAAGTGTTAAATGCAGAAAATATTGATGTTTTGCGGGGTATGGAAGGCGATGCGGCTAATTCATATTTTAGCGTTTTCAATGATTTGATTTTAAGCGACAAAGAATGCTTTTTTATGACGGATAGAAACCGCCGCCCGCCGACAGACAATATAAATTGCCTTCTTTCTTTCGTCTATACTCTGCTCGCTCATGATGTTTCATCAGCATTAGAAGGCGTCGGACTTGACCCGCAGGTTGGATTTTTCCATAAAGATAGACCCGGCAGACCAAGTTTGGCTTTAGATTTGATGGAGGAATTTCGCTCTGTGATAGCAGACAGATTAGTTTTATCTCTTATAAATTTATCTCAACTTGATATTAAAGGGTTCTCAAAGTCTCCAAGCGGAGGAGTATTGATGACGGATGAAAATAGAAAAGTTGTTCTTGATGCTTATCGCAAAAGGAAAGAAGATGAAATATTCCATCCATTTTTTAAAGAGGATATACATATAGGTCTTTTATTTCATGCTCAATCTTTACTTTTTGCAAGATATATCAGAGGCGATATTGATGCATATCCGCCGTTTATATGGAAATAGGACAATCCCATGCTTGTTCTTATAAGTTATGACATTAACACTATTGATAATGGCGGACAAAGACGATTGAGGAACATTGCAAAAACTTGTTTAGATTATGGGCAAAGAGTTCAATTTTCAGTTTTTGAATGTGAAGTTGACCCAACGCAATGGATATTTTTAAAAGATAAATTGTTAAAAATTGCAGATTTAGAAAAAGACAGCATAAGATTCTATTTGCTAGGGTCAAATTGGACAAACAAAATTGAGCATTACGGCAATAAAAAACCAATTGATTTACATGGAAGCCTCGTCATATAGATAATAACTGCGAACATCATGCGGATAAGGCTTATTCATTGACATCGCGCATTGAAAAATGAATAAAATTTTAAAATACGCAGACAATAATATCCTGAAATAATAAGTCCCGCAAAAACCCAACAAATCTCATTGAATTTACAAGTAGTTTTTGCAACACTGTCGCACCCCTCGCGGGTGCGTGAATTGAAATAAATATGGCATCTGTATATAATCCTGACCTGTTATGTCGCACCCCTCGCGGGTGCGTGAATTGAAATTGATATTTGTCGCTAACTCCATCGCCGAACTCGTTGTCGCACCCCTCGCGGGTGCGTGAATTGAAATCCTGTTGGCAAGTGTTGTTGGTTGTATGTCAGTGGTCGCACCCCTCGCGGGTGCGTGAATTGAAATGTGCGCCTAAATGCCGCCGTTGTCGTTGTCGTTGGTCGCACCCCTCGCGGGTGCGTGAATTGAAATTTCTTCGTTCCAAACAGACTAGTATGGCGGCACTGGGTCGCACCCCTCGCGGGTGCGTGAATTGAAATTCGTCGTCAAATGTACCCAAATAGTGAAACTCGTAGGTCGCACCCCTCGCGGGTGCGTGAATTGAAATACATCATGCCTGCCATCGCCACAAAAAGGAGAAGCGTCGC
>JAITTG010000005.1 GCA_031287095.1 Candidatus Parendomicrobium reticulitermitis | reverse complement strand
CAATACATCTTTTTTTGAAAAAGTTATTTCTTTTAGTATCTGTTTAACTTCAAAGTTATCATGAAGTTTGTAATGTGAACTTTCCAATAATTCAACTCTGTTATAATAATCAATCCAATTTTCCATTGTTTTCCTCTTTATTTTATCCCGCAAGTTTGCGCAACTATATATCTCGGTCTGTTTTTTACTTCATTAAAAATTTGATTTATGTAAATAGCCAATAAACTCAAAGACATTAAAATTGCAGTTCCCATAATACAAATCAATAAGATGACGCTAGGAAAACCTGCAAGAGTCGTATTATTTATATATCTCACAAATACTTCTATACTTGAAATAAGCGACAAAATGAAAAAAACGGCAGTCATCAATAAAATAAACAAAAGCGGCTTTGTCGTATATGAGGTTAAAGAATTTACGGCTAATTTGATTTTTTTTGCAAAAGACCATTTGCTGATATTTGCCTTTCTGTCATTGGTCGTGAAATAGATTGTCTTTCTATTAAAGCCGACCCATTTTGATATTCCTCTAAAAAAGACTTCTTTTTCAATCAATCTATTCATTGCATCTATGGCGGCTCTATCAAAGAGTTTAAAATCGCTTGCATTTTTTAAATTAATGCCCGTCAATTGATAAAAAATTGCATAATAAAATTTTGCAAAACATCTATTTAACAATGACTCTTTTTGCCTCTTCTCTTTAACGGCTTCAACTACATTTGTCCCGCCCTGCTTATATATCTCATACATCTTGGGAATTAACTCAACCGGATGCTGTAAATCAGAATCAATAGTTATCACAACTTCGCCTTTTGCATTTTCAATCCCCGCTGCAAGAGCGCATTCTTTGCCAAAATTGCGGCTAAACCTTATTCCTTTGATATTATTTTCTTTGTTAGAACTAAGTTCGCTAATATATTGCCAAGTATCGTCATTTGAACCATCGTCAATAAGCAATATCTCATAAGATATTCCCATAGGCTTTATGACTTTCAAAACCTCTTTGGCAAAATCATTTACAAGACTGTTTTCATTATATATCGGGCTGACTATAGAGAGTTTAATCATATCCATAGGATTTTCTCCCTGCGGATATTTAGCGCCCCAATCAACCAAAAGTTTATATTAGAAATATGCCATTTTAAACATAACCATATTTCCGGGAGACTATACCCCCCCCCCCCGAAAAACTTATCAATAAAATATCTCGGACGCTTTTTTGTTTCTTTATATATTCTGCCTATATACTCGCCGATAATGCCCATAGAGAGCAACTGAACCCCTCCAATAAAATATATTGGAATTACAGTTGAAGCCCAGCCAAGAACTATATTGTCCAAGAAATAGTATTCATATAAAGATTTTAAAGATAAATACATGCCGACTAACATAGCGATAATTCCACTCAAAGATATAATTCTTATCGGAATTATGCTAAAAGATAATATTGCGTCTAAAGCAAAAGAAAACATTTTATGCCAAGTATATTTTGATTCCCCCAATTCTCTTTCCTTAACATCAAAATACACCATATCCGTTTTAAAACCCACTATTGTCACTATCCCGCGCAAAAATAAATTTATTTCTTCATGCTTTAATACAGCCTCATTTGCCCGCGCGCTTAACAATCTGAAATCCGCTGAATTTTTTATAATTTTTACTCCCATGATTATCATAAGATTATAAAACAATTGCGCCGACGCTTTCTTAAAAAAAGAATCTGAATTTCTATCATTTCTAACGCCAAATACAATGTCGCTCCCATTCATAAATTTATCTAAAAACTCCTCTATTGCGCTTTCGGGCTGCTGACCATCGCTATCAATAGAAATCAAACAATCGCATTTATCTTTAACATATTCCATGCCGGCAATAAGCGCATTCTGATGACCTCTATTAGCAGACAATTTAATTCCTCTAATTCTCTTTTTGTTAGAACCAATCACAATATCCCAAGTCTTATCTCCGCTGCCATCGTCAACAAAAAGAATAAAACTATTAGAATTGATTTTTCCGTTATCAACAAGAGAATCTAAAACCATAGTCAATCTTTCAATGGTTTTAGGTAAAATTTCTTCTTCGTTATAACATGGGCAAATAACGACAAGTATCGGTTTTTTAACAACGAGCGTTTTCATTTTTCTCCTTACAAATTGTTGTTCTTTAAAAATTCTTGAATTGCATTCAAGTCTTCTTGGCTAAAAACTATGATGATGACATTGTCTTTTATAAGTATTGAATTTGGGGAAGGCCAGACTTGCGCATTGCTAATTTCTTTTTTCATATATTCAAACGCTTTTAACGCGGATTCGTAGCGCTTATCGCCATTTCTACGCTTGAGGTATTGTTGGAATTGATTCACTACATTAAATTTACTGCCAATTTTTAATTCTGGGAAGAAAAAACTAAATGCAGATATAGGATGGATGCTGGCATATCCATCATTTAATATATCACCGCCGCTTTTTTTATTTCCTCCATAATAATATGGTCTATATGATGGAAACTTGCCAATAATAATAAGTTCATATTTTTTATTTTTGGAAAATTTAGAATTTGTTTCTATTGTCGCCGCAATTCTGTTCCATGCCATTTTCTCGGCTTCAAAACCAAACTTCCATACTTTTGAAATCAGAGCGTCTTGAATTAAACACATATTGATTAAAACCAAACAAACAATAATCATTAGATTTTTAGGCAAACGAAACTTTTGTATAAAAAGCAAAGCAATCGGAAAAATATGCAAAAAAGCATCCCCAAAAAACAAAATACGCGGTTCGATTAATGGGGCGTATTCATCGGATATTATAGCCGCTGTTTTAGCCAATATAACAATAAGCGTCATTAAAAAGAAAATAGTTATTATTTTAACCGTTATCCGCTTAATCCCGTTAAGGCGTTTATCTTTCAAAATATTAAACGCCGCGATAAAAAAACTTGCATAAAAGACCACGGCAAACAATCTAATTAATGCATCGGGGAAAAAAGCGACGCGGTATCTCCATAATGTTGTAAATGCGGCATCGGCAACTTTAATAAAGCGCGCCGGCAAATCTATAAAAGCGGTTTTACCGGTATGATACGAGGAATGCATAAATCCTAAATACTCTAATAACAAAAGAATGCCTTGAAACAAAATTATTCCTATAACAACCGTTATAATAGTCCATTTATGTTTATTTAATATATTTTTGATTCCTTCAAACGAGACATCCCAGTCTAAAAAAATATCAATGATAAGTCTTCCTAAGAAAACGACAGCCATAGTATTT
>JAITTG010000033.1 GCA_031287095.1 Candidatus Parendomicrobium reticulitermitis | reverse complement strand
GGGCGGGTTTCAAATTTTTTCGCGTTTTTTAGGGAGACGCGCATATAGCGCGTCTCTACATTTATTTATTATTCATCTGTATTTGTATTATCAATTGCGCGCTTGTTTCGCGTCCGTGTCCATTGTTGCCGAAAGTTGTTATTGGGAATCCACTTTGTGTTGTTTGTGCGCACGCAGGGCGCACAACAGCGCGCGGATGCCGTCATTTGTTAGTTTTTGGTTTTTTGCGTGGCAAGACCCTCAATCTCCATTGTTTTTTGTCGCAGAGCGCGTCGTTTGTTTTTAATAGCCTTCGCCGTTTTTCATCTTTTCTCTTTTCTCTCTGTCTGTTGTCGTTTTTTGCGCTCCTTGCGTGGTCGTTGAAGGGCGCTCACATCTCGCGCCTGCCGCCAGATATGCGCTCTTTATTCATCGCGGGCGGTTGCAGCTTGCGAGAAAAGCCGTTGCTGTTATCGTTGTTTTGCTTTTGCATACCCTTTTTGTTAAAATCCATTTCCCACCAAAAAATTGGCGTTCAATATATTTTAGAGAGGTATACCTATGCAGGCTATCATTATGGCAGGCGGATTTGGAACAAGGCTTAGACCTATCACATGCAATACCCCAAAACCTATGGCTCCCGTAGCAAACAAACCAATGTTAGAACACATCGTTTCCCTTCTAAAGCGGCACAAAATCAATGATTTAACAATGTTATTGTATTATCAGCCGGATGTAATTACAGACTATTTTAAAGACGGCGCAAATTTTTCTGTCCATGCTTCGTATCTGCGCCCAGAATCTGATTTAGGGACTGCCGGAAGCGTAAAATTTGCTCAAGACAAAATAAAAGACACCTTTATAGTGATTTCAGGCGATGTTTTGACTGATTTTGATTTGACTGCGGCTGTAGAATTTCACAAACAAAAAAAGGCTATAGCCACTATGGTTTTGACAAGAGTGGCAAATCCTCTTCAATTTGGAGTGGTAATCACAGACCAGCACGGCAAAATTGAAAGATTTTTAGAAAAACCCTCTTGGGGCGAAGTGTTTTCAGACACTATCAATACGGGAATTTATATTTTAGACCCCAAAGTGTTCAACTATATGCCCCAAGACAAATCTTTTGATTTCTCAAAAGATTTATTTCCATTATTGTTAAAAGAGAAAAAACCGCTTTACGGCTATATTGCGGAAGGGTATTGGAGAGATATAGGCAATCATGATGAATATAGATTTGCCCATTACGATATTCTTGACGGCAATGTCGCAATAGAATTGAGCGGCAAAAAAATCAAAATCGGCGGCAAAGATATTATAGTAGGAGAAAATGTAGAAATAGGCAAAGCAGTCGACATAGACAGCAATGTTATTTTGGGCGATAATGTCAAAATCAAAAACGGCGCAAAAATTTCCCGTTCTGTGATAGGTTCTGATGTGACAATAGGCGAAGGCGCGGAAGTTGTCGGCGCTATTGTTTGGGATAATGTCTCAATCGGCGCTAATGCAAGGCTAAAAGAAAATGTTATAGGAAGACGCACAAGCATAGGCGATAGAAGCGCGGTGCAAGTCGGCACTATTATATCTGACGACTGCATAATAAAATCTGACGCAATAATAAAACCAAATTTAAGAGTATGGCCCCACAAAGTTATAGAAACGGGCGCAATTCTTTCTAGTTCTTTGGTATGGGGCGAAAAATGGAATAAGGCTCTTTTTAACGCCACAGGCATTACAGGCATAGGCAATGTGGAAATCACGCCTGAATTTGCGGCAAAAATCGGCTCTGCTTACGGCGCTTTTATAGGTAAGGGCGCCTATATCATCACTTCAAGAGACGCTCATTATGCTACGAGGATGATAAAAAGGGCTTTTGTGTCCGGGCTTTTGTCGGCTGGCGTTAAGGTCGGCGATTTAAGTACTTCGCCCGTTCCGGTGACAAGATATGAAGTAGGAAATGAAGGCGAGGCTGGCGGCGTGCATATAAGACAATCTCCTCTTGATAAACTTATGATAGATATAAAATTTTTCAATGCAAACGGCAGAGATATTTCTCTCAATCAAGAAAAAGCGATAGAGCAATTGTTTTTTAGAGAAGATTTTAAAAGAGCCAATATGGACGAGGTAGGGGAAATCACAGTTCCTCCGAGGGCTGTAGAATATTACAAAACGGGCTATCTCAATACCATAAATAAAGAATTGCTCCGCGACGCCAAACAGCAAATAGTGATAGACTACGCTTACTCTTCAGCTTCCGTAATTTTTCCGTCAATACTTGGAGAACTTGGGATAGATGTAGTGGCTTTAAACGCCCACACAAAAACGACAGACTTGATAAAGACGACTGAAGAATTTAACAATTCTCTTTCTCAATTGTCTCATATCGTAACAACTTTAAAATCCACAGCGGGTTTTTTAATAGATAATGGCGCGGAAAAAGTATTTTTGATAGATGAGAAAGGCGATATAATCAATAATGATGCAGCGATGTTTATAATCGCTTATTTGTCTATGAAAGCAAATAAATCTAATGATGCCGTTATTGCAGTTCCAGTATATTCCTCTTCGGCGATAGAAAAAGTTGCGGCGAAATTTAAAGTGAAAGTAAAAAGAACTGGGACAAGCCCGAGAAGTATTATAGACGCTTCTATAAATGAGAAAGCGATTTTTGTGGGGGACAGTTCAGGCGGTTTTATTTTCCCAGAATTTCAAAATACTTTTGACGCCATGTATGCTATAGGCAAAATTGTTGAAATGCTGATACAAGCAAAAACGAGTTTGAGCCAAATTAAAAAAGAGTTGCCGAAATTTAGCGTTTTGCACAAATCTGTTCCTTGCTCTTGGGATAAAAAAGGGCAAGTGATGCGCAAAGCAATAGAGCATACTGCCGGCAAAAAGCATGAATTGATAGACGGAGTAAAACTTTATTTTAAGGAAGATTGGGTTCTTTTAATCCCAGACCCAGACGGCGCTGTATTTCATATTTGGGCTGAAACAAAAAATCCTGCAAATGCCTCAAAACTATTAGAAACCTATGCCGCAAAAATAAAAAAGTGGCAGGAATGATGGAGTTGAATGTAGTCTGCGGGCTTTAAATTTTGCCATTGCAGGTTTTAGGTTCTGTTGCGGGTCTTGCCCGCAATGGCGACAATGTAAGCCCGTGCGGCATGGGCGCAAGTCAAGCCCGCAGTTGACGATGCGAACGCAGATCAATTTTGCGGCGGCGGCTTTAACATAGGATGAAATTATGATTAAATTTGAGACTTCTATCGTTGTTTTTCGTCGTCATTCCCGAGCGTTGTTATCGGGAAACCAAGTTGTTTTTGAGATGGATAGTAGTAATAGTTAAAATGGATTCCCGACAAAAACATTTCGGGAATGACGGTCTTGGTTAGACGATTTGTAATGGCTAAATTAATATAGTTGGAAGAAGTTGAAAACAAGAAAAGTCTTGGTTGACGCTCTTGAATGGCTAAATTAAATATTGTTTGTAATTTTATTTATCAGGGAGGAAAGTATGATTAAATTTGGAACTTCTGGTTGGAGAGGCATTATTGCCGAAGATTTTACTTATGATAATGTCAGAATAGTAAGTCAGGCTATTGCTAAATTGGCTAATGAAGAATCGGGCGCGCCTGCAATTATAATTGGATACGATACAAGGTTTATGTCTGAGGATTTTGCTAAATCTTGCGCTTGCGTTTTGGCGGGCAACGGCGTGAAGGCTTTGCTTTGCAAAAGAGATACGCCTACTCCGGTTTTATCTTATGAAGTTATCAGAGCCGGGCTTACGGGAGCAATCAATTTTACGGCAAGCCATAATCCTTACCTATATAATGGGATAAAGTATTCTCCGTCTTGGGGCGGTCCCGCTCTGCCGCAAACCACGCAAAAAATTGAAGAGTATTGCGCGGCTATTTCTGTTGGAGATATAAAAATCGCAAATTTTGACGAGGCTCTAAAAAATAAACTTATAGAAAAATACGACCCTCGAAGCGCCTATCTCAAAAGAATAAAACAATTAATCAATTTTAAAGCGCTCAAAAAAGCCAATATCAAAGTGGCTGTCGATGTTTTGCACGGAACAGGCAATGATTATTTAGACGCTTTGCTTGATACGGCGGGCATAAGACAAAAGACAATAAATAAAAATAGAAATCCTCTTTTTGACGGGCGCGCGCCGGAGCCTTCTGTCGGCAATTTAAAAGAGTTATTGCAGATAGTAAAAAAAGAATCTTTTAAATTGGGACTTTCCACAGACGGCGATGCGGATAGATTCGGCATAATAGATTCCAATGGAGAATTTATACAGCCTAATCAAATCATACCCATTCTTTTATATCATCTAAATAAGACAAGAGGTTGGAAAGGCATTGCCGCAAGAAGCGTTATGACAAGCCATTTTATAGATAAAACAGCGCAGGTCTTGGGCGGGATTGAAGTCAAAGAAACTCCTGTGGGTTTCAAATATATCGGCGATATTATGGTCAATAATGCCGATGATTTTATAATCGGCGGGGAGGAGTCCGGCGGGCTTACTATAAGAGGACATATTCCGGAAAAAGACGGAATACTCGCTTGCCTCTTAGCGGCTGAAGCCGTTGCGATGAATAAAAAATCTTTGAGCGCAATTTTAAAAGATATAGAAAAATCTACCGGCAAAATCTATACAGAAAGGCTCAACTTTCATCTTTCCCAAGAGATTATGGACAATTTCAGAAACAAATTAAAAACTTTGCCGATTGACGAGATGGCGGGCTTAAAAGTTCAAAAGAAAATAGATATAGACGGAGACAAATTTATTTTAGACGACAATACTTGGATTGGGTTTAGGCTTTCTGGAACAGAGCCTGTGGTCAGAGTTTATGCCGAGACGGATTCTTCTGCCAAGATTAAAAAACTATTAAAGTTCGGTAAGGATTTTGTATATGCCAAATAGCGTTAAAATTGAAGAGGCGAAAAAAACAATAAAACAAAGATTGGGCAAACTTATAAAAAGTCATTTTATGATGGGCATAGTTATAATTATTCCTTTGTGGTTAGCCTATTTTGTCGCTTCTATACTTTTTAATTGGGTAGGACATTTCACTTTTCCCGCTATTGACATTTTTACTCCCGATAAAAGATGGATTTATGTTATCTCAAAAATCAGTTCTTTCTTTATTTCAATAGCGCTTGTATGTCTATTGGGTTTTTTAACAAATAAAGTTTTAGGCAGGAATGTAATAAAATTTTTCGAGAAAGCGATTGAAAAAATACCTATGATAAGCACTGTGTATTTCAGCGCTAAACAATTTATAAATTTCATTTTTGCAGGAGATAATGAAAAAGGATTTAAACAAGTCGTTTTCGTTCCCTATCCTTATAAAGGCGTCTACGCCGCAGCCTTTCTTACAAATGAGCAAACAATCAAAGGCGAAAATTATATATGCGTTTTTATGCCTACAACTCCTAATCCCTCAACGGGATTTTTGATGATGTTTAAAAAAGAGGAAGTTGTTTATACAGACTACACCATAGACCAAGCCTTTCAATTTATTATTTCAGTAGGCGTAATCTCTCTTGACAATCATCACATACAAGGCAATGTTGATGTGGAAGAAATAGAGCAACAAGTGGAAAGATTTAAAGAAGATTATATTCCCAAAGAAGAAATCAAAAACAAAAAGGATTATGACCATGACTATTAATGCTCCAAGAGGAACTCGCGATATTATAGGCATAGACGCCTTAAGAATGAGCGAGTTTGAAAGGATTGCAAAATCCATTCTTTCAAGGCGCGCTTTTGAAGAAATCAGAACGCCCATTTTTGAAGATTTATCTTTATTTGTCCGCTCTATCGGCGAGGCAACGGATATAGTTGGAAAAGAGATGTATGTTTTTGAAGATAAAAAAGGCAAAAAACTCGCATTAAGACCCGAAGGCACCGCGTCTCTTGTCAGAGCGTATATTGAGCGCAGACTTGATATTTCAGAACCTGCAGGCAAATTTTTTTATAGCGGCGAGATGTTTAGATATGAGCGCCCCCAAGCGGGAAGATACAGACAATTTCATCAAATAGGGGCTGAACTTTTTGGCAATGCTTCGCCTGCCGCCGATGCGGAAATTATCATAACGGCGGCGGATATTCTTGCGGCGGTAGGCATAAAGGATATAGATATTCGTATAAACTCGCTAGGTTGTCAAGAATGCAGAGCAAAATTTAGAGAAGCGCTTATAAAATATTTTTCGGATATAAATGATTTATGCGAAGATTGCAAAATAAGGCTTGAAAAAAATCCTTTGAGGCTTCTTGATTGCAAAATAGATGCGGCAAAGTTTGCAGATGTTCCCCAGATGACAGACTTTTTATGCGTTGATTGCAAAGATAATTTTAATTCTGTTTTATCTCTGCTAAAAGCCGCAAACTACAATTTTACAATTGACGGAAAACTTGTTAGAGGTTTAGACTATTATACAAGAACGGTTTTTGAACTTCGCTCAAGCGCAGTGGGCGCTCAAGACGCTCTTGCAGCGGGCGGAAGATATGATAATTTAGTAAAAGAATTGGGCGGACAGCAGACAGCGGCGGTAGGTTTTGCGCTCGGCTCGCAAAGAGCGATGCTTGCCGCTCAAAATACGAGCGCATTTTTTGACAAGTTGCAAAGACCGGAAAAAATCTTTATAGCCATAGCCGACGAAGATTTGATAGAGCAGGCTTTCGCTTATTCAATAAAAATTTCAAAAGAAGGTTTTCAAAACAATAAAAACATTTCAGTATATCCGCCGTTTTCAAACAAAAAACTAACCAATCAATTAAAATTTGCCGACAAAATCAACGCCGACAAAACCATAATCTTTGCCAAAACCGAATATGAGCAAGGCAAACTCCTATTAAAAGATATGCAAACCAAAACGCAAACCGAAATCGCTTTGTAAGTTTCCAAAAGTTCTCGCGCCGCAATAGTAATTTTGCCGTGCCATAGCGCAAGCGAATGCGGGAAGGCGGACAATATATTGCGTTGTCGTCTTTTACCATCCTTTTTGATATTATCCCGCCAATCCAAACATAAATAAGACTAATGCGGACAATGAATATAAAAATTGATAGGAGAAATTTATGATAAATATAACTTTAATGCTTAATGAATAGATTTTTACAAGCGCTCAAGAATACGCAAAGTCTATAAATGCGCCTTTTAATGTTTTTATAGAGAATATGATTGAGCAAAATATAGAGAACAAAATGTCAAAAAATTGGCTTGATAAAACTTTTGAACTTATGGATACAGTAAATGTCTAATCAAATTATTAATGGAGTTAAAATACTCCGCATTTAATCATCTAAAATGACACCGAAATAACGCATTTAATCATCCCATTCAAGTAAAACAAAAAAGGGGATTTATTTAAGAGAAAGCAAAGAAAGGAAACGGGAAAGCGGTAATAGCGGCGGCAGAGAAAATGTTAGAGATGATATATGACATATTAACAAACGGCTGGACATTTGCCGATTTCAATAATTGGGTATTGAAATAGAAAATATCAAAATATAAAAACAGGAGCATATCTTTTATATTGTCTTGATTTTTAACATGGGATACCAAAGCGGCGCTGCATAAACGGCTATGGCAATCGTTTCGCGTTGTCCCCCTTTTAGCGGGAAAGAGTAAATAGAATAACAAAATTGAAAAGGCAGACCTTTTATGATGGTCTGCCTTTTGTTTTTGACATTTTGCGTTCCTTGCATGGTCATTTTGCCGTTGTTTAAGGAAAGGGCGTTAACATCTCGCGCCCGCCGTCAGATTTGCGCTCTTTATTCATTGCGCGGCGGCTGCAACTTGCGAGAAATCGTTGCCGCTGTCTTTGTCGTTTTGCATTCTTTGCATTTCTTGTCGTTAAATTTCTTATCGTAACTTGCGAGAATCTGTTTTTTTGTTAAAGATCTCTATCAAATTTTTTGTTGAGCAATCATGAGGATTGTTTGATTCTTGTTTTAATTCTTTTAGTATTA
Source organism: Candidatus Parendomicrobium reticulitermitis (assembly GCA_031287095.1). Classification (GTDB taxonomy): domain Bacteria; phylum Elusimicrobiota; class Endomicrobiia; order Endomicrobiales; family Endomicrobiaceae; genus Parendomicrobium; species Parendomicrobium reticulitermitis. Next base: position 11,483 of record JAITTG010000033.1, on the reverse strand, counting down.
CGCCCGCCAATACTTTGCCTAATTCCACTCCCCATTGGTCAAAACTGTTTATCCGCCATAGGACGCCTTGCGCAAAAATCTTGTGTTCATATAAAGCAATTAAAGCGCCTAATGTTTTTGGAGTGAGTTCGTTAAAGAGAAAAGAATTTGTCGGGCGGTTGCCTTCAAACACTTTGTGGGGGGCGAGTTTTTTTATCTCATCGTCAGGCATACCGCTTTTTTTGAGATTTTCTACAGCTTGTTCTCTATTTAATCCAAAAGCCAGCGCCTCTGTTTGAGCAAAAAAGTTCGCCATAAGTTTTTCGTGATGGTCGCCTATTCTTTCAGGCGGATTTATGAAACCTATAAAGTCGCAAGGAACTAATTTTGCGCCTTGGTGTATTAGTTGATAAAAAGAATGCTGCCCGTTTGTGCCGGGCTCGCCCCAAAGTATTGATCCCGTCTCATAATCAACTCTTTGTCCGTCAATGTCTATAGTCTTGCCATTGCTTTCCATATCGCCTTGCTGTAAATAAGCGCTAAATCTGTGAAGATATTGACTATAAGGCAAAACGGCATAAGTAGAGGTTTTGTAAAAATTATTATACCAAAGACCAATGAGAGCCATGATTATAGGAATATTTTTTTCATAAGGAGTATTTAAAAAATGTTCGTCTATATAATGAGCGCCTTCAAGCAATTCTTTAAATTTTTCAAAACCCAAAGAGCAGGCTATGGACAAACCTATAGCAGACCAAAGAGAATATCTGCCGCCGACCAAATCCCAAAACTCAAACATATTTTGTTCGTCTATGCCGAACTCTTTTACTTTTTGAGTATTGGTTGAAAGCGCGGCAAAATGATTGATTACCGCTTTTTCTCCCAATTTTTCCACAAGCCATTTTCTTGCGGTTAAAGCATTGGTGATTGTTTCAAGAGTGGTAAAAGTTTTTGACGCAACTATAAAAAGAGTAGTCTCGGCGTTTAACTTTTTAAGAGTTTCATAAATATCCGCGCCGTCTATATTGGACGCAAAATGAGCGGCGGGACCATCCGCGTAAAATTTTAAAGCCTCGCAAACCATTTTTGGACCCAAGTCAGAGCCGCCTATGCCTATATTTACTATGTCGGTAATTTTTTTACCTGTCGCTCCAAGCCGTTTGCCGCTTCTTAAATCAGAACTGAATTTTTTCATTTTATCCAAAACCGCATTTATTTGAGGCATCACATCTTGTCCGTCAACAAAAATAGGTTTATTACTGCGGTTTCTAAGGGCGGTATGCAAAACTGCTCTTTTTTCCGTCCAATTGATTTTTTCTCCCGAAAACATTTTTTGAGCGTATTCTTTGATTCCTGCAATTTTTGCAAGTTCTATCAAGATCCCAAATCCCTTGCTGTCTATAAGATTTTTAGAATAATCAAAAGTCAATCCAATAGACTCGTCCCGTATAGAAAATTCATTAAATCTACTTGAATTTTCAAACATTTCCCTCAAATGAATTCCTTTGTTTTCTTGATAATGATTTAACAATTCCTTCCAAACTTGGCTGTCCTGCAATTTTTCTTTATACATGGTTTTCCTCCAAAATTACGATTGATTAAGTTACATCTGCATTTTCATGCTGTTGTCAATTATCATTCTTCTATCATTGATAGCCGCTTTACTCTATTAGCCATTCTGTCTGCCTGCGCACAATGACAAACGCAAGCTGCCGCTTTAATTTAACCGCCTATAAAACGATTTTACAGATGGATTATACATTTTCCATACACAAATAAACTATTGCTTTTGATTTTTTGGATTTTATTTGTTTGTTCATAAATGTATAAATTTCTCTTTTTGTCTCTTCATCATATCTTAATTTATAGTCTTGTCCGAGCAATAATTCAGCATTTAATATCTCGTTTTTCGGGAATCGGTTTTCAATTATGGGCTTTAAAATTGCCGGCATTCTTAGAGTTCCGAAACTTATCCAAAGGATAGAATCATTTGGAACGGCGTCAAAAATCATATCTATAGTTTGTTTATACCCATCTTTCCAATTTTTATAATAGATAATTGGGTCAAAATGAAAAGCGGTTTTAAAGCCCGCTTTTGCGCATTGCTTCGCGCTTTCAAGTCTTTGCTCAAGAGCGGCGGATTTGAATTCATTGTTTTTAGATATTTCAGGGGCATTGACGCTCCAAGCGATTGCTATGTTTTTTGCAGGGTCTATCGACAATATGTTTGAGACATTTGCGCTTTTTGTTTTAAATTCAAAAAAAATATCGGGCTTATTTCTAAAAAATTCAATTATGGGTTTTGAAAATTGAGTTATATCGTCAAAAACCAAAGAGTCAGTCCATTCCCCGCTGCCTATTCTTTTATAATCAAAAAGTCCTTTTACCGCGCCGCTTATCTTTTCGTCCAAAAGATAATCGCCTATATTATACGGCAATACTATGCCTGCGATATTTTGATAACCTTGCAAAAAACAATAAGAGCATTCATAAGGACAACCCATGCCGAGATTCATTATTGAATAACCGCAATTTGCCGCCCCGCTTGTGCAAGGACAGCGTTTAAAAAAATCATATTTTTCTTTGACTATAAAGAGATTGCTATTTCTTTTATTGTAATCTGCGATAGAAAAAGGTTTTTCTTTTGAAAAGATTTTTAGAGATGGAATTTCTTTAAAAAACGCTTTTGGAAATTTCTTTTTTACATTATCAAAAAGAATAGAGTTTTGCGCGCCATTTTCAAAATATATGTTTTTGGGGTCAAAAGGCGAATTGTTTAAATCGGCTTTTAGATTTTCATCAATTTCGTATTTTGGAAGATAATATGAGTTAGACTTGATTTTAGAAAAGTTTTTAGGATATCTTTTTTGCAGGAGAATTTTTTTAACGCTTGCATAATTTTTATCTTTGATTGAATTTAAAATAAGCGAGGGTTCGCATTTTTCTATTTTTGATATTTCAAAGATAAGTCTTTTGATCTCTCTGCTTTTATTTGTCCCAAATTTTGGAAAAACAGCATTGAAAGATAAATCAAAATAAGAACTCTCTAAAAATTTGTTTTGTCCCATGTCGTCAATCCCGCAATGCCGGCGAGAATGGTTTTTTAGAGCGGCGCCATTATTGTCCGTCATTTGACAAAATCCATAATCATTTTTGAAAGTTTTTTGCGGGCGGAGGCTAATTTCATTTTCACATTGTCGTCTAAAAGCGTTCCGAAAGGGTTTTTTTCTATATGGTCTGCAATATACATAAAAGCGGCAAAAGACATACCGATTTCTTTTGCCGCGCAAAAAATTATAGACGATTCCATATCAAGAGCGCATATATTATTTTCTTTAAACCAGTTGATATATTTGCTTTCTAAAAGCAAAGAGCCGACGCAGGCGGAATTTGTTTTAATAAATTTTTCATTGCCGTTTTGTTTGCAAAACTCTTCCGAAAGTTTTTTGTCCGCCTCAATATAATCAAAATCTTTGCCCGTCAGCATTTTAGAAAAACTCTCTAAATTATAGGCTTTATCAACAACAATCATATCTCCGGAATTTATATCTCCGCATCCCCCGCAGCCGCCGAAAAGAATTATATTTTCGCATTGAGTTTGTTTGAGATAAAGAATTATATCGCCGGCAAGAAAATTGTTTTTTAACGCTATCACAGTAGCATTTTCAATCTCGGAAGTTTTTACAAACAATCCATTTTTAACCTGATCTGAAAACAAAGCGATATCCAAACTATTGCATATAATGCAGTTTTTTTGAACGCTATTGGGGCTGATTGCAAAGAAATCTTTAAAATTCATAGCGCCTATTCTACAATATAAATGGCGGTGATAAATAGGCGCGGCGAAGCCGCGATACGCGCGACTGGCTATAAATTAAGCGCAGGGCTGGATGTCATCTTTGCCTTTTGGCGTCTTTTGACACAATTTGTCTGCTTAGATAGCGCTGCTATACGCGCGCAGACAAATTCTGCCAAAGGACGCTCAAAATGCTTCGCGTAAGCATAACAAATCAAAGGCAGTTAATTCTCCAACGCCGTCAATTGCGGGCTTGACCCGCAATCTCCCCCGTTTCCTTTCTATATAGTTTCCAAGCGTCCCCCAACTCCGTCATTGCCGAGCGTCTCCCCAATTTCGTCATTGCCGAGTGTCTCTGTCGGGAATCCACTTTCATCGCAAAGCGCGCCGTATCCACACTCCCGCCCCGCAACATTGCCATTATGCGCTTAACCTGCAATATTATACTCAACCCAAAAACACATTGATTTTTAATTGCATTTTGCAAAATTTTTAAGTATAATTTCGCCAATCCAGAATCTAAAGCGTATATAAAGACAGCGTTGCAGCGTATCTATAGCGGACAAAAAGTTGTTTAATCCAAAAACGCATTGATTTTTATATATCAGTTTTAAATTTAATATGGAGTTTAAATTATGCCTCAATCAATAATAGAAATTCGTCAAATACCGCTCTATACAAAATGGTTTGAAAAACAAACAAAAGAAATAAGAGAAAATATCGCGAATTATATTGACAAAATAAAAAAAGGCGATACTTCGCATTGTGAGAATAAAAGAGGCGGCATATCGGAAATAAAAATAGATTTTGGACAAGGCGTAAGAGTGTATTATATTGTTAAAAACCCCGCGTTTTTTGTTTTAGTATGGGGCGGGGCGGACAAGAAAAGGCAAACGGCAGATATTGAGAAGGCTGTCAAAATAAGAAATTTTATGGCGGCAAACAAACAAATATAGGAGGGCACGATGAAAACAAAAAAAATAGACGATTTTGAAATCACTTTAGAAAACACAAAGATAACAGACGACGATTTTTCCGACTATTACGCTAAATATTTAAAAGCGCGTCCTATTGAATTAAAGCATTACAAACGATATATTGTTCAAGAGTATAACAAGACAAAAGACCGCGCGGTATTTTTGTTAGGATTGCAAACCATAGCAAAAGCGGAGGGGAAAATAAAAAATACGGTAAAGAATAGTACCAACACAGAAGAAATAAACATATATAAAAACCCCAATCCATCTTTTGAAAGCGTAATGTCTTCGGCAAGCGATTTAGGAATATATCTTGCAGTAGCGAGATAATCTGACAATGCTCCAACAATTTTAAATAGCGCTTAACCTGTAATATTATACTCAACCCAAAAACGCATTGATTTTTATATATTGGTTTTAAATTTAATATATTGTATGGGCGGGTTTGAATCTTGTTTGCCATGTGAAATATAAAACACAAACGGAAAACGATAAAAAACAAAACGGCGGACGGCAACGGCAATGAACGCGCAAGAAATGCAAAACGACAAAAAATAGGCAATGGCAAACAAACACAGGAGGTTTTACAATGCGGCAATTAAATGTCAAATTGGACGATGTTGTAATGCAAAGGCTTGACAATATCGCTAAACTTACAGACAGAACAAAAAATTATTATGCTAAACAAGCAATCATGCAATATTTAGAAGATTTGGAAGATGGAGCAAGGGCGGAAAAAACGCTTGAAAAAATTGCTAGAGGGGAAGAAGAGGTTTATTCGTATGAAGAGGTTATGAAAGAAAATGGTTTATAGAGTTAAATTTTCTGCGACAGGACGAAAGGCGTTTGGAAAATTAGACAATACCATAAAAAGCGAAATTGATAAATTCTTAAAAAGGGAGAACTTTCTTAAAAACCCTGAATCTTTTGGAAAACCGTTGCGATATAAATTTTTTGGATTATACCGCTATCATATTGGAAGTTTTAGAGTTATCGCAAACATACAAAAGGATATTTTAATTATTCTCATTATTGAGATTGGTAAGCGCGATAAAATTTATAATTAAAAGCATCTCTAAAACTAGACGCAGTATAAAAAAATAATGAAAACAATTTCAAAACATGTCTATATCTATATCTCCGTAGGGGCAGACCCATGTGTCTGCCCGCCTATGCCGTTAACCCATATTTCCGAATGTCTCATCGGGAATCCACTTTTAGCAAACAATTATTGCAGTTCAAACGCTCTGCGGTTAAACTTGGATTCCCGACAAAGACGCTCGGGAATGACGGCAAAAGGCAAAACTGCTCCGTTATTTGCAAGTTTTGGTTTTGTCATTGCGGGCTTGACCCGCAATCTCCGTCGTTTCCTTTCTGTGTCATTTCCGAATGTCTCCCCAACTCCGTCATTTCCGAATGTCCCCACAATTCCGTCATTGCCGAATGTCCCCCCAACTCCGTCATTCCCGAGTGCCTCCCCAATTCCGTCATTGACGAATGTCCCCCCAACTCCGTCATTGCTGAATGTCCCTCCAATTCCGTCATTCCCGAGTGTCTCTGTCGGGAATCCACTTTCATCGCAAAGCGCGTCTCTACATTGTCGTTTTATTCTTTCAAAAATTAAATCAATCTTGTTTTCGACAATAGTTTTATTGTTTTTTGCACATGGAGCGTTTGCTGTTAATATTAGCAACGGCAATGATTTTATTAATTGGTTTAGAACTGCTCCTAATGGCATTGATGCGGAAATACAGTCAAATATAAGTATTTCCAATGATATGGGATCTCCATTACTCAACGTATCAAAAAATATTATTGGCAACAACCATACTATCACTGGAAACGGGCATAGAGGATTTATGGTTGTACATTTTGCAGGTGCGACATTAAATATCCAAAATGCGGTTTTTACTGGATTTTATTCCACAAATGAAGGCGGCGTTATTGCATTAGCGAGACAATCAAATTCAAGTATTACTAATGCTACATTTAATAATAATTCCGCCAGTGACAGCGGCGGCGTTATATACTTGCAGGATGGAGCGACATTAAGTATGAATGGTAATGTTGTGTTTGATAGAAATTTCGCCGTCAATAATGGCGGCGCATTGCGTTCTCAAAATTCTATGACGAATATAGTTAGGGTAACCGGTTCCCTTACTATGAGTAATAATACATCGGCAGTTGGCGGGGCAATATCAGGCAGTTTGGCTGATAATAATTTGAAGTTAGATCTTAATAACGCTACGGTTCTTATGACAAGAAATTCGGCTACTGGCGGCACTTTTGGCGGCGGCGCTATATATATGAGAGGCTCTATTTTTCCTATCTATAGTTCAAGTCTTACATTTTCCTATAACTACTCTGCAAATTTTGGCGGAGCGATTGCTTTAAACACAACTAAGAATTCCGTTGACTTTGACAGCGCAAAACTCTACATGACATATAATACTGCGGAAGGAAACGGCGGGGCTATTTATGACGGCGTTGGTTCATATCTTGTTTTTTATGCTAATGTAACTGCGGGTTTTTCATACAATAGAGCGCAAAATGGCAGCGGCGGCGCTATTTATAAAAACGGCGGGAGCAGAAATGAGTTTCGTTTTGACGGTAATACCAGTAGTTTTGCGTTCTCAAACAATTTTGCGCAAGTAAGCGGCGGGGCTATTTACATAACGGGAGAAGGTTTTGAGGCTAATAGTACAAAAATGTTTTTTGACAAAAACACGGCAAACTCCTCCGCCGGCGGCGCTATTTACGGCGGCAATAATATATTTACCGATTCAACAGTTTATTTTACCGCTAATTCAGGAACAAACGGCGGGGCTATAAGTAACAGCGTCAACGCTTTTACTTATTCAACCGTATGGTTTGAGAATAATAGAGCTTTGAGCAATGCGGGCGGCGCTATTGGATATGGAGGCGCTACTTTTACCAATTCGAGCGTAACTTTTAAAAATAATATCGCCGCCCAAAACGGCGGAGCAATAGGAGGACAAAATTCCGCCGATATAGAATTTAGAGGTTCTACTGTAACTTTCGTCGGAAATTCAGGCAGCGGCGGCGGGGCTTTACATTTGAATAATATCAAAATTTCATTTCTTGCTTCAAAAGCGAGTTTTGCTAATAATTATGCTCCCGGCGCAGGCGGCGTTTTTTGGGTGGGCGTCAACCAAGCAGTTTTTACAAATAGCTCTGTTACATTTATGAGGAATACAACAACAGGTAGCGGCGGGGGCATATATCTTCATGCCGCTGCGAAAGTTCTTTTTACGGGTTCTGGCGGCGCGTATTTTATAGGCAATACGGCGTCGGACGGCGGCGCGGTTACTAGCGCGTCAAGCATATCGTTTAACATGACTAATGGGACGGTAATATTTAGCGGCAATACCGCTTTGGCGTTCGGCGGCGGGGCTTTGAAAGGGGGTGCGGGCTCAACAATTTTTTTGGGCAATTTAAGTTTATTAGAATTCTCGTCAAATGCGGCGCTTGGCTCGGCGCAGAACGGCGGTTTTTTAGACAGCAGCGCGGGGGCGGCAATAAGCGCTATAACGAGGGTAAGGGGCAATTATAACAAAGCGTCGCAAGACGGCGGCGCGATTTCAATTAAGGGCGCTGGAAGCAAATTAAATTTTAACAGCTTATATGCTGAATTTATAGGAAACTCAGCGGGCAGATACGGCGGGGTTATGTATCCTGAAGGGGCGTCCACGGTTAGTTTTGCTAATGCCGGCGGTTTCGTATTATTTAGTTCAAACTCGGCTGGGCAATCCGGCGGCGCGCTTACCTTTCGAGATAACTATGCAGCGACGCTCATATTTGATTCAAGCGTAACTTTTGCGTATAACACAACGAATGCCGCTAGGGAAGGCGGCGCGATAAGGATTGGCGGAGGGATAATAAATATAAATTCCAGCGCGTCTTTTATAGGAAACAAAGCGGCAGGTCAGCCAAATGACATTTGGCTTGCAAGCGCACTGCAAACAACAATCAATTTCAACACGCCTATCGGCAGACGAGTGACGATGGACGGCGGGATATACAGTGTAAATAACGCTGTTACAATCAACAAAAACAGCGCGGGATTATTGGAATTTAAGGGGAATGCGGTCAATGACATATCCGGCAGATTTAATATCAATGCAGGTTCGGCGGCATTTGGGCATTTGTTAAAGAGCACGGTTGGCTGGCTGACGATAAACAGCGTTGCGACGCTTGTATTGACGACGGTAAATTGGACTTCTACGCAGGCGGCTAGATTTTATATAAAGCAGGCGGCAGGGATGACTGTGGGAGCAAACAGTTTGATATATATACCCGTCGAGATAGGCGGCGGCTTTGCAGGGATGCATATACCTGTATTTCACGCTTTGAGCAGTCCTACTTTAAACTTTTACGAAGTTCGCAGTTCACACAGCAGGACGGCAAACGACATATTATGGGTCAGGGACAGTTTAGTAACGGGGTATGCGTGGACGGGATATTTGAGCGGCGGCGGATTTTGGAATGTGATAGCGCGGGCGTATAGGAAATCGTTGTTAAAGACGGTAGAGGTTACATACAGCACGCTTACTCGTTACACGCCTGCTACGGACTGGGACAATGACAAGTTTGAGAAAAACAGGACAGAAGGTTCTGAATTTCATTTGAACGGGCGCGGTTATATGTTAGACGCAGGGACTTACGCGCATAGGGGTATGACGCCTGTTAGGATGACGATGTATTTTCAAGATGTGCATTTTACGAATTTCAAAACTACGGGAGCGGCGCACGGCGCGGTGATAAGGGCTGAGAGTTCAACGATAACATTTATGGGTTCAAATCTTGCGAACTCGTCCATAATATTTTCATTAAACAAGACTACGACGGCAAGTTACGGCGGGGCGCTATATTTTGCTGGGAAATCAAGCGTGACATTTACTGCGTTAAACGCCGCAACCCCGTTTAGCATAATTTTCGCGTCAAATACGGCGAATCGCGGCGGAGCGATATCAATTAACGGCGAGTCAAGAGTTTCGTTTAACAATGCTATCATTAGATTTATGTCAAACACGGCGACAAGCCTGAATCCCACGGCGTCGGGCGGCGGGGCGGTATACATGAACGCGTCCATTCTTACTTTCATAAACAGCAGCGTGTCATTTACGAGAAATGTTTCTTTGATCAATCCAAACAATGGCAACGGCTCTGCGATAAGGTTAGATGCGGCGGGCGACAAACTGATTTTTAGCGGTAATGGCGCGGCATACTTTATAGACAACGGCGGTCACAATTATGGTTTTGGCGGCGCGATATACAGTGCGGCTGTTTCGAGCGTATCGTTTAATATGTCGTTAGGGACGGTAGTATTTTCTGGCAATAGCGCTTACGGGGGGGGTGGGATATGGGCATTGGGGACATTATATTTGGGTAATTTAAGTTTATTAGAATTTTCATCAAATGTCGGCGCAGCCAGTACCGGTCAATCCGGAGGCGCTATAAATATGAGCGGTAGTTTGGGAGTAATAAGCAATATAATGATTGTCAAGTTCAATTACAACACAGGGGGACAGCGAGGCGGCGCAATATATTCGCCCAGCGGTATAAAACTAAATTTTGACAGCAAGTATGGAGAATTTGTAGGCAATACAACCGTAGGCACAGGCGCTGACAATGGCGGTGGAGCGTTCTACATGGCATACAGCACGCTAAGTTTTACATTAGCGGACAGTTCGGCGATTTTTGTATCAAACTTGACAGACGGCGGCGATGGCGGCGCGATATATAGCAGGGCTTCGAGCGTATCGTTTATAAGATTGAGGACGCTGCTTTTCTCGTTAAATATAGCAAGATACTACGGCGGAGCGATTTACAATTCCAGTTCAACCTTTACCATTGCCAGTTCAAGCGTAAGTTTTAATTCAAATAGCGCGAATTATGGCGGGGCGATTTACAATATTTCCCGTTCAACCTTCACTTTTGCCAGTTCAAGCGTAAGTTTTAATTCAAATAGCGCGAATTATGGCGGGGCGATTCGCAATGATTCCAATTCAACCTTTACCATTACCAGTTCAAGCGTAAGTTTTAATTCAAATAGCGCGAGTGGTTATGGCGGGGCGATTTTCAATAGTTTATACGCAACAAATTTCACAATTGCTGGTTCAAGCGTAAGTTTTAATTCAAATAGCGCGAGTAATAATGGCGGGGCGATTTTCAATCAGATGAACGCAAGTTTTATCTTTGTTAATTCAAGCGTGAGTTTTAATTCAAATAGCGCGGGTAGGTATGGCGGTGCAATGGCATTTTCTGAAATATCTATCATAATGTTTGCCAATTCGACAATAAATTTCACGGCGAACACAGCATTAAACGGCGGCGGGGCGATTTATATGGATGCGACCTCGTCAACAACATTTACAATTTCTAACGGGACGATAGCATTTAACGCCAATATGGCAAACAGCAAACCCAATGACATATATATAGGCGGAGGGAAACTATATATAACAGGCAGCGAGTATCAGATGATAGTAGAAGACGGTTTGATAGCGGACGCAGAGGCTTATTTGTATGTGTATAACAAAGTTGCAGCGAGAGCAGGCATCAACGGGTTGATGCTTGGCGGATACAGCGATATAAGCAATACGAGCGCGGTATGGACGAACAACAAGACTATGCTTGGCGGCGGCGGGGGAATATATGTTATGGCGGGTTCGACGATAATATTTAGATTATCGTCGGTAGTATTTACA
>JAITTG010000024.1 GCA_031287095.1 Candidatus Parendomicrobium reticulitermitis | reverse complement strand
CCGCCGGTTTTGAGCATAGCGTCGCAAATATGTATTACATATCCGCAGGACTTTTTGCCAATCAAGTCCCCGCTTATGCCGCAAAAGCCGTATCCGCAGGCGTTTATGTTGACGCGCTCACTTGGGGAGCGTTCTTTTTCAAAAATCTATTCCCCGTAACGCTCGGCAATATCATAGGCGGCGGCGCCGTAGGCGTGATAATGTGGGCGTCCCACCTATCAGGAAAGGCAAAACAATAAGTTGTTGCCAACACGATTTCAATTTTCATCCCATACACTAAATACTGCGCCGTCGTCTTTCATCTTTTGCATCGCTTCTTTGCTGCGCACATTCCAAAACTCATAATCTGGATTTTTTCTATTATCTTTGAAGGCATAAAGTTTAGATAATCTTTTTGCTAAATCCATTGAGACTTTCATTGCGCCTTTTGTATTTGTATGACCTATATCCCGAAAATCAGAGTCAAAATCAATGCCTATCTCGTCGTATAAAAAATTGTAATTTATATAATCTATGTCGTTTTCTTTTGCGATTTTCTCAATAGAATTAAAGATATTTATATTTTCTTGAGAGATTCCCGTAGGGGAAACAAAAAATAAGAATTTGACATCCTTATTCTCTTTTGACAACTCTATAATTTTCATTAGATACAAGAGCGTCTTTTCAGGAATTTCCCCATAAACATTGGATTTTGAAATATCAGGTCTTTTTTGTTTCCGATATATATAAAATGGACGATATTCGTTAAAATACAATCTTTCCGCTTCAACAGTCTGTAATCCCAATGCAAATCTGATGTCTTCTAATTCAATCTCGTATCTCTTAGAAATAATAGGCAATCCTAAAATATAATCAATCTTTAAATGTTTTGGGACTCTATCTTTTATAACTTCTATCTTATTTTTTGAAAATCTCATCGCCGAAATATGGTTTAAAATATAAGCGTCATAATTGTCAATTTCAAATATAGCTCCATATAATTCAATAGCTATAGCCTTAGGCTTATGATATTTTAACGCCTCTTCTTTTTCGCGCGCTCTTAAAGACACGACCAAAACACAACTACTACTAATCATTACTCTAACAATTTGAGCTGATTTTCCCTTTTTTGGCGTCATTTCTTATGATTTTTTACCCTTTTTATATCATTGCTTTCGGCGCCATTTTTAAATGATTTGACACAAAAACGATCAGCAGACAATTGCCGCATGCGGGTCAAGTCCGCAGGCTGCTATACCAAAAAAGAAAGGAGCGCAGGCGATTTTTAATTTTTGCCTGCGCTTTAAAGTGGAAAATCAAGGAAAGTTAAAACGGCGGGAATTTAAGGAAGTAATATTAAAACGCTCTAAAACACAACTTATTGCATATAAGGTCAATTTTTGAAACAATAGCCAATTTTCTAATCGGGCGGCTTATAAAGAGAATCTATAATCAATTGCTACAATTAAATCCGTCAGGGGTTTTATGCCGTTAAAGAGATATTGATTAATTCAGTCGTCGTCTGCGGGCTTGACCAAGAATCTCCCCGTAAAGTATTTTGATGCAAACGGCGGAGATTGCGGGTCTTACACGCAATTGATAAAACTAAAGCCTCAATGACAAAATCAAAACCTGCAAGACAGGCAGAGGAGGAGATATTATGAAAGTATTAGTAGGTCTTAGCGGCGGGGTGGATTCGGCTATTGCCGCATATTTGTTAAAAAAACAAGGTTATGAAGTTATAGGCACTATGATGTCTATATGGGATAATTCTTTGCCTTTTGTTAAGGAAAAAGGGATTGACGCTTGTTTGGGACCGGAAGAAGACGATATAGAATCAGCTCAAAATATAGCAAAAACTCTAAAAATCCCTTTTAAAGTCATTGATTGTAGAAAAGAATATAAGCAAATTGTTTTAGAATATTTCAAAAATGAATATAAAGAAGGGCGCACGCCCAATCCCTGTATAATGTGCAATGCCTATGTAAAGTTCGGCGTTTTGCCCGATTTTGCTAAAAAAGCAGGCATAGATTTTGACAAATTCGCCACAGGGCATTATGCAAAAATCGTTTTTGACGAAAAATCTAATCTCTATCAAATGCGCAAAGCCAAAGATAAAAACAAAGACCAAACATACTTTTTATACCGCTTAAATCAAAAAAATTTGTCGCAAACGCTCTTTCCGCTTGGCGATATGACAAAGGAAGAGGTTAGAAAAACTGCCCAAGAAATAGGTTTATCCGTAGCGCAAAAGCCCGATAGTCAAGATTTTTATTGCGGCGATTACAATGACATTTTGCAATTTCCCGCTAAATCCGGCGATATTGTTGATAAAAGCGGCAAAGTTTTAGGAAAACATAAAGGAATATGGAATTACACAATAGGCAAAAGACGAGGTTTGGGCATATCTTCAAAAGAACCGCTTTATGTAATCAATATACTTGCTAAGAAAAATGCGATAGTGGCAGGAAAAAAAGAGGACTTATATTCAGATTCTCTCATAGCAAGGGATATTTCTTGGTGTTCAATACCGCCTACCCAAGAACCTTTTAAAGCCTCAGTAAAAATAAGGCAGCAAAGCATTCCCGCGCTTGCAACAATTTCTTGCGATGCTAAAAACACGGCAAAAGCGCTATTTGACGAGCCTCAAATGGCAATCACCGCAGGACAAAGCGCGGTTTTTTATAAAGATGATATAGTATTAGGCGGCGGTATAATACATTTTTGATATAATTTGACATCTGAATTACGGATTAAGGGCATTTGATGAATTATTCAGCGTTTTATTCAAAGAGCCTATTTGAGTCTTCAAATGCGCGCGATACTGCATAAAACAAGCGGAGAAAACAGAGGAAAATATATAGATATGAATTTTAGACCGATTGCTATTGACGATTGCGAATTATTTGATAAGTATTCATCCGACGATATTAATTATGAAAACAATTTTGCCGTTTTGTTTGCGTGGAATGCGATTTTTCCCTATGAAGTATGCGAATTTGAAAATGCCTTGATTGTAAAATTGACCGTTGACGGCAATACAATCTTTGATATCCCAAAAACAAAAGATATAAATTTGGACAAATATGTCCTTTTTGCCGCCGATTATTGCCGCAAAAAAAACACTCATCTTTGCTTTAAAATCCTCGCAAGAGATTATGAAAATTTAAGTCCGCAGATAAAATCCGATTTTATCTATGAGCCTATACCTCATCAATGGGATTATATTTATAAGTCTTCCGATTTAATTACTTTCCAAGGACGCAAATTTCAAAAAAAGCGCAATCTCTTATCTCAATTCTTACGCAATTATCAATATGATTTTATAGATTATGACAAACAAAAACATTATGATGAAATCCTTGTTTTTCAAAATCTATGGAGCAAAGACGATGAAGAAAATTATGAATTCCCAGCGGTCAAATTCGCATTAGACAATTTGGAAAAGTTAAATCTCAACTGCGACATAATAGAAATTGCCGGCAAAATAGCGGCTTTTAGCATATCCAATATACATCACAATACCGGCGAAGTTATTTTTGAAAAAGGCGATACAAATTTTAAAGGAATTTATGCCGCAATAGTAAATTTTACGGCAAAAAAACGCTTTGCCGGCTGCGCCTTTATCAATAGGGAAGAGGACATGGGCATAGAAAACCTCCGCAAAGCAAAACTCGCGCTAAATCCCATTAAACAAATTGAGAAATATCTGATACATTTTAAGGATTAAATCTCATTTGCCTGTCATTGCAAATTTACATTCAATTGCGGGTTCACATTGCCGCCAATTGCGGACTTGCCCCGCAAACCTACAACCCGCAAATACAAAGTCCGCAAGCGGATTGATGACGACGCAAACATTGGTCATGTATGCAATGATAAAACCCAAACCTACAAATAATGGAGCAGTTCTGCCTCTTGCCGTCATTGCCGAGCGTCTTTGTCGGGAATCCAAGTTTAACCGCAGAGCGATTGAACGACAATGATTGTCTGCTAAAAGTAGATTTTCAATAGAGACCGATAAAAACATAGAGAAACGAGAAGAGAGAAAAGACGGCAAAGACTATTAAAAAACGACGCGCTTTGCGGAAAAAGTGGATTCCCGATTGAGACATTCGGGAATGACGGAGTTGGGGAGACTATTGGGCATAATGGGAAAAAGAAACAACAGAGATTGCGAGTCAAGCCCGCAACAACACAAACAAGTCCGCAATTGACGACGCAAACATTGGTCATGTATGCAATGACAAAACCCAAACCTACAAATAATGGGGCAGTTCTGCCTCTTGCCGTCATTGCCGAGCGTCTTTGTCGGGAATCCAAGTTTAACCGCAGAGCGATTGAACGACAATGATTGTCTGCTAAAAGTGGATTCCCGATAGAGACATTCGGGAATGACGACAAGAAACAACGACGGAGATTGCAGGTCATGCCCGCAACGCAGCGCAACGCGGCGGTAAAAATGCTCCGTTTTTGTTTTTTGCTATAATCGGCGCTGTTTTAGATTGTATCTGTTAAGGAAATTTTATGATGCTTGGATTTCGCACGCTGCTTTTTGTGTTTTTTAGGGAGACGCGCATATAGCGCGTCTCTACATTTTCGTGAGATTGCAAGGCGAGACCGCAGGGGACAAATTAAAAGCATTTGATGAATTAATCAGTGTTTTCTTAAATCAAAAGGGAGGAAAAAATGAATTTTCAAGA
Source organism: Candidatus Parendomicrobium reticulitermitis (assembly GCA_031287095.1). GTDB lineage: Bacteria > Elusimicrobiota > Endomicrobiia > Endomicrobiales > Endomicrobiaceae > Parendomicrobium > Parendomicrobium reticulitermitis. The sequence continues at coordinate 4,316 of JAITTG010000024.1, read as the reverse complement.
CGCAATTATGGGTTTGCATAAGTTTTGGACTAAACAAGGCTGTATGTTGTGGCAGCCTTATGACTTGGAAAAGGGGGCTGGAACTTTTAATCCTGCGACTTTTTTGTGGGCTTTGGGAACAAAACCCTGCAATGTAGTCTATGTGGAGCCTTCAAGGCGACCCACAGACGGCAGATATGGAGAAAATCCTAATAGGCTTCAGCGCTATTATCAAATACAAGCAATTATGAAACCCGCGCCAAAAAATATACAAAAAATCTATCTTGACAGCCTTAAAGCAATAGGCATAGACCCCAAAAAACACGATATTCGTTTTGTTGAAGACGATTGGGAATCTCCCACTTTGGGCGCTTGGGGGCTGGGGTGGGAAGTTTGGGTTGACGGAATGGAAGCGACTCAATTTACATATTTTCAGCAAGTCGGCGGTATAAATCTAAATCCTATACCTGTGGAAATAACTTACGGGATAGAAAGACTTGCTATGTTTGTGCAAAAAAAGAACAGCATTTTTGATTTGCAATGGATTGACGACGCAACTTACGGCGATATCCATCTTGAAGATGAAAAAGAATGGTCTGTTTATAATTTTGAAAAAGCCGATATTGAAATGCTAAAAAGACATTTTGACGACTGGGAAAAAGAGGCTAAAAGATTAAATGCAGACAATCTCCCAAGACCCGCTTATGACGCTGTGATGAAATGCTCGCACTTGTTTAATCTTTTAGACGCCCGCGGAGCGATTTCCGTATCTGAAAGAATGAATTATATTTTGAGAGTTAGAACAATAGCCAAAAATACCGCTGAAACTTATTTGGCAAAACAGGAGAAAGAAAATGAAAAATAATAATAGTCATAAGGCGGATATTGCAGGTCTTGCCCGCAATGACGGCAAACATGAGGATTTATTGCTTGAAATATATGTTGAAGAAATACCCGCCTCATACATTGAACCCGCTTTAGAGCAGATGAAAAATTTTGCCGTCAAAAACTTTACGGATTTAGGTTTGCAATACGGCGAAATTCATACTTACGCTACTCCAAGGAGATTGGTTTTAAACATTGAGTCTATAGCCCAAAAAAGCCAAGATAAAATTATTGAATTACAAGGTCCTTCTCTTAAAGCGGCAAAAGATTCCGAAGGAAATTGGACTCAAGCGGCAAATGGTTTTGCGGCAAAAAACGGGGTCGCGCCAAAAGATTTGTCTGTCAAAAAAGGCGAAAAAGACGATAGATTATGTTTTGTTAAAACTGTCAAAGGGCTGCCTACAAAAAAACTTCTTGTTGAGATTTTGCCTCAACTTATAAAAAATATAAATTTCCCAAAAACGATGATTTGGGAGCCGTCCGCTTTTAGATTTGCAAGACCAATACGAGGCATTATCGCTTTATACGGAAATAACATAATAAAATTCAAAATAGCGGATGTGTCTTCTTCCAATTACACTTTCGGTTTGCATACAACGGACAGTAGAAAAATTATCGTAAAAAAACCTCGAGAATATATGTTGAAACTTAAAAACCGTTCTATCATTGTCAATCAAAATGATAGAAAAGAGGCTTTGCAAAAATCCATAGAATCCGCCGTCAAAAGCATAGGCGCAATAATACCCGACGACGCGCTTTTAGACGAAGTTAATGAACTTGTGGAATATCCAACGGCAGTTTTATGCAAATTTGACAAAGAATATCTGCAATTGCCGCCGGAGGTTTTGACGGAATGTATGAAAAAGAGCCAAAAATGTTTTGCAGTCCAAGATAAAAAAGGCGTCTTTACCAATTATTTTATAGATGTAAAAAACGGAATTTCTCAATATCTTGATATAGTGAGAACGGGCTATGAAAAAGTAGCGGCGGCAAGGCTTGCCGATGCGAAATTCTTCTTTCAAAATGATTTGGAAAACGGGCTTGAAGCAAATGTGGAAAAATTGAAAGGGATAATTTTTAATAAGGAAATAGGCTCCATATATGAAAAGATTGAAAGAATTGACCAAATAGCGTTTTTTATAAACAGAGAGTTTGGTTTTGGAGCGGAACCTATTGACTTAAAAAAAGCCGTCCGCCTCTCAAAAGCGGATTTGGTAAGCGAAATGGTTTTTGAATATCCCCAATTGCAAGGAATAATAGGAACAATTTACGCAAAAAAAGCGGGCGAAAAAGACGAAGTCGCCGCCGCAATCAGCGGGCATTATATGCCTCTATCTGCAAGCGGAGAACTGCCCAAGAATAAACTCGCTATTTTAATCTCAATAGCCGACAAAATAGATTCTTTGGCGGCAAGTTTTTCTGTGGGTTTAGAGCCTACGGGTTCTGCCGACCCTTTTGGTTTAAGGCGCGCCGCAATAGGTTTGATTAGAATGTTTATAGAAAATTTCGGCAATAAGGATTTGAGCGGGGTTTTGGATTTGTCTTTTGAGATTTTGCCTGATAAAGTTAAAAATAATCCGAAATTTAAAGATGCAAAAATTAGACTTTTGCAATTTTTATGGCAGAGAATAGAAAATAATCTTGAAGCAGAAGGATATGACAATAGCGATGTGTCCGCCGTATTAAATGCGGCAAAACTTGCGAAATTCGGCTCTATTGGTTTATTGAAATTGAAATTGGACGCTTTAAAAGCGGCAAAAACAAAAAGCGATTTTGGCAAAATAGCCGAAGGCTTTAAAAGGATTAACAATATAATAAGCCAAGCCGCAAAACAAAACAATGCGGGAGCCGATTTTATAGACGACAATCTATTTAAGGACGATGCCGAGCGCGAACTTTTTGAGAAATCAAAACAGATAGGCGCGGGTATAAACGAACTTGTTAAAAACGCTCAATTTGACGCCGTTTTTGACAGAGTTTTGGAATTGAAACCTTATATAGACAATTTTTTTGAAAAAATTATGGTGATGGTTGAAGATGAGAGTTTAAAGAAAAACCGAATAGCGCTGTTGAAATTTATAAAAGATATTTTTTCAAATTTTATTGATTTTTCCGAATTAAGGTAAGGCGGAGATTGGGGTCTTGCCCGCAAAAAGCGCGATTATGCTATTGTTTGCGTTATTATTGCATATTGAGATGCAATAGACTTCTTGCGTAATTGATATACAAAGAATGTAAAAGTATTGGCATTGGCATTTTGTTTAACAATCTGTCTGTCATCAACGCCATGCAACTTCACGCAAACTAAACTCCATCGCAGAATTCATTCTATGCCGTTTTTTCAAGTCTTTATTGTTAGCAGTAAATTTGAATTGCGGGCTTGACCCGCAATCTCCGTCGTTTTTTTGCGTCATTACCAAATATTGCTTCAACTCCGTCACTCTCAACCGTCTCCCCAACTCCGTCATTCCCGAGCGTCCCTATCGGGAATCCACTTTCCCCGCAAAACGCGTCGTTTTTTAATAGTCTTTGTCATCTTTTCTCTTTGGCTTTAAGGGCAGACACACGGGTCTGCCCCTACCGTCGTTTTATCGTTTTTTCTCTCTGCCTTTAAGGGCAGACACATGGGTCTGCCCCTACTGTATGTTTATACCTAAATCTATGATGTCTTTGATTAGAGCGTCTAATTCATCATCGCTAATTGTTGGAGTTGTGTTTTGAGCGGCTTCTTGTTTTAGTATTGCTGGTTTTTTTGTCTTTTTATCTTTTTGCGTTGAGGCTTTTGTTGTTTTTGGCTTTGTATTTGTTGAAGCGATTGCCGGTTTTGATATGGGCGCTTCTTCTATAGGGTCAAGACCTGCGGCAATTCTTGCTTCATTGGCTTTGCGCCTTGCTTCCTGCGCTCTGCTTCTTGCCAAAATTGCGGCGGCTTTTAATTTCTCTACTTCATCATTTCTTTCTTCTGGAAAATATGCCTCTACTCTTTCTATTTTGCTTTCCACTTGCGCTGATTTTCTTTCTTCTTGCTGCGCTTTCATGTCCACTTGCGCTATCTTTTTTGCTTCTTGTTTATCTTTACCGTCTAATATCAGTTTTGCTTCCTGCGCGTCTGCGCTTGCAAAATCGGCATTAAGCCTCGCTTCGCGGGCTTCTTTTTGCGCTTTTTCTTCGGCTACTCTTAACTCGGCAAGAGTCTTTGGTCTTGCTTCTTCTTTTGCTTCTTCTTCGGCTATCCTCGCTTGTTCGGCAAGCCTTGCCGCTTCTTCTTTGGCTTGCGCTTCTCTAATCGCTTCTTGCCTTTTTTGCTCTCTTTGCTCATATATTTTTGTCCAATCTTCTTGACTCATTTTTTTGCCAAACTTTACATTCATTCCTGCGCCGCCGCTATAGCCTGATATTGCGTCGTTTTGTCTGTCGGCGTCTATTGTTAATGTTGCTATTGCGTATAGGGA
>JAITTG010000006.1 GCA_031287095.1 Candidatus Parendomicrobium reticulitermitis | reverse complement strand
GTTCGGAAGAGTTTGTTATCGCTTCATTAAGAGTCGCTCCCGACGGCACAAGAGCGGCGATTTGATTTGCCTCAGGTATAGAAATTTCCATAACTCTTGCCACATCTTTGATTACCGCTGTTGAGAACATAGAGCCGAAAGTTATAATCTGCGCGCATTTGTCTTTGCCGTATTTACGACGGACATATTGAACGACCTCATCGCGTCCGGTATCGGCGATATCAATATCCAAATCCGGCATAGAAATCCTATCGGGATTTAAAAATCTTTCAAAAAGAAGCCCGTATTGCAAAGGGCAAATGTCCGTTATACCCAAAGTATAAGCGACTATAGAGCCTGCGCTTGAGCCTCTGCCCGGACCTACGGGAATTTTATTGTCTTTTGCATATTTGATGAAATCTTGCACTATCAAGAAATATGAAGAAAAACCTGTCTTTTTTATAATTGCAAGTTCGTGATTTAATCTATCTCCATGCTCTTTTTGAGTATTAGGATATCTTTGTTTTAAGCCTTCCCGGCAGAGTTTTTCAAGATAATCATTATCGTCTTTAAATTCTTGCGGGATAGCAAATTTCGGCAAATTTAACGCGTCCGTATCTATTTCAAGATTGATTTTTTCCGCTATGGCAAGAGTGTTTTTGAGAGCGTCGGGTTTATAAGAAAAGAGATTTGTCATTTCTTCAGGACTGCGGTAATAAAATAGGTCTGAATCAAATTTGAATCTATTAGGGTCGGACAAATTTTTCTTTGTTCCTATGCAAAGCAAAACGCTGTGAGCGTCGTAATCTTCTCTTCTCAAAAAGTGGCAGTCATTTGTGGCTACTACCGGGATTTGCGTTTTTTTGGATAATTCAAGAATACCCGGCAAAACCTTTTTTTCGTCTTCAAGACCATGATCCATTATTTCCAAATAAAAGTTGTCGGCGCCGAATATGTCGCGGTAAATTATAGCGGATTCAAGCGCGCTTTTTTTGTCGTCTTTTAATAAACATTTGGCAACTTCTCCCTCAATACAGCCCGACATAGCGATAATACCTTTGCTGTATTGGCGTAAAACCTCTTTGTCCACGCGGGGTTTATAGTAAAAACCTTCTAAAAAACCTACCGACACAATGCGCATAAGATTTTGATAACCTTCATAATCTTTCGCTAAAAGCGTGAGATGTCTATAATCGTCAGGCTCATTTTGGCTTTTATCATGGCGCGATTGCGGAGCGACATACACTTCGCAGCCGATGATGGGTTTTATTCTCGCTTTTTTTGCCGCCCAATAAAATTCCATAGCCCCAAACATATTGCCGTGATCGGTAATAGCAAGCGCAGACATTTTAAACTCTTTGCTTATAATATCAAACAATTCGGCGGGGTCTCCATTCTTATTTGTTATTCGGCAAGCGCCGTCAAGTAGAGAGTATTCTGTGTGATTGTGCAAATGTATAAATTCAGCCATATAAAAGTCCACCTAAAATTTAATGAATTGATTTTTAAATAATGTTGCATTAACAAATTGAATTTGCGATTTTTTTGTTTCATGGTAAGAAAACGCTGATTAATTTATTAAACGACTTTAATCCATCGGTGCAGCAAAAGAGTTTAGTTAGTCAGCGTTTTTTTCGAACTTATTTCGGTATTCTTTAAACTCCTCTATTACGCGTTTAAACTCAGATTTAATTTTTTCTTTTTGCGGTTCTTTCAGCATTTCCAAGAAAAAGTTTTTATCCCAGTTATAAGGAAAATCTTTTTGATAAAAAAGCCAGCTGTTTTCATCGGATTTGTATTTGTCTTTATTTTTTTGTCTTTCTTGATCTAAATAATCAATCCATTTTTTGTCGCCTTCATCTTTACTTTGAAAATAAAAACCACAATTAGACCAACCGTTACCGGCAAATCTTATAGTAAATGATTTCCATTTTTCATCCTTAAATTCTACACCCCACCAATCGTATGGTTTTTCTGTATTGCTTGAGTCCTTTTCGTATCCTTTTATTACATTTGAATGTAAATTTAATTCTGCGGCTAATGCGCTAAATGCGTTTTCAAATGTGTTTTTTGCGATTTGCCTTTTTGCCTCTTCTAAAACCCCGGTCATTTGTATTTTAAGCGCAGCTTCAAAATTTTCAGCATTTTTTGCTATTACTTCTGCTATTTCTTTACTCATTTTTTTACTCCTTGTTTGATTTGTTAAGTCTTGTATATGAAATATGTATTGACTTATGGTTTCACGCAAAAGCGGCATATTTACGGCTTCTTTTTTACAGTTTTCAAGCCATTTTATGATTGTTTCGCTATAAGAAATCATAGTCAACCATTGTTTCTTTGTTTCATCTATGTTGCCGACGCTCTTTTCGCTTGGCTCGGCTCCATCTAATGTTAAATATAAAATACGGGCATTCGGCTTATATTCGTGATATCTTAACAACTGCGTGTTTCCGTCGTCTGCGTAAATTTTATTTTCAATAAATATTTGTTCGCCGCGATTGTTTTTTATAACTATGTCTATTCTTCCGCCGACATTATCATTAAAACTGTGTTCCGTCTCTACTTCTGCGGTTTCAGTAGCAAAATTGTTTATGTTTGCCTCTTTAACAAATAGTTTAAGAAATATATCGCCTTGCCCATGGCTTCCGGTTGGGTTTAACAATTCGGCAATAAATTTCGAATGTTTTAATTCATAATGTCCTACAAACATCTCAAAAACATTAAAATTCTCGCCTGATAATTCTGCAAGTTCATAATGCCTTTTGTTTATGGCAGATATACTATTTAATAACGTTTCCGCCGATTGTGATTGCGTCATTTATACCCCCCTCATGTTATATGAAATGAGCGGACAGCGGACAACGGAATTTGCCGTCCGCTCATTTTCAAAAAATTAACTTCTTATATTCCAACTTGTTTGATCTTCATCATTTGCTTCTTTTAATATCCATAAAATCTTATGTTTCGCTTTATTAAATGCTTCAACATCTACAATTCCATCGTCAATGAAATGCTCTTCACCATAGAATTTTTCGAACTCGACGTCAATCTTGTCAAATTCACTTTTATCTGCCATTTTTAATCTCCCTAAAAATTTAATATTTTTCTTTTGTCGTCAAGTCTTATAAGATAACGCAAAAACAAATCTGCACGAAAAGGCTTTTTTGTTTTTAAGGGGAATACGGCAACGGCAAATACCCCGTCAGGCAAGCCTGCCACCCCTTTTTCCAAAAGGGGAATTTAACGGCTTTTGCTTGTTTGAAAGTTGGTTGTGCATGAGGTCTATTTACAGCGGACTTGTCCGCTTGCTTTAATTTAAAAGGCTTTTTTCTCTCATCACTATTTCCCATAGATTTATCTTTTTCTAGATTGCTTCTTCTCTTGCTCTTCTTCCCATTCCCTTGCCCCTTTAAGTTCACCTTCCCCCCAAAATGCTTGTCCTTCCGGAGGTTTGACTTGTCTGCTTACTTTATCTTTTTTTATTTTTGTTTTATCAAGAGGTTTGACTTGTCCGCTTACTTCATCTTTTTTTATTTTTGTTCCATCAAAATGCGCTTCTCTCTCACCACCATCACCATTTATGTTTTTTAAGAAATATCTTACATTAGAACAGCTAACGAATCTTAAGACAAAAATCAAACAGAGGATAAAGATAGTCCATTTCACTCCTAAAATGATTAGTAACAGAAAAAGAGAAAGAACGATAAAGATAGTCCACCATTTCACTCCTAAAATGATTAGTAATAGAAAAAGAGGAAGACCGACAAAGATAATCCTTTTCACAATAGTTCCTGAACGACTTTTCGGTTTCTGTTCCAGTTCCGGTTTTTGTTCCTGTTTTAAGTCGTCCTCACTTATCTCTTTCCAGCTCCTTCCTTGGTCTTCAGAAGAATAATAGGTATCTCTAATAGATTTTATCACAAGAATCCCCTGATGAGATTTTGATAAGGATAGAAAGTCTTTAAACGAACTACCATCAAAACGCGTGTTCCAACTTTCCCCGCAATCTGTAGAATACTGCAATTCTTGGCTATTAGCTGGATTAATTCTTACCCATTCTCCTTCTAATGGCACCATCCTATTGTCTGTTTTCCAGCTTGTTCCACGGTCTGTAGAAAAATAAAAATATTCATCAGTCTGGAGAATAATCTCATCGCCACATTTAAATAAGTCTCTTTTCTCACCATTAGAATGGAAATAATGATCCTCGTCCCAACTTTTCCCCCCATCTGTAGAATACTGCAATCTCCGGCTGTTAGTGTTAGTTGGGTCAATTCTTAACAATTTTTCACCTAAAATTACTATTGAGTCTTCGTTTTTCGTCCAGTCGCTTCCATGATTTTTAGAATAATAAACATCTCCTCCATCATTACAAACGAGAATAATTTCCCCGACGTGCTCAAATAAAGCGCTAAAATTCCCATGCGAACTACTAGAAAAACGCGTCTCCCAGCTTTCCCCGTCGTTTGTAGAATACTGCAAATTTTGTTCGTTAGTTGGGTCAATTCTTAGCCATTCTCTAAATTCTACTTTTGACACTACTTCGCATTCGTCCCAGCTTATTCCGTGGTCTGAAGAACGATAAACGCCTCCTCCTGCAACGAGAAAAACATAATATTTATAGCTCAATAAAGCGCGAAAATTCCCATACGAACTACTATAGAATCGCGTGTTCCAACTTTTCCCGTCATCTGTAGAATACTGCAAATTTTGTTTGTTAGTTGGGTCAATTCTTAACAATTCTTTTCCAAATTTTACCATTACTATTGAGTCTTCTATTCTCGTCCAGTCGCTTCCATGATTTTCAGAATAATAAACATCTTCTCCATCATTACAAACGAAAATAATTGTATCACTGTATTTGGGTTTCAATAAAGCGCGAAAATTCCCATACGAACTACTGGGAAAACGCGTCTCCCAACCTCCGCCGCCACCTGCATAATACTGCAAATTTTGTTTGTTGGTTGGGTCAATTCTTAACCATTCTCTTAACTCTATTGTGTTCTCTAATGTTTTGTATTTCTTATATTTTGCATCGTTTTCGAAATCGTCAAAATCGGGCATTAGACGATCGGCTAATCCCCTATTAATACTTCTTTCCCACAGCCTTCCATTATCAGAAGAATAAACGTCTATACCTCCATAAGTAGTGACGAGAAAAATTTTATCGCCATGTTTAAATAATCTTCTTTTCTCACCAGATATTTTATTAATGTAATCCTCGTCCCAACTTTTCCTTACATCATTTAAACGCGTCTCCCAACTTTTCCCGCCATCTGTAGAACGCTGCAATTTTTGGCTGTTAGTTGGATCTAATCTTAACCATTCTTCTTCCAAAATTATCATTTGAGACATTTTGATTCCTCCTTTTTGTATTTTGACTTGTCCGCTTGCTTTAATTTAAGAGTCGCCGGATAGCGATTTTTTACTCTTCAGTTCTGCGGCGTTTGATTATGCCGCGGGTCGGCATCGGAAAATTTTGTAAACTCGCCTTCAAAAATAAGCGGGATACTTCCCGTCGGACCGTTTCTTTGTTTTCCGATGATAAGTTCGGCGCTTCTTTCTACATCTTTATCGTCGCGGTTATAATAGCCTTCTCTATAAAGCATCGCCACGACATCGGCATCTTGTTCTATTGCGCCGGAATCTCTTAAATCGGAAAGCTGCGGTTTTTGGTCTTTTCTGTCTTTATCTTCGGTGCTTCTTGAAAGCATAGACAAAACGATAACCGGAATTTCTAAATCTTTTGCAAGCGCTTTAAGCGCTCTTGAAATTTCAAAAACTTCCTGCTGACGATTATCAAATCTTTTTCCCGATCCGAAACCGTTTATAAACTGAAAATAATCTATTATTATGAGAGAAAGCGGATTCCCTTTCGCTTTTAACTCCGCCGCAAGTTTTCTTGCGCGCGCTCAGTTCTACTACGGTTATGAATGCGTCGTCGTCAACATAAATAGGCGCTTCGGAAATTTTCTCGGCGGCAGCAGTCAATTTTGCCCGGTCGGAAGTATTATATCTTCCGCTTTTTAATCTGCCTTGCCCCACTCTTGCGATAGACGACAAAAGACGGATAAGCAAAGCGTCTTTACTCATTTCAAGAGAAAAAATAGCGACGGGTTTTTTATGTTCAACAGCAACATTTTCTGCAATGTTTAAAGCAAAAGCCGTTTTCCCCATAGACGGGCGGGCGGCAATTATTATAAGTTCTGCCGGATGAAGACCGCTTGTCTTTAAATCAAGGATTTTAAATCCCGTCGGAAGACCTGAAATATTGACCTCATTTGCATGAAGTTTTTCAAGACGGCTAAGCGTCGGCATAATAGAATCTGCAAGTCTTTCCAAACCTTTTTGACTTGTTTTTTGAGAGCTCTTAAATAAGTTGAAAATATTCATGTTTATTGATTACTCTCCTTAAAAAACACATGGAGTATTTTCCATAATACTCCATGTATCACAAAAATATAGACATTAGACCTCTTGCATAACTGATATGCAAAAATATAGGCATTATCACCACTCCTGCCGCCCCTTTTTTTTAAAAAGGAGAATTTAACGAGGTGGCTGTTATTCCCCTTTTGCAAAAAGGGGTGGCAGGCTTGCCTGACGGGGTATTTGCTTTTGTCGTGGTTGTTATTCCCCTTTTTTTTAAATTGTCTAATAGCGTTTCCGCCGATTGTGATTGCGTCATTTATGCCTCTCTCATGTTATATGAAATGAGCGGACAACGGAATTTGCCGTCCGCTCATTTTCAAAAAATTAACTTCTTCTATTCCAACTTGTTCCGTTGTTTTTAGAGTAATAAAGACCTTTGCTGGTAGTGGCAAGAATTTCATCGCCATTGTCAGTTAAGTCTTCAAAATCTCCACACGAACTACTACAGTAACGCGTGTTCCAACTTCTGCCGTCATTTGTGGAATACTGCAATTTTTGGCTGTTAGTCGGGTCAATTCTTAACAACTCTTTTCCTAAATTTAACATTTGAGACATTTTGATTCACCTCCTTTGGTTTTTATTTACAGCGGACTTGTTATTCTGCACGAAGCCGCCACTTTGATAAGTTAATTATACATCAAGCAAGCGACAACACTATGTCGGAATGACATTTGCGCTTTTTTATGGAACTTAGTTGCTTATAGCGCTTCTCCAAAAGAAATTGAGCCTAAATATCAACCAAAAAGAAAAAGCCTTTTTCGTTTGCAGAAACGAAAGAGGCTTTTTGATTGTATATTGATTGTTAAAATGAATTTTGGGCAATATTGCGTAAAACGACAGCAAAGACAATCCTGCATTGATAAGCCGTTGCGCTATCTTGCGTATTTTGCGTATTGGTTGCGCAAAAAGCATATCAATAATGATATAAATCAGCCGTTTTGCCGATTGCTTATGAGAAATGATAGTAATGAAGTTATTTGTTAAAACATCTGCGGGGGGGGGGGGGGGGGGGGTTTTTAAACGCGGGTTAAAAAAATTGGAAAAAACCCAACATTATTAGTAATTGGGTTTGTT
>JAITTG010000121.1 GCA_031287095.1 Candidatus Parendomicrobium reticulitermitis | reverse complement strand
AATTGTCAAAACTATGCATCCCAAAGAAGCAAAAGAGGCTCTCGCTTTTGAAATTACAAAGCAATACTGTGGACAAGAAAAAGCGCAAAGTGCCAAAGACGAATTCAATAAAATCTTTGCAAAAAAGGATTTGCCCGATGTATTGGAAGAATTTAAGGCTCAAGACGGGCAGAAACTATCGGATATTCTTTTTCAATCAGGTCTTGTATCGAGCAAAAATGAAGCGAGAAGATTATTTGAGCAAGGCGGTATAAAAATCAATGGAGAAAAAGTTGCTTCCGATACAGAGATAAAAGGCAAAAAAGACTTTGTTTTACAAGCGGGAAAAAGGAAATTTAAGAAGATAATAGCGTAGCAATGTTTGTCATTATGAGTTGTGTTGCCATTCTGTGTGAAGCCGCAGGCTATGCGGGGACGCTAAAATCAATCGCCGCAAATAAACCCCGAAGATGTTTAATAAGAATTAAATATGAAAACTAAACCCCCAATTTTTAACAAAATATCTCCAAATTTACTTGATGCTATGCCTTATCAATATATAGGGCAAGATATTCTTGTAAATATAGAAACCGCTGAATTCACTTGTCTTTGTCCTTGGACGGGGCTTCCTGATTACGCCCATTTAACAATCCGATATACTCCCGATAAGACTGTTGTTGAATTAAAATCTTTCAAGATGTATTTGCAAACATATAGAATGGTAGGCATAGTCCACGAAAGCGCGGTAAATAAAATAAAAGAAGATTTGATTAAATTAATCAAGCCCAAAAATATGTTTGTAGAATTAAAATTCGGCGCCCGCGGCGGCATAATCACAACTGTCAGCGCTCAATACGACAAATCGCTATTGCGGTCTTGACCCGCAATCTCAACACAAAGGAAGAATCAATGTTTAATAAAGTTCATAGCGTTCATTTTGTAGGCATAGGCGGATCAGGAATGTCTGGTATTGCCGAGGTTCTTATCAATCTAGGACATATAGTTTCAGGTTCGGATTTAAAAAAGTCAGACGCTACTGAACATTTAAAACAAATCGGCGCAAAAATTTTCGTAGGACATAAAGCGCAAAATATCAAAAACGCTTCCGTAATAGTCGTTTCAACCGCAGTCGGAAAAGACAATCCAGAAGTAACAGCCGCTTTAAAAAACAAAATACCGGTAATTCGTAGAATAGAAATGCTTGCGGAAATCGCCCGTTTAAAATATGCAATCACAATAGCGGGAACGCACGGCAAAACAACAACTACTTCTCTTACTTCTTTGGTTTTGTCAGAGGGCGGTCTTGACCCTACGATAATAATCGGCGGAAAATTAAAAAATCTCAATACAAGCGCAAGAATGGGCAGAGGGGATTTTTTAGTCGCCGAAGCAGACGAGTCAGACGGCTCTTTCTTAAAATTGTCTCCATCTATTGCGGTAGTCACAAATATAGACAATGACCATCTTGACTATTATAAGACTATGGATAATCTCAAAGACGCTTTTGTAGAGCATATAAACAGCGTCGCTTTTTACGGCGCGGCTATTCTATGCGGCGACGATAAAATAATAAAAGAAATTATGCCCCGTATTACGAGAAAATATATAACCTATGGGTTTGGCGATAATAATGATTTGATTGCCAAAAATATAAAAAATTCGCAAGGGTTGGTTGGGTTTGATATCGTATATATGGGCAAAAAACTCGGCTCAATTGTTTTAAGAGCCGCCGGTAAACACAATATCCTAAACTCTCTTGCCGCCATAGGCGTTGGGTTAAGGCTTGAAATTCCCTTTAATCAAATAGCAAAGGCTGTATATTCTTTTGATGGAGTAGGCAGAAGACTTGAAAAAAAAGGCGAAACAAAAGGAGTTTTAGTAATTGACGATTATGGACATCATCCTACGGAAATAAAAGCCACGCTTAATGCGGTAAAAAGTTTTTGGCAAGGCAGAAGGCTTGTAGTTTTATTTCAACCGCACAGATATACGAGAACGCAACAATTGTTTAAAGAATTCGGCAAAAGTTTTTCAGACGCCGACATTGTAAAGATTTTAGACATTTATCCTGCGGGAGAAAAACCCGTCAAAGGCGTGTCGCGCGATTTGATTTTAGGCGAGTTGCTTAAAAACAAAACAAATGCCCAAGTATATACAAATATCAGAGACATAGTCCAAACAGTCTCAGACGGCGATATTGTTTTGACGCTTGGCGCGGGCGATATATGGAAAGAAGGAGAAAAACTATTAACTCTGCTTTAATTGCCAAACTCTCATCTTTAAATTGCAAAGTATTAAAAGACGAAAACCTCTCAAAACACACATCTTTTAAAATCGGCGGCGCGGCGGATTTTTTTATTGAAGTTCCGTCGGCGCTTGCCCTAAAAAAATGTTTAGAAATTTTTAAATCTCAAGATATTTTTATCCTCGGCGGCGGAACAAATATTCTCTTTTCCGACGGCGGTTTTAGAGGGATAGTTTTAAAATTATCTGGAGAATTTAAAAAATATAGTTTTGATGGAACAAAATTATCATGCGGCGCGGCGGCTCCTTTAGCGTTGGTAGTAAAAGAGGCGGCTCAAAGAAAATTGTCTGGTTTGGAATGCTGTTTCGGCATACCCGGCTCAGTAGGCGGCGCGGTATTCGGTAATGCGGGAAGCGCAAATGAATCAATTTCTCAAGTCATTGAAAGCGTAGAAATTTATCCATATTCTAACGGTCGTCATTGCAGGCAAGACTTACAATCTCCCAATGATGCAATTGTTTTAGATAAATCAGCAATAAATTTTCAATACAGAAAAAGCGGCATTGCCGCTATTATCGCGAAAATAAATTTTTCATTGAAAAATGAAGTCAAAAATGATATTTTAGATTTACTTTCACAAAGCATAGAAAAAAGAAAAAAGACACAGCCTATAAATCAACCGAGCGCGGGCTGTGTTTTTAAAAATCCAGTTGGTTTTAGCGCAGGCAAATTGATAGATGAGGCAGGCTTAAAAGGCAAGACTATAGGCGGCGCGCAAATATCAGAAGTTCACGCAAATTTCATAGTCAACCAGGGCGGCGCAAAAGCAGAAGATGTTTTAAGATTGATAAAAATTGTTAAAACCGAAATTAAAAAGAAATTCAATATAGATTTAGAAATGGAAATAGTTATTGCGTAGTAATTGCTGCCGACTCTGTATTTTCAGTCGTCATTGCGGGCTTGACTCGTAATTTCCATCGTTGTTTGCCTGCATCGTGTGATGAGATTGCGAATCAAGTCCGCAATGACGACTGAAAGAATAGCGATGGCTGGAAAGGAATAGCAACAAACAGAGGAATAATAATAATATGAGCAAATCTGACATTTCCCTAAAATTCAAAAATAAAAAAATCGGCGTTTTATACGGCGGACTTTCAGCGGAAAGAGCCGTCTCTTTAAGGTCAGGAAAAGCGGTATTATCATCTTTAAAGAAACTTGGATTTAAAGCGGTTGGAATTATTGTTGACAGAAATATCGCTCAAAAAATTAAACAGGCAAAAATTGACATAGCCTTTTTGGTTTTGCACGGACAATACGGAGAGGACGGCGGCATTCAAGGCATGCTTGAAATTATGGGCATTCCATATACGGGCTGCGGAATTTTTGCAAGCGCCGCTTCTATGGATAAAAATATCTCAAAAGTTTTATTTAAAGCGGCGGGTATAAATACGGCGGATTGGTTTGTTTTAAAAAGATTTGAAGAAATACCAAAAATCAAAAAATATCCCGTAATTGTAAAACCAATAATAGGCGGCTCTACAATAGGTATAAATATCGCAAAAAATGAGAAGGAATTTTTAAAAGCGGCAAAAGAGGCATTTAAATACGATAATCAAATTTTAATAGAAGATTTTATAAAAGGGAAAGAAATCACAGTAGCGGTTTTAGACGGCAAGGCTTTGCCAGTGATAGAAATAATTCCCAAGGGCGGTTTTTATGATTATAAAGCAAAATATCAAAAAGGCGGCTCTCAACATCTAATACCCGCAAGAATAGACAAATTCGTTTATGAACAAGCGCAAAAAATCGCGCAAAAGATATACAGAGTTTTTAATTGTAAATCCATTTGCAGAGCTGATATGATAGTCGATAACAAAAATAAAATCTGGGTTTTAGAAAACAATACTATGCCGGGAATGACGGCGACTTCCTTGGTTCCAGACGCCGCAAAATATGACGGAATGTCTTTTGAGGATGTTGTTTTAAAAATTTTAAACGGTATTATCATATAGTCGTTGCGGCGCAATAGTTGTCATTACGGCGTAGCGGCAATTGCGGGCAAGATCTGCAGTCTATTCAATAACGATAAAAATAAGAAAATAAGGGCATAAAATGAGCATATTTAAAAAAAATAAAAGAAAAAAAAGATATACAAGAAGAACAAATACTGCCGCAATAAGAAGAGGCGGAGCGGGCGGAAGTTCTTCCATATTTAAGAAAATTTTTATAGCGTTTTTTCTTTTTTTGATATTTTACTTTGTGTTCTCAAAGGTTAAGAATTCTTTATCATCTTCTGATATGATGCTTATCAAAACAATAGAAATAAATACCACGCAAAATATAACAAAAGCGGAAATTAAGGCTCTGCTTCCCTTTAAAGAGGGAGACAGCATAATCGCGGTAGATTTGAATATGGCGGAAAAAGAAATATCCAAAACCAAACCTGAACTTAAAAGCATATCTATACGCAGGGGTTGGCATAAAATCTCAATAAAAGCGCAAGAAAGAACTCCCGAGGCTTTTGTCCGAAAAAATAATTCTCTTATGGCTATAGATTCGGACGGCGCAATTTTTCCTTTGCGCGGCTTTATGAGTTCTATTAAAGTTCCAACAATCTCTTATAATGATGAAAAAGACAAAGAAAGGGTTTTAAATTTTATTCTTTCCGTTAAGTCCATAGATAAATCTTTTTTTGACGGTATTTCAGATATTAAATTGAATGATTTTCAAGATTTTACTTTTATAACAAATGAAAACGCCGCTATTTTTTGGGGAAATGCCGATGACGAAGATTTGGCTAATAAAATATCTTTATTTAAAAAAACTTTTGTAGAGGCAAAATCAACAAATAAAAAAATTGTTTCCATAGATATGTCTCTATATAAGTTAAACCGCATGCCGGCAAAATTTGAAAAGTAATATCTCAATAAAAATAAAAGAGGGAAATAAAATGGTAAAAGAATCTCTTGTCGCTGGAATTGATGTTGGAAGCAATCAAGTATGCTGCGTAGTAGGCGCTATTGATGAAGAAATGAAATTAG
>JAITTG010000057.1 GCA_031287095.1 Candidatus Parendomicrobium reticulitermitis | reverse complement strand
GCGATTACACGCGACTGGTTGTAAGTTTGGCGAAGGACTGGACGGTCGCATTGTCTTTTGGCGTCTTTTGACACAATTTGTCTGCTTGGATAGCGTTGCTATACGCGCGCAGACAAATTCTGCCAAAGGACGCTCAAAATGCTTTGCGGGGCGCATTTCACAATAAAGGGAAAACGACAAAACCAAAACCACAAAACACAAAAAACCAAAAATTGGTATGGTGCGGGTTTGAAACCCGCCCTCTATGATGAATAGTAAACTTCAATGGGAAATGATAAGAATAAACGACGAATGGCAACGACAAACGAATGTCAATAATCGCAAGTATTTATAACAGTAGCGGCTTCTCGCAAGCGGCGCAAAAAGGGATAATGACAAAGGCAATGGAAAAAACAAATAGAAAAGATAATAGAGGACAGAGAAAAGACGGCAAGAACAATTAAAAAACAAAAGCGCCCCCGAAAATGTATTGAAATCAAAATCTCATCGAAAAATCAATATGAAAAATTGAAATCAAAAACACAAAAAAACCCAAAGCTTGTAAATGCGTGATTGAAATCCGCCTTCCGTTACAAAACACAAAACACAAAAAACAAACAACAAGCGAATAATCATTCACTCTCAACACAAAGCGTCGGTTAGTTCCCCTTCACGAGTGAAAGGGTGGACGCGTAGCGGACGGAGTAATAACGCCGTTCAACGCAAAGCGCGTCGTTGTTTTTTCTCCTCTTGAGAGCCGCCGCGCAACAAATCAGAAGCGCAAGTCTATCGGCGGGCGAATTTGAAGTTTGCTCATACAATCTTCGTATTGTTTTTGTTTTTTGCCGTTTTTGCGCCCCTTGCGCGGTCGTTGCCGTTTTGTCTTTTTGCGCCCCTTGCGAGAAAAGCCATTGCCGTTTAATTTTGAAATAAACTATAAAACTGATAAAATCCGCCGCTTTCAAATATAAAATAATAAAGGAATTAATATGAAAAAATTATTTTTGATATGCGCTTTTGTTTTTATGACGACAAACGCGTTTGGCGTAACTCCTGTCAAACTTTCTTTGTGGAATGAGATAGCCGCTCCTCATGATGATACTTTGCACGGTATTGAAATCGGCATAGGCAGTTATACGCCTAATATGGTTGGTTTTATGTTCGATTTTCTTGTTGGGAAAACCGACAATGCCGCGGGTATTCAAATAGCGATGATTACTATCGCTGCAAAAATGGCAGGAATACAATGCGGTTTTATCAATATAAATTATGACGAGATTATAGGCTCGCAAGTAGGATTATTTAATAATGCCGAGAGAGTCAAAGGCTTACAAATCGGCGTTTTCAATTTTACAGACGAGATGACGGGGATTCAACTCGGACTTTTCAATTATATCGGCAATGGCAAAATTATAACTGAGAGTTTTCCCGCTATGCTTATATTTAACGCTAATTTTTAATATAGGGCGAGTTTGAAACCCGCCCTACAACGCGCGCAAGCGCGTTGATGACAGACTCCGTTAGCGCATAGGCTTTATTAGCCAGATTCGTTTTGCCTATTTTAAGAGGTCTAATGAAAATAATATCTTGGAATGTCAATGGAATAAGAGCAATATATAAAAAAGAAGTTGCGTCAAACGGCGCGGCTTTTGCCGATTGGCTTAAAAAAAGCGCAGATATAATTTGCGTTCAAGAGACAAAAGCGCAAGAAGAACAAATCCCGCAGGAATTAAGAGAAATTAAAGGCTTTAATTTCTATGCTTCATCGGCGCAAAAGAAAGGTTATAGCGGAACCGCCGTATGGTCAAAAATAAAACCTCTTTCTGTCAAAAAGGGCATAGGGCAAGACATTTTTGATTGCGAAGGACGGATTTTGAAATTGGAGTTTAAAGATTTTTTTCTTTTTAATGTCTATTTTCCAAACGGCGGAGCAAGCGATGAGAGGCTTAAATATAAATTAGATTTTTATGATTATTTCATCTCCCGTATAAGCAAAATCAAAAACAAATCCGTTGTCGTGTGCGGCGATTATAATACCGCTCATAATGAAATAGATTTAACGCATCCGAAGGAAAATGAAGACAATACCGGCTTTATGCCGATAGAAAGGAAGAAATTAGACGCTCTTATCAACGCAGGTTTTATAGATTCTTTTAGACATTTCAATAAAGGCGGCGGCAATTATACTTGGTGGGATTATAAGACTGCCGCAAGAGAAAGAAATGTAGGCTGGCGTTTGGATTATTTCTTTGTTTCACAGACGCTTTTAAAAAAATTGAAGTCGGCGCAAATATATAACAAAATTTTCGGCTCAGACCATTGCCCCGTGTCAATAGAATTTTAAAATTGTTTTATATACGAAAAAGGAGGTCATTATGAAAAGATTGGAAATTTTTATCCGTCCTGATAAATTAGAAATTTTACAAACAATTCTAAACAATCAGTCGGTAAGCGGTATGACGGTTGCAACAGTTATGGGCTATGGAAGGCAAAAAGAAGAACTTGAGGATAAACAAAGCAAAGGCATTAAGTTAAAAGGACTTAAAATTGCCGGTATGAATTTGATACCAAAAGTTCAGGTGATTACAGTTGTTGACGATGCGGCGGTAAATGAAATTTTAAACAATATACATGAGAAAATTTCAATGAATAAAGTCGGGGATGGAAAAGTTTTTGTAACAAATGTTGAAGAAGCAATGCGCGTAAGAACAGGCGAGCGCGGCGAAAAAGCGTTATAAATAGTTTAAGTCCTAAATTAAGGAGCAAAATAAAACAATGGAAAAAGAACCGGAACCCGGCGGCGAAAAAAGACCTATTGTAGAAATAAAAAATGTAAATAAGTTTTACGGCGGCAATCATGTCGTTAAAAATCTAAATCTCACCATATATGAAAAAGAATTTCTATCAATACTGGGTCCTTCAGGCTGCGGTAAAACTACGCTTTTAAGATTGATTGCCGGATTTGAGCATCATACAAGCGGCGAAATTCTTATAGAGGGCGAAAGATTAGATAATAAAGAGCCTTTTGAGAGAAATATCAATACAGTGTTTCAAAACTACGCTTTATTCCCGCACATGAGCGTATATGACAATATCGCTTACGGGCTTAAAATGAAAAAAGTTCCAAAGACGCAAATAAAAGTTCGGGTCAAACAAGCGCTTATTATGGTTAGACTTGAAGGTTTTGAAAAAAGGTATCCTGCTCAACTTTCCGGCGGACAAAAACAAAGAGTGGCTATAGCCAGAGCGATTATAAATAATCCGAAAGTCTTGATTTTAGACGAGCCTCTCAGCGCTTTGGATATGAAATTGCGCAAACAAATGCAGATAGAATTAAAAAGCCTGCAAAAAAAACTCGGCATCACTTTTGTGTATGTAACCCACGACCAAGAAGAAGCGCTCGCTATGAGCGACCGCATAGCGGTAATGAATAACGGCGTTTTAGACCAATGCGCAAAACCCGAAGAAATATACGCTCATCCTGAAACAAAATTCATAGCCGATTTTATCGGCGAAACCAATCTTTTTGAAGCCGTAGTAGAAACGGAAGAAAAAGGCGTCGCATATCTATATTGCGAAGCCGGCGATTTGCTTGGCAAAAGCGAAAATTTTGACCCCAATGAAATTATCTATGTCTCAGTTCGTCCAGAAAAAATTCTTTGGAGCGAAAAACCAGTAGAAGGTTTTTCATTAGGCGGCATAGTCAAAGAAAGTATTTATCTCGGCAATATAGTAAAAACAATAATAACTCTAACCAATGGACAAGTCGTAAAAGTTAATAGACCCGTTGACAGTCCGTCCCCGCAAGTCGGATCTATTTTATATATCTATTGGGAACTTAAAGACGCCGTGATGATATATACGACGGCGCAAGATGTTTTTAAACAATTGGAAAGCGTCGACTTGAGTTCGTTTGCGCAAAATAGCAATCAAAACGCAGGCAAGGAGAGCGCTAATGTTTAAAAGTCCGGTTTGGCGCAAAAAAACAATTCCCTTGCTTTCTATGATTTCTCCCGTCTCGGCGTGGCTTATTCTTTTAATCGCGCTTCCGCTGATATATATTTTAATAATCAGTTTCTGCTCTACAAACGAGGCGCATAATATATCTTTTCAATTCTCTTTAAGAAATTATGCCAAACTTGCCGATCCCACCATAATAGGCATTTACACAAATTCCTTGATAATATCCGTTTTGACTACTATTATATGTATAGTCATCGCTTATCCTTTCGCTTATATCATGGCTTTGACGACTCCGTTTAGAAAAACTTTGATGATGATTTTTCTTATGCTTCCATTTTGGACAAACTCTATAATAAGACTGTATAGTTGGAGAACTCTGCTCGGAAGAAACGGTTATATAAACGATTTTTTGCTTTATATTGGTTTGATAGACGCGCCGATAGAAATGATGTTCACAAGAGGAGCGGTTGTTTTGGGGATGGTTTATACTTTGCTGCCTTTTATGGTTTTGCCTATACAGACTACGATAGAAAAATTAGACGACAGCCTTATAGAAGCGTCAAAAGATTTGGGCGCAAATTTTATAAGAACTTTCAGATATATAATTTTGCCTCTTACGGCGCCCGGAATTTTTGCAGGCTCTATTATGGTTTTTATTCCGTCGCTTGGCTATTTCTTTGTTTCAGACATTATGGGCGGCGGCGGCAATCAAATTATCGGCAATATCATATCTCGGCAATTTAAAGAGGCTTCCAACTGGCCCTTCGGCTCGGCATTGTCTATTATGCTCATAGTAATCACTCTTATTGTGGTGAAAATTTATACAAAGTCAGGCGGCAAAATTGACGAATTGGGGATGTCATAAATGAAAAAATTATCTTCAAGAATATTTTCCGGCATTGTTTTTGCTTTTCTATACGCGCCTATCGCTATAGTCATAATATTTTCTTTTAATAGTTCAAGGCGCAATATAGTCTTTGAGAATTTTACTTTCCATTGGTATAAAGAGATGATAGGAAACGACGCTCTTTTAGAATCTTTCGCAAACACTGTTATTGTAGCGTCTTTTAGCACCCTTTTGGCTGTAATCATCGGAACTCTTGCGGCGGTGGCGATGTTTAGATATAAATTCAAAGGCAAAGGCGTAATAGACGCTTTGTTATATATTCCCGTCGTCATACCGGAAGTCGTTTTGGGCATATCGCTGTTGTCAATTTTTGCCATCTCAAATATCCCGCTTGGAAGAATCAGTTTGATTATAGCCCATACGACTTTCAGCATTCCATTTGTAGTTTTTACCGTGCGGGCGAGGCTTTCCGGATACGACCGCGCTATTGAAGAAGCCGCTATGGATTTGGGCGCAAACAGATTTCAAGTTCTCACAGGCATTACCATACCGATAATTTTGCCGGGAATAATATCGGGCGCCGCGCTTGCTTTTACTCTTTCCATAGACGATTTTATTATCAGTTTTTTTACGACGGGAGTATCAAGCATAACTTTCCCTTTAAAAATTATGGAGTCAGTCCGTTCTGGTATTAGACCGGATGTTTACGCCCTATCAAGTATTATAATGCTCATAACATTTATAATTGTTATAATCAGCCAAGCGGGTTCTTATCGTTCTTCAAAAAAGAAAAAATAAGTTTTCTAAAAAAATGTTTTGCGCCTTGTATTGTCTGCGGGCTTGCCATGCAGTCTTATTTATTATCGGAGATTGCGGGTTAAGCAGGAAGATGACGGCAGAAAAGAATTTTTATGAAATCCTAATAAAAAAGAAAAGGAGATGTATAAATGAAAAAAGCGGCATTTGTTCTGTCTATTGTATCCGTAGCGGCGGTATTGGTTTTTTTTGCGGCATGTTCGTCAAAGCCTTCGGCGCAAAAAGCGGGGGAAGTGAATTTGTTTATCTGGACTGAGTATATGCCCCAACCCGTCCTTGACGCTTTTGAAAAAGAGACGGGCATTAAAGTCAATATCCTCACTTATTCTTCAAACGAAGATATGCTTGCCAAAATAAAAAATTCAAATAAGGGCGCTTATGACATAGCGGTTCCGAGCGATTTTATGGTTGAAAGAATGATAAAAGAGGGCTTGCTTGCAAAAATGGATAAATCAAAAATCAAAAATCTAAACAATATAGACCCTGTTTATATGAACCGTTTTTATGACCCCAAAAGCGAATACGGCGTTCCATTTATGGCGGGGCTTGCCGCGCTCATCATCAACAAAACAAAAGTCACAGAAAAAATCACAAGTTTCAATCAAGTGTTTTCCTCAAAATACAAAAAACAACTTGTAATTTTAAACGATTACCGCGTCCTAATTGGCGCAATATCTATGGCTTTGGGATATAAATTAGACCCTACTCCCGAACAATTAAGAAATGTTGATATTAAATTGCAAGCGTTAAAACCCAATATAAAACTCCGCGACAGCGATTCCCCTAAAACCGCAATGTTAAACGGAGAGACGGCTATAGGTTTGATTTGGAATGCGGAAATTGCAATCGCAATGCAAGAAAGCGATGATTTTGAAGTTGTGTTTCCCGATGAAGGCTGCTATTTGTTTATAGACAATATGGTTATTCTTGACGGAGCAAAAAATATAGATAATGCGCACAAATTCATAGAATTTATTTTAAGACCAGAAATCAGCAAAATGATTTCCGACGAATACCCATACACAAATCCCAACAAAGCGGCTGTGGAAATATTATCAGCCTCTTACAAAGATAATCCCGCCTCAAATGTTCCTGCGAGCGTAATCGAGAAAGGGCAATTCCCGCAAGAAGTAGGCGCCAAAAGATTAGAACAATACGATATAATATGGACTAAATTTATAAAATAAAAATTATAGGCGCATATAAAGAGCAAAAGAAGCGCAGGATTTTTTAATCCCGCGCTTCTTTTTTGTTTTGAATTGTCGTAATTGCAGACTTTGGGTTTGTCATTACGGAAAACAGCAACGGCTTCTCGCAAGTTACGCAAAGGGTGATAACGACAGAGGCAATGACTATGCAAGAGCGCAAAACGGCAATACGGTGCAACATTTATTAGGGACATTTCCATCCGTCATTGCGGGCTTGACCCGCAATCTCAGTCGTTTGCCTCAAAAACGCTTCGCGATGAAATTGATGTCAAGCCCGCAATTGGCGACAGAATATTTTGATTAATCAGCGTTTCCTTAAATTTCCCAAATTGGAAAAGAAATAACATTTTTATCTATAGGAATGATTGTAGGATAAAGACATATTATTGCGCCTGTTCCAACTTGTTTATTTAAGTTTTTTAATTGTTTAAAAGCCCGCATATCGGATTTGCTTGGGCTTGCCGTTTTTTTTACATCTATAGGGTAGAGAGTCATATTTTTTTCAATCACAAAATCAATTTCTCTTTGGTCTGCATCTCTGTAAAAATATATATTTGCCTCATCTCCGTTGTGCCAATAACTTTTAAGAATTTCCGCAAAAACATAAGTCTCTAAAATTGCTCCATTCATAGCTCCGTTCATTAAACTTTCAGGGCTGTCCCAAGCCGTTAGATAAGAGCATAATCCTGTGTCTAAAAAATATAGTTTCGGCGTTTTTATTATCCGTTTTGTTATATTCGCATAATAAGGCTCTAAAATTTTTATCAGCCCAGACCTCTCCAATGCCGATAACCACAACTTTGCAGTCCTAATGTCTATATCCTTTCGGGTTCAGATATCATTTGCAACAAAGTAGATTTTCCTATCTGCCTCATCCCAGTCAACAACAAAACAGGATATTGACTTGATATTTTATTTACATAGCCCGCCATAGTCCTTTCAAACATAAATCCTCCATTTTTCGTATAAACATACATAAGACTGCTACATTATACGAACTTTCGGCATTATTTTAAGTCTTTTTTTAGTTTTGATACGAGAATATTGCTGTTTTGAAGGGATTGAGTTAGCAAATTGAGTAATTCTTGGCTTGAATAGGTTTTTTCTTCTTTTTGTATATTGGGGTTTTTGACATCAAGATTGTAGCCTGACTCTGACAGCATTTTTATTGATACTTTCCACGCTTGTTCGTTTTCTTTTCGCTTATTCCACCATTTTTTTAAATCCGCAAACTCATCTTTGTTAATTGGCTTTGTTTTTGAATAAGATTTTACACCTTTGGGCAAACGATGTTCCCAATACCAAATTTCTTTTGTCGGTTCTCCTTTGGTAAAAAAGCAAAGATTTGTCGCCACGCTTGCATAAGGCTGAAATACAGAATTTGGCAAGCGGACAATAGTATGGATTTTACATTTGCTCAACCATTCCTCGCGAATACGCATCTTTACGCCATCGCCCGTAAGAGAACCGTCGGGCAAAACAATAGCAGCCCGTCCGCCGTCTTTAAGATAACGAATCATCAAAAGCAAAAACAAGTCCGCGCTTTCCGTGGTGCGAAAAGCCAAAGGAAAATTAGTTTCAATTCCGTCATTTACAGATGCTCCAAAAGGCGGATTAGCAAGAATAATATCAACGCGGTCTTTAAAACCTATGCTTGTATATTCTCTGTTTAGACTGTCTGTATATTCAATATTTGGGATTTCAATATCATGCAGAATTAGATTTGTAACGCATAACATAAAAGGCAGCGGTTTAAACTCTTTGCCTGCAATAGAATCCTGTAAAACTTTCAAATCTTTCACGCCTTTTATATCTTGTTTGCGGATATTTTCAATAGCGCTGGTCAAAAAACCGCCTGTTCCGCAAGCGGGGTCAAGCACTTTTTCGCCGAGACGGGGATTTATCATATCGGTCATAAATTCTGTGATTGCTCTCGGAGTATAAAACTCGCCGTAATTACCCGCATTTTGCAAATCTCTCAAAATAGTTTCATAAATATCGCCAAAAAGATGGCGGTCTTGCGAAGCGTTAAAATCAATTTTGTTTAATTCATTTAACACTTGTCTGATAATCGTGCCGTTTTTCATGTAATTATTAGTGCCTTCAAAAATTCCGCGGATTAAAAGCGCTCTTTTGTTGCCGCCGGACGCGTCAATAGACTTTAAACCAGAAAAAAGTTGTTGGTCAATAAAATTTTTAAGTTCATCGCCCGTCATTCCTTCGCTATCCGCCGCCCAATTTCTCCACTGCAATTTGGACGGAACAACGGACTTATATTTATCGTCCAATAATTCATTTTCCAAATCTTTATCGTCAATAATTTTAAGCGAAATCATCCACCCCAACTGCTCAATGCGTTGAGCATCGCCGTTGACGCCCGTATCCTTACGCATAATATTTTGCAAAGTTTTGATGATATTTGAGAGATTTTTCATTAAGGCTCCTTTTTATTAACTCGCTTTTCTATTGGCAATATAATCGTCTATTTCCCATATAATTGCCTTTACGCCTTCAGTATGCAAAGCGCCGTAACAATCAAGGATAAAATCCATAATGCTATTTTCTGCAAAAAGAGCAATGACTTGTTTCCCTGTTAGTTTTTTTGCGTTTTTATATTCCTCAATGCAAAAAATCAGAAATTTTGTTTTTTGATTCATTGAAATGATTTTCATTGATGCATTCCATGTCTTTATTTTTTTGAAACATGATTTTGTAATTGTATCCAAAAATGATGTAAAGTTATTGATGCGACATTGTCTTTTCTTGAATGAACAGATACGAATCTTTTTGTTTTCTTTGTATTGTATTGCTGTAAGCAATCATTTTTGCCCCAAAAAGATGGGTCAGTTTTTATGAGATCATTTATCCAACCATTTATTTTTCTAAACCAATACATCACATTTTCTTTCTGTATATAACCAATCATCACAGAATAAGATAGTTTCGGGGCATGTTTATTTTCTTTAAAGCGTTGAATGCCGCCATTTCCTTTGTATTTTTTTTTGCCATTTATTTTTTCTGGGCTTACAAAAACATATTCTCGTTCGTCCCTGTTATTTTTAAGCGGGGTAGGTAATCTTTTTGCTTCAATCCAACAAAAAGGTGCTCTGTTGTTAGACCTATAGCATCTTCCAAATTTAACACCAATATCAGTTTTTCCCATGCTTTGATTAGTAAATCTAAAAGATGTATCTCTATCTTGATTCAATAATTCTTGTTCATTATCTAAATATTCAGATAAATCTTCTGTAATTGCATCTTCTGTAGAAGCAATAACCCCATCACAGTTTATTTTCTTTACATTAAAAGTGAGCAGGGCAGTATCTATAAAATCAAACAAACGCTCGTAAATTACTTGCGGAGATGGCGGATTCCCTATGCCTGTTGATATGCTATTCATAATTAATATCCTAAAATATCATCAAATGTTTCGTCTGCGTCACGGAGCGCTTTACTTTTAAGCCAATAACGCAATTGTTTGGGTTTTATAATACGAATTGTATTGTTATTATCATTATATATACGCAACATTTTAGTAATCTTTCCGCTATTGGAAGGATTCCATTCAGATAACAAATTATTAAGCGGCATTTCTATGCGTTCAAACTTTGGCTCTATTTCCCATGTATCTTTATCCACAAATCGTATTTCACAGCCAAAATATCCATCTCCATCTAAAATTTTTTCCAAAAGATATTTGCCTTTTTTAGAAGCATATATATTATTGAGTAATTCACAATAGACATTAGAAAAATCTTTTAAATCCGCTTGACTAGCATTTGTAGTATTAATTTTTGCATTTTCACCATTCCCATATTCATCTAATGCGTACTTAACTATATCA
>JAITTG010000007.1 GCA_031287095.1 Candidatus Parendomicrobium reticulitermitis | reverse complement strand
CATATAAGCCCCCTTTGTTTGAGCCTAAATGCTACATTATTTAACTCCCTTTCGGTGTCATCCCTTAAATGATATTTCACCTTTTATTTCGGTGTCATTTTAGATGATTAAATGCGGTCGTTTGCAATATAAATGCGAATTTTGTTATAATCCGCGCCATTCAAAGCAAAACTCTAAATTGTTAGACTATGGAGATTAAACAGAGCCTGTCAAAGGCTCGTTTTTTTGATTATGGATTTAAAAAACATACACAATTTTAATTCACGCAGCCTATCTTGCGCCCCCATTTTTGCCTATAATCATTTGGCGGAAAGCGGGGTTATTTCATATATGGACTCTTCTACAAACACATCAAAAAAACTCAGTAAATTGTTTGAGATTGCTGGTCAAGCCCGCAATGACGAAATTTCAAATTCACCAAAAAAACTTGGCAAGTTGTTTAAGACATTGCTTATCGCAATGTCTTTATTCTTGTTTTTCTCAAAAGGGTATTCTGTCAATGTCAATACTTGGGCTGCTTTTGTTTCGGCTTACGAAGACAATACAATTGACGATATCACATTGACAAATAATAGTCCCATTTTGTTGGGCGGCAATATATGGGATTTATCTCGTTCCAATTTTGCTCCTCCGCTTAAAATAACGGGGAGCGGGACAGGAATTATTAGAATGTTTGGCGGTCAAAGCATATATGGCGGATTTAACTTAAACGGCGCAAACCAAATCATAATTTTTACAAATGTCGCTTTTTCTTCTTTTGGCGCCGATATTATAAAGGTTGAAAATGGCGCTTATGTTGAATTTCAATCAGACATAGATTTTGCAGAAAATTTTGGCGGGGCATTATCGCTAATAGATTCAAGCGCGGCTTTTCTTAATACTTCGCTTACGATGCCGGGCTTGTCATTTTTACACAATCAAGGTTCAGACGGCGGCGCTATTTCTGCAGTTAACTCCACGCTTTATTTTCAGAATTATGACATAGGTTTTGTTATGAATGGGTTCATGGATTATAATACCCCCTTGACAATCACTTCAAACAGAGGCGGGGCTATTTATGCCGATAGTTCGTCAATATCTTTTAACGCTTCAACTGCGCAATTTGTTGTAAACGGGGCAAATTCAAACGGCGGCGCTATTTTTGCGCAAAATTACTCAATTATTGATTTCAATAATGAATCTTATGTCTATTTTATGGCAAATACTGCGCTCGGAAGCGGCGGCGGGGCGATTTACCTAGATCAGTCAACAATTTCTTTTTCCGCTTCAACTCTTACTTTTGATAGAAATATGGCTCTCTTTGGTTTAGGCGGGGCTTTAGAACTTGAAAATAACGCTTTTATCAATATAGTCGACTCATCGGCAAGTTTTATAGTCAACAGAGCGCAATCCGGCGGCGCTGTATATGCCGCATATTCCACCGCCAACTTTATCAATTCAAGAGTAAATTTTTCAAACAATAGGGCTGATGACGGCGGGGCTATATTTGTCGGTAATGATGGTTTTGTTAATTTTTCAAATTCCAATGTGAATATGAGTCTAAATAATGCTATTGCAAACGGCGGCGCTGCCTATATAGACGGCGGCATTATCAATTTTTCAAATTCTAATACGCTAATCACTTCAAACACAGCGGCTCAGGGCGGCGCCGTATATCTCAATAATGGCATTATCAATTTTTCAAATCCAAATAATACTCAATTTCTTTCAAATACCGCGTCAAAAGGCGGAGGCTTTTATCTTTCCGGCATATCTGAAATAATAAATGATAGTTTGAACTTAATTTTTTCGAGAAATACCGCTGTTTCCGGCGGGGCTATATATGTAGATGCTCCATTATTGTCGCTTTCTGGAAACGGCGTCTACAATTTTTCCAATAATACAGCGGCTCAAGGCGGAGCTTTGTATGTGGCAAACGGCTCGTCTGTGAATTTTGGCGGGGCTTCTCAAAAGAATTTCACATCAAATTCGGCGGCTCAAGGCGGAGCTATATATATAGAAGCCGGCGGGGAAGTATATTTAGACGCTTCTCCTAATCTTTCTTTTACAAACAATACAGCGCAAGACGGCGGCATAATATATTCAATGGGTTTGCTCAATATATACGCTTCCGGCAATATCGCTTTTGCCAATAATTTTGCGCAAAGGGGCAAAGATATATTTTTAGACGGGGCAGGCTCAACTTTGAGGCTTGGAGGAGTTCTAAACCGCAGTATTACTTTTAACGGCGGCGGCATATATGGACAAGGCGCAAATGTTGAAATACGCGATGAGATTATGGTCAATTTTAGCGGGGCAAGTTCTAATGTTTTTATAGGTATGAATAGTTTTAGAATAATAGGGCAGCCTTCCATACAGGCTCCCGTGTTAAATGTGAGCAATTCAACTTTTATTTGGACGGCAAACAATAGCGCAAATATTAATATAGAGATATCAACAATCAATTTTATAAACAGAAGCCGCGTTGAATTTACAAACAATAGCGGGGTTGGAGTTTTTTATGTTCATAATTCGGCTTGGTTAAATTTTGACCTTTCAAGCGCGATTTTTACAGCCTATAATGTTGGAGACGGCGGCGCTATTGCCGTTAATAATTCTACGGTTTCTTTTAGGCGCTCCACTATATCGTTTCAATCCAATTCAGCAGGCGGTTTGGGCGGGGCTGTTTATGTAGGAAATAGCTCTCAATTTGACTTTATAGGCTCAAGCGTCTCTTTTTCTCAAAATGAACAAGCGATTTATGCAAATGCGTCCGAAGTAAATTTTCTTAATTCAAACAATATATACTTTATCTCAAACGGAGTATTAGGCTCTGGTAATGGCGGGGCTTTAAACGGCATATTTTTCAATTTCACAAATTCGAGCGCAGTTTTTATGTCAAATTTGGCGGTTCAAGGCGGCGCGACCTATGCCGATGTCAATTTCTTGGCTTCTACTGTGACTTTTATAGGGAATCAATCTACTGACGGCGGAGCTATGTATGGAGTTTTAAATTCATCAAAATCTGTTTTGATATTTAATGATAATTATGCGGATAATGGCGGCGCTTTTTTGGGCGATGGCGCAAGCGATGTGGGATATTCAAGGGTAATTTTTAACAAAAACATCGCTAATCTTGACGGCGGCGGGATTAGTTTTGCGGGCGGAGCGAATATACTATTTGGCGTTTCAACAGTGAGTTTTACCTCAAATGTCGCCGTTGGCAATGGCGGCGCTATTATCGGCGGGATAAATACTATATTAACATTTAGCCATTCATCTGCGAGTTTTACCTTAAACAGCGCCTCTTCGGGAGCCGCGATTTATGCAAGCAACAATACAAACATATCATTTAGCAGTTCAATAGCGAGTTTTATCTCAAACAACGCGAATGCCGATGGCGGGGCGTTTTATGTTGACAACGGCGATATATTGTTTAGCGGTTCAATGGCGCATTTTATATCAAACACTGCAAATAACGGCGGCGCGATTTATGCCTATAATAATGTAAATAATATATTGTTTAGCGCTTCAACAGTGAGTTTTACATCAAATTCTGCGGCTGGGAAAGGTGGAGCAATTCACTCTCAAAACAGCGCTCTAAATTTTAGTAATTCAAGCGCATCATTTGCTTCAAACAGAGCAGGACATGGCGCGGCGATAAGTCTTTTAAGTTACGGAGTCGTATCGTTTAATGATTCCCGCGTTAGTTTTACCTCAAACGCCGCAAACACCGGCGGTGGCGCAGTTGGACTTTATGGCGATTCAAATATATCATTTAATAATTCAACAGCGAGTTTTACTTTAAACATTACAAATTATGGCAATGGCGGAGGTATTCATTTAGACAATAATGCTAAAGCAGATTTTGATTTATCAAATGTCATATTTTCGTCAAACACGACGGATTATCAGGGCGGAGCAATCTTTGCCTTGAATGGATCATCAGTAAATTTCAGAGTCTCAAATTCATCTTTCCTATATAACAGAGCAGGCTACGGCGGCGCTATATATGCGGACAATTATCCCAATATCTCTTCAGTAGGCTTTTTAAATTCAACAACAAGTTTTATAGGTAATATTGCTGATAGCAGCGGCGGCGCTATATATGCGGACGGCGGCGTAACAGTAGGCTTTTACGGCGGCAATATCTATTTTTCAAGCAATGTGTCTCTTGCTGGAAATGGAATAGTGGCATTATTATCAAATTCTGTTTTTGCAGTGGATGTTGGGACTCTGTCAGTTTCTGCCAACAAGGCTATAAACGGCGGGTTCTTAGGTTTGACGGCTGGCAATACATTATATACATACATAAACGCTAAATATTTTAACATTGCAAATAATACGGCTATGGGCTTAAATGGCAATGGCGGGGCTTTTTATTTGGACGGCTCTACCCTTATCTTAAAAGGTTCAGGCAATATCAGAAATAATGTGTCAAGCGGTTCAGGCGGCTTTTTATATGCCGGCAATTCTTCATCTATGACTATAATAGCCAGCGGCGGAGATATATCAATATCAAGCAATTATAATCGTTCGGGTCAAGGTTCAGCTATTTATTTGACTGCGTCAAACTTATTTTTTAATTCTGAAAGCGGCAAAAGCGCAACTTTTTCAATGGGCGCGTCTATATACGCTTTAGGCAGAAGTTCTATAAGCAGTATAGGTCAAGGCTTTGTTCATCTTGGCGGAAATGATTATTTTACGAATATGTCCTCTTTTGGAGTTATAGGCGGCGGTCTTTTTGGAACTAAAAACTCAACTTTTACTTATACTATAAATGCGCAAGGCATTTATGTCCATGGCGCTACTCTTTCTTTTAACAATTCATCCGTAACATTTTTAAACAATTCAGGCGCGGCAGGCAGCGCAGGTTCGGCTTTATATGCCGCCAACAATTCGTCTATTGTTTTTAACGGAGGCAGCGTATCTTTCACATCAAATATAGCGGACAATGGCGGGGCTGTTTATATAAACGGCGGTTTTGTTCAATTCAATTCAAGCGCGTCTTTCTTATATAATTCGGCAATTTACGGCGGCGCTATTTATTTAACAGGGGCAAATTCCACAATATCAATAAATTCGCCTAATTTAATGCTATTTTCTTCAAATACGGCAAATCAGGGCGGGGCTATATATATGGCAAACGGAGCAAATGTTAATCTTGCCGCAAGTAACGGAGACATACTATTTAAAGGCAATACTGCAGGGCAAGGCGGGGCTATTTATTTAACGGGGGCAAATTCCAGAATATTAATAAATTCGCCTAATTTAACGCTGTTTTCTTCAAATACGGCAAATCAGGGCGGGGCTATATATATGGCAAACGGAGCAAATGTTAATCTTGCCGCAAGTAACGGAGACATACTATTTAAAGGCAATACCGCAGGGCAAGGCGGGGATATATATTTAACAAATGCAATACTCTCAATGTCGGCTTCTAACAATAGACATTTGAGATTAGAAGACGGCATATATGCTGTATCGCGCTCCACTATAAATGTCAGCGGTCAAGGCGAAGTTTATTTGAGTTCTTTCAATTACTTTTCAGGTATATCGTCTTTTGGTATAGTCAATGCTAATAATTTCAAGGTTGAAAAATCTTCCTTTATATATACGGCAAATTCCTCAGGCATATATATCAATACTTCCACAGTAAATTTTAATTTGTCAACAGTTGTTTTTGCAAATAATAGATATCCGGCAAATGGCGGGGCGATTTTTGCAGATTTTGGAACAAATCTCTCATTTAGTAGCTCAATAGTGAGCTTCAGTTCAAATAGCGCGAGCTATCTGAGCGGCGCGGTTTACAATAGCGGCGGCAGTATATTCTTTTTTGATAATTCATTGGTGAGTTTCAACTCAAATAGCGCTTACTACTATGGCGGTGCGATTTACAATGATTACAGTATCGTCTTGTTTAAAAATTCGTCGGTAAGTTTCAACTCAAATAGTTCGAATGTTGGCGGCGGGATTTATAACTCCGTCAGCGCCGTTTCGTTCAGTACCGTTTCATTTGAAAATTCGTCGGTAAGTTTCAGTTCAAATAGCGCAGGCAGCAGAGGCGGCGGGATTATCAGCGACGGTATAGTCTTGTTTGAAAATTCGTCGGTAAGTTTCAACTCAAATAGCGGGGGTGGCGGGGGTGGCGGGATTTACAATTCCGATTACATCACATCTGGTATTTTCAAACCCACTGCGAAAGCTACTGTCTTGTTTAAAAATTCGTCGGTAAGTTTCAACTCAAATAGCGCGGGTACTG